>NZ_JBFBGS010000011.1:0-198118 GCF_040684795.1 Kitasatospora sp. NPDC089797 | reverse complement strand
TTGGGGTCGCGGCTGGTGCGGCGGGGGGGTGGTTTGTGGTCAACGCCGCGCTCGGGCGCGGTCCCGCCGCCGCTCCCGCGCCACCCCCGACGTCGGGACGGACGGGCTCAGAAATCGGTCGGCGTCCAGGCGCGCAGCGGCGTGCGCAGCAGGAGGTCGGCGGCGGCGGCCGCGCCGGGGCGCAGTTCGGTGAGGAGGCCGGCCGCGGCCAGCCGCGGGGCCGTCTCGGCCCCGAGGTAGAGCGAGCCCAACTCGGAGGCGCCGAGGGCGAGATCGGCGTCGTCGGTGGTCCGCACGCAGCGGCCGGTGCCGTCTGCGGCGACCTCGAGCGCGAAGCGGCCGGAGGCGTAGCCGAGGTGGTCCTCGACCTCCAGCACCACCCGGCCGGCGGCGCCGTACGAGCGGGCGTCGAAGGCGGCCTCGACGTCCAGCAGGCGCAGCCACATGAAGTCGGAGTTCGCCTTGTCGGCGGTGGCCGCGCGCGGGTCCTGGAGCAGCAGCGGCAGCGGGTCGTCCGGGGCGACGCCCTTCACCGTCACCTTGCGCACCCAGTCGACGCCGAGCACCAGGCGCCACAACTCGACGGCGGTGGGCAGGTCGAGGGCGATCAGCTCGTCCACGGTGAGCGTGGCATCGGGGCGGGCGCCGTCCCACTTGCTGTCGACCCGGTACACCACCAGGCCGGTGACCTCGCCGTCGGCGTCCCGGTGGACGGCGGTGAACGGCTCCTTGAAGTCGTCCCCCGGAACCTGGATCAGACGGGTGTTGCGCTCCCACCAGATGGCGTCCCGGGCGATCGCACCGGGCTGGGTGAGCCGCCAGCGCTCGTACAGCGCGGCGCCGAGCTCGCGCTGCTCCGCCAGGGTCACGAAGTCGATCCGGCCGCCGGGCACGCCCGGCAGGCCCTCGCGCAGCCCGCGGGTGCGCGAGAGGTCGATGTGCCAGCCGCAGCCGACGGTGGCGGGGCCGAAGCCGAACCGGCCGTAGATGTTGAACTCGGCGGCGATCAGGACGGCGACCGCGCAGCCCCGGCCGGCGGCGGCTTCGAGGTCCCGGCGCATCATCGCGCTGAGCAGGCCCCGGCGGCGGTGGGTGGAGCTGACCGTGACGTTGGTGATCGCGTCGGCCCGGACCACGGCCCCGCCGGGGACGGTCAGTTCGACGTCGAAGCTGCGGAAGGTGGCGATCTGGCGGTCGCCGTCGAAGCCGGCCTGCATCCGGCCCGGCTCCCACTGCCGCCGGCGGAGCTCCGGCGAGACGCCGGCGTGCGGGCGCAGGAAGCCGAAGTTCAGCGCCCGGTTCCACTCCTCCACTTCGTCCACGGAGACGGCCCGCACCTGGAGTCCGCTCACGGTGTCGACGGTCGGGTCATCGGTGTTGTTGCCCATCCAGCCACCGTACGGCGGCGGCCGGACGGGGGCATCCGATTATTCCGTGGCCGATCCGCCGTGCTGACCAGGCAGGACGACCCAGTGGTTGGTGCGCAGGATCCGGTCGTCGAAGTCGAGGTCCCGCTCGCCGAGCAGCCGGAAGCCGAGTGCACGGCAGACCCCGTTGGAGGGCCCGTTGGTGACACCGGGGTTGGCGTGCACCTCGCCCCACCGGCCGTCCGCCGCCGCGGCGTCCAGCACCCGGCCCGTCGCCGCCTTGGCGAGGCCGCGGCCCTGGAACTCGGGCAGCACCATCCAGCCGATCTCGGAGACGGTGACGCCGTCCTCCTGGTCCTGCCAGAGCACGACGAGGCCGGCCGCCGTGCCGCTCCCGGCGCCGGCCGGCTCGTCGTCGTCCGGGACGATCACCTTGATCCAGGCCTCGTCCGCCGCCGCCAGTGCGAGGTCCTTGCGCAGCCGCGCCTCGACCTTCTCCCGGGGCAGCGGGCCGCCCAGTTCGGCCATCATCACCTCGTCGCACTTCATCCGGACGTACGCCTCGATGTCGCCCGCTTCGATGTTCCGCAGCCGCACGGTGCCTCCTCGGGGTGGTCGGGAACGGCCACCCTAGCCCGTGCCCCGGACATCGCCGGGCGGACGGCGGGACGGCGGAAACGGCGGAAGCGGTGGGACCGCGGAGACGGCGAGACGGCGAGGAGGCGAGGAGGCCGACGGCCGCGACCGGGTACGTGCTCACCCCGGAGGCGACCCTGCGGCCGGTGTCCGGCCCGTGCTGCTACGGCCGGGCGTAGTAGTCCGGGGTGCCCATGATCCAGAGGCTGGCCTGCTTCACCGGCATGCCGACCCGCGGCGCCTCGATCATCTGGTCGTCGCCGATGAACAGGCCGACGTGGTGGATGTCCGCGGAGCGGCCGGTGTCGGTCCAGAAGACCAGGTCGCCGGGGCGCAGCTGGCGGTAGCTGACCGGGGTGGACTGGGCGTACTGGTCGGCGGCGAAGTGGTTGAGCTGTCGGCCGCCCTCGCGCCAGGCCATCATGGTCAGCCCGGAGCAGTCGTAGCCCTCCGGGCCCTCGCCGCCCCAGATGTACGGCAGGCCGATCTTGGACCTGGCGAAGGCGATGGCCGCGGCCGCGCCCTCGGCGGACCAGGGGCGGGCGGCGGGCGGTGCCGCCTGGGCCTTGGCCGCCGCTGCGGCGGCCTCGGCCTCGCGGGCGGCCTGTTCGGCGGCGGCCCGGGCGGCCACCTCCGCCTCGCGGGCGGCGATCTCCTCCAGCGCCTCGCGGCGTCGGCGCTCCAGCTCGACGGTGGTGTTCCGGGCGGCGGCGAGTTCGGCGAGCAGCCGCTCGCGGTGGCCGACCGCGGCGGCGACCTCGCCCTGTTGGGCGGCGAGCCGCTGCTGCGCCCTGGTCCGGGCCGCGCCGACCTCGGTGGCGGCCTGCTCGGCGGCGTGGGTGGCGGCCGAGGCGGCGGCGGAGGCGGTGCGGGCGGCGGCGGCCGTGGAGGTGGCGGCGTCCAGGATCTGCCGGGTGCGTTGGCTGACCACGCCGATCACGGCGGCGCGGTCGCCGGCCTCGCGCGGGCCGTGGGCGCCGAGCAGGGCGTTGAGGGCGGACAGTTCGGCGCCCGCGCCCTGGCGGTACGTTTCGGCGGCGAGCCGGGCCGCGTCCTCGGCGGCCGCGGAGCGGTCGGCCTCGGCCGCGGCCGAGCGCCGGTTGGCGGCGGTCTCCTCGGCGCGGGCCCGGGTGAGGGCGAGCTGGGCTCCGTTGTAGGCCTCGACGGCCTGTTCGGCGCTGCGGCCGGCCCGGTCGAGTTCGGTCCGGGCGGCGGTGAGCGCGGCCTCCAGCGCGGCCGCCGAGGCGGCCTTGCCGTCGGCCTCGGCGCGGGCGCGGTCGATCTCCTCGGTGGAGGGGTACGGCTCCTGGCCCGCCCGCGGGCTGCCGGCGGCCGGGTCGGGGTCCCTCGGGGCGGCCTGGGCGGCGGGGAGCAGCCCGAGCAGGGCGGTGAGGGACAACAGGAGGGTCGGCAGGATCCTGCGCGCCACGAGACATCCCTTCTCACGGTCCGGAGGGGACGGCGGCGGGGGCCGGGCGGCGCGCGGCCACCGGGGTCGCGGTCGAGTCGGCGGGATCCGACGAATCATCCCATCACGTGACAGAACGGTCACTCGCCGATCATGTTCTCAACTCCGACGGTTTTCACACCTGGAAACGCGCTCCGCCGGTCGGGTGACCATCCGATGATCCGATCACGCGTCAACTCCGCGCAGGGGCACAGGGTATACGAACTAGCGGTGGATCCGGCGGGTCCTGGTGCGCAGGTGGGGGTGTCGGCCGGGGCGGGTCTCCGTACCAGTGGGGCTGACCGCGTACGTCCGGTTGCGTCCGGCGCGGACCGTGCGGCGGCGCTGCCGGGCCCCGGCCGAACGGGCCGGGACGCCCGCGGCGGGCTCCTCGGTCTGCTGCGGACGGGCGGCGGAGGAGGCGGAGACCCCGGCCGAGCGGCGGTCCGCGAGCCGCGCCTGACGGCGGGCCAGGGCCCGGGCGGCGTGGGCGTCGAGGTGGGCGGTGGCCCGGGCCGACATCCGCTCGGCGACCCGGTGGGCGGCCGGGTGGTTGGCGGGCACCTTGTCGGGCGCGCCGGCGATCAGGTCGAAGAGCCAGGTGCGGGCGCGGTCCGCACGCCGGTGCAGCAGGCGTTCGCGCCGGAGCGCACGCGCCCGGCGGCGGGGGCGCGTGGAGTACCGCCAGCGGGCCCACGGGCTGGTCGGCCGGCCCAGCCGGATCGCGCCGATCCAGGACAGGCCGGGGATCATGATCCCGAGCAGGCCCGTCCACACCTTGCCCTTGAGCAGGGTGATCACCGAGGCCAGGGCGTTCACCGAGATCACGGTGATCAGGCCCCACCGGGTGTCCTCGCCCGGCAGCGCGCCGAACGGCACGTACCCGATCAGCAGCAGCGCGGTGGACAGGATGCCGAAGATCACCGCGTCCACCGACTTGCGGCCCTGTTCACTCCAGTAGACGTCGTCCAGGTGCAGGATCAGCGCGAACTCGTCCAGCACCAGGCCGCAGCCGATGCCGAAGAGCAGCCCGAACCAGTCGATCCACGGGGTCCCGCCGTAGGCGGCGAACACCCCGATGCCGCCGACCAGCAGGAAGCCCAGGCCGAACACCATGTGGTGGATGTGCAGGCCGCCGGGGGTGACGTTGCCCGGCCACCAGCGCACCTGGGCCCGGATCATCCGCACGCTGAAGCGGATGAAGACGAACGAGGTGATGAAGCCGACCAGCAGCAGGAACAGCGGTTGCTTGTGCGCGTTGACGATGTGCTCGCGGTAGCTGTCCAGCAGTGTCGTCATGGGTCTTACCTTCGTTCCTGGTCCTGCGTCCTGCCTGCCGTGACATGGCCCGGGGCCCAATACCGGCCCAACACCGGGCCCGTTGCGGATCCCGTCACGGATCCCAACGCGCGGTCAGAACCCACGGGTGCGCTTGGCCGCCCGACGCGGCACCGTCGGGTAGAGCGAGGGGAGCTCGGCGCCGACCGGCAGCTTCAGGAAGAGCCGGGCGATCTCCCCGCCGAGGTTCACGCCGACGGCCAATGCCATCGCGATCGCCGCCGCCCGGAAGACCGACACCAGGCCGGCGCTGGAGTGCCCCTGGGCGAAGGCGAGCATGCCCAGGTAGAGCGCCGAACCGGGCATCAGCGGGCCGATCGCGGCGGTCACGTAGGGCAGCGCCGAGCCGTTGCGGTAGCGCGCCATCAGCTGGCCGAAGAGGCCGACCAGGCCGGCCGCCACGCCGGTCGCGGCGATCGGGTTGACGTGGGCGTTGTACACCAGCGCGCCGTAGCTGGCCCAGCCGATGCCGCTGTTGAGGGTGACCAGCGCGAGGGTGCGGCGGTCGGTCTGCAGCAGGGTGGCGAAGGCCAGGGTGAGCACCATCGCGGCGATCATCTGGACCGGCGGGTAGCTGTTGCCCACCAGGCTCTCGTCCGGTTTCAGCTTCGCCTCGAAGCCGACACCGAGGTAGAGGATCATGATCACGCCGATCACGATGCCCGCGACCAGGTAGACCACTTCCAGCAGCCGGGCCGCGGCGGTGATGTAGAAACCGGTCAGGCCGTCCTGGACGGCGGCGACCAGGGCGCGCCCGGGCAGCAGGGCGAACAGCCCACCGGTGATCACCACCGAGCCGCGCAGGCCCCAGTCGTTGAAGGACAGGATGATCCCGGAGGCGGCGGCCGGCATCGCGGCCGCCACGAACTGGTAGAACTCCGGCAGCCGGCGCTTGGCCAGCGCGGAGGCCAGCCGGTCGCCGAGCACCGCCGCGACGAAGGCGCTGGCGAAGACCAGCCAGGCCTTGTCGTCGATCCGCCCGCCGACCAGGAAGGTCGCCGCGCCGGCCAGCAGGCCGGTGGTCAGGGCGAGGAACCAGGCCGGGTACGGGTGCCGGTTGCGGCGGATCTCGGCGAGCCGGCGGTAGGCGTCGTTGACCGTCACCTTCTCCGCGGTGATGTCCGCCACCAGCTCGTAGACCGCGTTCAGCCGGGTGTAGTCGGAGGTGCGGCGGCGCACCACGCGGTCGGCGGTGACCGGCGGCTCGACCAGCGAGGGCTGGTGCGAGATGCCGATCAGGGTGAACGTCACCTGCGGCTCGCAGCGGTCCAGCCGGTAGGCGTGGGCGATGCCGAGCATCGCCGCCTCGACGTCCTCGGCGGCCTCGCCGCTGGCCAGCAGCAGTTCGCCGATGCGCAGGGTCAGGTCGAGGATGCGCGGGACGTTGCGGGCGGTGGCCGCGGCGGGGTGCATCTCGCGGGCGGTCCGCTCGAAGGCGGGGCGCTCGGACATCGGGGTGCGCAGCAGGGTGCGCATCCGGTCCGGCCAGGGCGCCTCGCCGGGGGCGCCGGCGGTCAGCTCCGGGATCGGGATGCCGGTGGGCGGGGTGTAGCCGGCGGCGCGCCACTCCTCGGGGGTGAGGGTGTCCTCGGCGACCGAACGGCGCCGGGCCGGGCGCGACGGCTCGGGGCCGGCGTCCCGGGGGCGTACGTCGATGGTCAGCTCGGGGTGCGGCTCCGGCCCCGGGGACGGCGCGGCCGACGGCGCGGGAGCCGGTTCCGGGGTCGGCGCGGGGACCGGCGCGGGGGTCGGTTCGGGAGCCGGCGCGGGGGTCGGTTCGGGCTCGGGGGCCAGCAGGCCCTTGGTCTCCAGGACGGGCGGGACGAGCGGCACCACGGTGACGGGCTCGGCGACCGGGGCCGGGTGGCCGAGCAGGCCCTCGGTGGGCGGCGCCTCGGCGGGGTGCACCGGCCTCGGCGGTGTCTGCCGCACCTGGCGGACCGCCCGGCCTCCCCTCGCCCGCTTGCCCGCACCCGGTCGGCCCCGCTTAGGCACTTCCACTCCTTGCCACCCCTGGCGGCCGCCGGCCACCGTTCGATCTCGGGTTACACCTTGCCTGATCGAACAGCCGGACGCACATGTACGGGACGTCGCACGGTGCCGCCCCCCGGGCGCCTACCCGGCGCGGTGGCCTGCGGTGGAGCCCGCTCCGGAGCGGCGGGCCCGGAGCAGTTCGACCACCACCGGGACCACCGAGACCAGCACGATGCCGACCAGGATGGCCTCGATGTTGTCCCGGACGAAGGGGATCTGCCCGAGGAAGTAGCCCAGCACCGTGACCCCGGCGCCCCACAGCACGCCGCCGACCACGTTGAAGACCACGAAGCTGCGGTAGTTCATCCTGCTCACCCCGGCGACGATCGGGGTGAAGGTGCGCACGATCGGTACGAAGCGGGCCAGCACGATCGCCTTGGGGCCGTGCCGGTCGAAGAAGGCGGCGGCCTTCTCGACGTTCTCCTGCTTGAAGACCTTGGAGTCGGGGCGGCGGAACAGGCTCGGTCCGACCTTGCGGCCGAACAGGTAGCCGACCTGGTCCCCGGCGATCGCGGCCAGCACGATCAGCGTGCAGACCAGCCAGAGCGGCTGGTGCAGGTAGGTGCCACCGGCCACCAGCAGGCCGGTGGTGAACAGCAGCGAGTCACCGGGGAGGAAGAAGCCGATCAGGAGGCCGGACTCGGCGAAGACGATCGCCAGGATGCCGATCAGGCCGAAGGTGGAGATCAGCGTGGTCGGATCGAGCCAGGACGGGCCGAGGGCGAGGCTGGTCACGGTGCGGGCGCTCCTGGAGGTCGAGTCTTGGCAATGCAAGGGTAAAGCAATGACAAAGACTCGCCAGGGTGCGGGATGGTTCCCCGACCGGCACCTGCGGCCGGGGAACCGCCCGGGTCGAACCGCCCTGATCGGACCCGTCCGGGTCGGACCGCCCGGGTCGAACCGCTCAGAGGCCGTAGCGCTCGACCACCTCCCGGTGCGGGTCGAGGTCCGCCTCCGCCGCCTCGGCCAGGTCGAGCCAGGCGAGCGGGTGCGTCCAGTCGGCGGTGAGCCGCTGCAGCAGCGCGTCGGCCGTCCGGGCCGACGCGGTCGGCGGGACGCCGAGGGCGGCGTAGATGCCGGCCAGGTCCTCGCCCTCCTCCGCCGGGTCGGTGACCCGGTACTGCTCCCCGCTGTACGTCCAGAGCGCGTAGCCGGCCTCCCGCAGGGCGTCCCGGAAGCCGGACCAGGTCTCGTCGCCCGGCCAGGCGCCGTCGATCCAGTAGGTGGTGTAGCCGGCCGGGTCGAGCAGGGTCAGCGGCGCGAAGGCCGGGCGCCAGGCGGCCCGCTCCTGCTCGGTGGCGTCCTCCGCGGGCGGGCGCTCCAGCAGGGCCGGGGCAAAGACCACCACGTCGCCGTGGTTGAACGTGAGGTCCGGCCCCAGCACCGGGAGGATCCGGGCGGTGGCCGGGCCCGTCCGGACGGCGGGCAGGTCGACCGGCGAGCCGTTGGCGCGGGTGGCCCGGACGGTGATCAGCTGCCACTCCTCGTCCACCGGCCCCTCGGGCTCGTCGAACTCGATGCCGATCAGGGCACCGGTGGAGCGGACCACGGCCCAGTCCCGGTTGGCGCTGGCCGCGGTGATCAGGTGCCAGAGATCGGGCTCCTGGACCGTCCGGTGCCGCTCCTCCTCCCCCGCCTCCTCGGCGGGCAGGGCGTGCTCCAGCAGCTCCTGGTAGAGCCGCTGCGCGGTCGCGTGGTCGCCCAGCTCGGTGGCGGCGGTCGCGGCCAGCCGACGGGTGTTGATCCGGTTCGCCTCCAGCGCCAGGATCGCCCCGCACTGCTCCAGCACCTCGGCCCAGCGGCCCTCGGCGGCGGCCCAGCGGGCGCGTATCCAGTGCCCGTCGGAGGGGGAGGTGGCGGCCAGCCGGTCGGCGAGGCGACGGACCCCCTCGGCGTCCCCGGCCTCGATCAGGGCCTGGCCGAGGGTGCCGACCAGCGCCTGGCTGCCCGGGTCGGCCTCCAGCCGCTGCCAGAGCAGGTCGGCGGCGGCCCGGGCGTGGCCGAGGCCGCCGAGCACGTTGGCCAGCAGCACGGCCAGCTCGGTGGCGCCGGCCGGCTCGCCCCGGTACCCGTCCAGGGCGGCGGAGAGCAGGTCGGCGGCGGTCTCGACCGGCACCTCGGCCTCGGCCAGGTGCGCCGCCAGCGCGCCGGGCGGGACGGGCAGCCCGGGTACCGGGAGCGCCTCCGCGGCCGCGCGCAGGGCGGCGACCTCCCCGGCCACGCCCTCCGTGCGGCGCAGTCGGGTGAGCTTGCGCTCCCCGGTGGCGGCGAGCGTGAGGGCCACCGTGCGGGCGCCGCGGGCGAGCGCCAGCCGGCCGGCCGCCAGCAACAGGTCCACGCAGGGGCGGTGCGAGCCGGTGCCGTCCAGGTAGCCGACCCAGCGGGCCACTGCGGCGCCCAGCTCGGCGTCGTTCTCCAGGGCTCCGGCCGCGACCAGCAGTTCGACCGTGCGCGTCCAGGCCTCGCGCAGGTCGGCGTGGCGTTCGGCCTCGGCCCGCGCGGGCAGCAGTTCGAGCGCCTCCGCCGTCCGGCCGAGCGAGGCGAGCGCGCGGGCGCGCAGCAGGGCGCCCCAGCGGCGGTCGCTCTCGTCGAGGTCCTCGTTCCGGGCCCGGGCCGTCCGCTCGCTGGTGTCCAGCAGGGCGAGCACCTCCTCGTGCCGGCCCAGCAGGTGCAGGGTGCCGGCCCGGGCGCGGTGGAAGCGGAGCGAGACCGGCTGCCCGGCGGCCTGCATCCGGGCGGCGGCGGTGTCCAGGTGGGCGAGCGCGTCGGCGGCGCGGTCGTCGTCCTCCAGGGCGTCGGAGTACTCGCGGGAGAGGCAGTCGAAGCAGGCCCGGCCGGGCTCGATCCGGTCCAGCGTCTCGCCGACCACCTCCAGGCGCTCCTGGACGTACCCGGGGCCGTCGACCCGGGCGTGGCAGATCGCGAAGTCCTGCACCACGCAGACGGACTGCGGACAGCCGGCCGTCTCCTCCCGGTGGGCGAACTCCAGCAGGTCGACCACCTCGGGCATCACCGACTCGCCCTGCTGGCGCTTGTTCAGCAGGTTCTGCATCCGCCAGTGCCGCAGGTAGACCTCGACCCAGGGCAGGCCGAGGGCGCGGGCGGAGGCGACGGCCTCCGGGTAGGCCGCGTCGAGCTGCTCGTTGCGGCCCTCGGTGGCGTGCTCGGGCAGCTCGTAGATGGCCTCGGCCAGTCGTACGTGGCCGGACTCGTGGAGCTGCTGGTGGGTGTCGCGCACCCAGGCCCAGATGTCGGTGGTCATGGTCGTTCCCCCTGCGTCGTGCTGATGGATGGTCTATCGCGGACCACTGACAGTCCGTCCTCCGAGCGGTCCGGGCGGCCCGGGCGAACCGGCGGGCGGGCCGGGACGGCGGCGGTCACGCTTCCCCGGGGAGGTCCCCGGGGAGATCGCCGGGGAGCGCCCCCGGGCTGTCCGGGACGTCCGGCAGGCCGGCCGGGACGGCGGCGGTCAGCGCGGAGACGGCGGTGCCGATGCCGGCCAGCGCGGCCCCGAGGTCGCCCTCGGCGGGGCCGGTGGAGGCCGCCGCCATGATCACCTTGAGCGAGCGGAGCAGCCCGGCCGCGGTGGCGCTGCCGGTGTGCCCGGCGCGGTAGGCGGCCAGCAGGTCCCGCACCGCCGGGCAGTCCAGGTTGAGGTAGAGCCGGGCCTTGACCCGGCCGTCGGTGCGGGCGGTGAAGGCCCGGGCCAGCCGCAGCGCGGCGGACGGGATCCGGGCGTCGGCCTGGTCGTCCTCGATCCGGGCCTTCAACTCGGCCTCGCGGTCCGGCACCAGGACGAGCGGCAGGCCGGGCGGGTCGAAGCGGGCCGGGACGAGCTGTTCGCCCTCGTCGGCGAGGGCGCCGGACAGCCAGGCCGCCTCCTCCGGCGGCAGCGGGCGCTCCGGGTCGCGGAACAGCTCGCGGTTGCCCTGCTCGCTGCCGAGCTCGACCAGCCGGCAGCCGCGCAGCTGGGCGTAGCGGCGCAGGAACGGCAGGACGGCGTAGCGGTCGCCGCGGGCGATCGGCACCCGCATCGCCCGGTACAGCATCTCCTCGAAGCCGCCCCCGCTGCCGAGCGCGACGTGCACCGCCCCGCCGCCGGCCGCCCGCAGGCCGCCGGCCGTGAGGTCGCCCTGCGAGGTGGGCACCGGGACGTCGTCGGCGAGCAGGGTGAACAGCCGCTCGTCGCAGAGCGCGGCGCCCAGCAGGTCCTGGCCGTGCCGGGTGAGGATGCGGCGCCAGGCGGCGGGCCGCAGCCGGGCGGTCTCGTACAGGCCGTCGACGATGGCCTGGACCAGGGCCTGCTGGAGCGCGCGGTAGTGCTCGTCGCGCTGGAGGTCCTCGCGGCTGGCGGTGGGGGTGAGCCGGTTGGACTCGATCACGCCGCCGATGAACCCGGCCCAGCTGGGCAGCAGGTCGCGGGCGTCCTCGGCGAGCAGCATGCCGCGCAGGTAGACGGCGAGGTCGCGGTTGTCGCTGCTGCCGTAGGTGCCGCCGTCCTGGACCCAGAGCAGGCCGATCGCGTCGGTGGCGCCGGCGTCCGTGGCGGTGTGGGTGCCGGTGGCGGTGTGGGTGCCGGTGCCGGGGCCGGTCCCGCCGGTGGCCGGCTGGACGGGGAAGGCGGTGAGCGGCTCGAAGCGGCGGCCGAAGGCGGTGGCGAAGGCCATCCGGGCGGCGTACTGGTCCCCGGGGTCCTGCTGACGCCAGGGCACCCGGACGGCGTTGACGGGCTCGGTGTCCTCGCCGACGAAGACCGGGATCGGCAGCAACACACAGTAGCGGCCGAGGATTTCGCGCAGCGCCTGCTCGTCGGCGAGGTGGGCGTGCTCGGTCTTGAGCGCCAACTCGACGACGGTGCCGGGCTCCGGGCGGGCGGGCACCGGCTCGACCTGGTACTGCTCGCCGCCGCGACTGCGGTAGCGGTGGCCGAGCCGGGGTTCGCGGTGCGAGGTGGTGGTGACGGTCACCTCGTCGGCGACCGAGAAGGCGGACAGGAAGCCCAGGCCGAAGGCGCCGATCAGCTCCTGGTTGCCGGTCAGTTCGCGCAGCATCCGGGTGTAGCCGGTGCCGACGGTGGCGAGGTAGGCGTGGATCTCGGGTTCGGTGAGGCCGGCTCCGGTGTCCTCGATGGCGACGGTCCGCCGGGCGGAGTCGGCGCGCACCCTGATCCGCGGCCGGTGTTCGCCGTCCGGGTCCTCCAGGAGCCGCCGGGTGTGCGAGTCGTGGGCGTTCTGGACGAGTTCGCGCAGCGCGACCAGGGGCGTGGAGTAGAGGTGGGTGGCGAGGACGTTCACCAGGCCACCGAGGTCGACCTCGGTGGTGCGCAGGTCGTCGGCCGGCGTGGGCTCGGCGGGAGTGGGTTCGGTCGGGGCACCTTCAGACATGGGTCCTCAGTGTGCCAGTGCGACAATCCGTCGACCATTTCTTTCTATGTATCAGTCTTCTCGGCACCCACAGCGGGAGCCCGCCTGACGAAATGACGGATTCTGGTCAACTGGAATTGACCGGTCCCCCACCATCGAGGGAAATGCCACCCATTTGGTGGAGTTCGCCCGCGTCACTGGTGAATGCTGGTCGTGCGACGTCAGGCAACGGCGCCACGGAGCGGCCACTCCGGATCGCGCCACATTCGCACTTCCAGTTCAGGGAGACCATCGTGTCCCGTATCCGCGCAGCCGCCGCCGTCACCGCCCTCGGGGCCTTCCTCCTGGTCGGCCTCGGTGCCGCCACCGCGCACGCCGACAACGACGCCGGCGCTCTCGACCACTCCAACAGCAGCGTCGTGAGCAACGTCGGCTCCGGCAACGTCATCGGCTCGGTCCACGGCAACGTGGTCAACACCCAGCAGACCGCCACCGGTTCGGGTGCGAGCAACCAGAACAACGGGCTCGCCGCGGCCGGCAACGCCGGCACCATCGGCGCCGTGCAGGGCAACGGCAACTTCGACGCCCGGGTCTACTACCCGCACGTCCTCTACTAGCAGCCGCTCCCGGCAGCCGGTCCGCCACCGGGTCTCCCCCGGTGGCGGCCACCCCCACGGGCCGGGCGCCCGCTCCCGTTCGACACGGGGCGGGCGCCCGGCCCGGCGCGTTGCCGCCTCCGCTACTGCTGCGGGGCGGGCGGGGCGGGCGGTTCCGGCAACCCCGGAACCCCCAGGGCCGCCCGGCCGATCCGCCGCAGGCAGTCCCCGAGGTCGGGCCTGGCGCTGTGCGGGGCGTTCCGCACCCCGTCGTTGACCAGTGAGAACAGCGCGTGCACCCGGGTCCGGGCGGCCACCGCGTCGTCCTCCGGGCGCACCTGCCGCAGCAGACCGACCCAGGTGCGCAGGAAGTCGCGCCGGAAGTCCACCGCGGCCCGGCGGTCCGGCGGGGCCAGCCGCTCCGTCTCGCTGAGCATCGCGCCGAGGTAGTCGCCGTTGCGCAACGCGAAGTCGACGTACGCGCCGAGCCCGGCCGCCAGCGCGGCCGGCGGGTCGGCCGCGGTCCCGATCGCACCGTCCACCTCGTGCCAGAGCCGCTCCCGGCTGCGCACCAGGGAGGCGGCGAGCAGGTGCGCCTTGCTGTCGAAGTGCCGGTAGACGCTGGGGCCGGAGATGCCGACGGCGGCACCGAGCTGGTCCGTGCTGACGTTGTCGAAGCCGCGCCGGTGGAACAACCGGACGGCCGCCGCGAGCAGTTCCTCCCGGCGCGCCTGCGGCCTGGGCGGCGAGACCGGCGACCCGGCCGGTCCCGGGCCGGCACTCGGGCCGACGCTCGTACGGGCACTCGGGCCGGTGCTCGGGCCGGCGCTCGGGCCGGTCAGGTCGACCGCGAGGACGGCCGTGACCAGTTCGCGCAGCAGCGCCTCCGCCCGGCGGGGCTGCGGCACGGCCGACTGGTAGGACAGTCCGGCGCAGCCGGAGAGCGCCGACCAGCAGAGCAACTCGGCATCCGGCAGCCCGAGTTCCGGCCGTTCGGCGCACAGCACGGCGGTCATCAGGGCGACGTCCGACCGGAGTTCGCGGCGCAGTGCGGCCCGGCGGGCCGGTGGCAGCAGCCGGGCGTCGCGCTGCACCAGGGTGCCGAGCGGACGGTGGCCGACCGCCACCGCGGCCAGGGCGGAGGCGAGTTCGGTGGTGCCGTCGACCGTGCGCAGGCTCTCGGAGAGCGTCTCCAGTCCGGCCCGGACGGCGCGGTCGAGCAGTTCGGGCTTGCCCCGGAAGTGCCGGTAGAGGGCGGGCGCGGTGATGCCGACCCCGGCGGCCACCTCGGTCATCGAGACCTGGTGGTAGCCGCTGCGGTGGAAGCACTCGGCCGCCACGGCGAGGATCTGGGCGCGCCGGTCGGGCGGCCGTCGGACCACCATGGCGCGCCTCCCTCCGGCTTCGTCCCCGCACTCCTGCCGAGCCCGCCCGCAGGCTAGCAAGGATTCACTTCACGGCCCTGCCGAGCAGGATCTCCGGGCCCTCGGACGCTGGACAGTCGAGGCTACCCGGGATTAACTTGTCGGGCCACCACCTGGTACGTTCCGCCGCCGCCGGCCCGCCGGCCGGCACCGTCGAAGGGAGCGCCGCCGTGCGCCGCACCGTGTTCAACGAGGACCACGAGGCCTTCCGGGAGACCATCCGGGACTTCATCGCCAACGAGGTCGTCCCGGTCTACGAGAGCTGGGAGGCGGACGGCCACCCGCCCCGCGACTTCTACCGCCAGCTCGGCGAACTCGGGGTCTACGGCATCGAGGTGCCGGAGGAGTACGGCGGCGCGGGCGAGAGCGGGTTCAAGTACCAGGCGGTGATCGCCGAGGAGACCGCCCGGGCGGGCGTGAGCTTCGGCTCCTCCGGGGTGCACACCGGGCTGGTGCTGCCGTACCTGCTGGAGTACGCGAACGAGGAGCAGAAGCGGCGCTGGCTGCCCGGCTTCGTCTCCGGCGACATCATGACCGCGATCGCGATGACCGAGCCGGGCGCCGGCTCCGACCTCGCGGGCATCTCCACCACCGCCCGGCTCTCCGAGGACGGCACCCACTACGTCCTCAACGGCGCCAAGACCTTCATCACCGGCGGGGTGCTGGCCGACCTGGTCCTGGTGGTCTGCCGCACCGCGCCGTACGACCCGGAGAACCGCCGGGCCGGGCTCTCCATCCTGTGCGTCGACACCACCTCGGCGGGCTACTCGGTCGGGCGCAAGCTCCAGAAGATCGGCCTGCGCACCTCGGACACCGCCGAGTTGGCGTTCAGCGACGTCAAGGTGCCGGTGGAGGACCTGCTCGGCGAGGAGGGCAAGGCCTTCTCCTACCTGACCCACAACCTGGTGCAGGAGCGGCTGGCGATCGCCGTCGGCGCGTACGCGGCGGCCGCGGCGGCGGTGCGGTTCGCGGTGCAGTACGTCAAGGACCGCAAGGTGTTCGGCAAGGCGGTGGCCGAGTTCCAGAACACCAAGTTCACCCTGGCCGACTGCCAGTCCCAGGTGCTGGCCCAGCAGTCCATGGTGGACCGGGCGCTGGAGCTGTACCAGAACGGCGAGTTGAGCGTCGCGGACGCGGCCGCCGTGAAGCTGTTCTGCACCGAGTCGGCGTCCACCGTGATCGACAAGTGCCTTCAGCTGCACGGTGGTTACGGCTACATCCTGGAGTACCCGATCGCCCGGCTCTACACCGACAACCGGGTGTTCCGGATCTACGGCGGCACCAGCGAGGTCATGCGCAGCATCATCGCCAAGTCGCTGGGGCTGTAGGGGCTGCGGGGGCTAGCGGGTTCAGGGCCTCGGGGTCTGCGGGGAGGCTCAGTTGGGAGAGCCGTGCTCCGCGCGCCAGGCCTCCCAGCCGGCCGAGGAGGCCACCTTCGCCTCGTGCAGGGCCCGCTGGGCGAGCGTGGTCGGCGCGGTCTCCATGCTGCGCACCCAGTCGCGGCCCGCGGTGAACAGTGCCGCGCAGACCAGCGCCGCCCCGGCCGCGCCGAGCACCGAGCCGATGCCGGTCAGCACCACGCCGCCGGCCAGCAGCGAGCGGTTGACCTGGAGCCCGTTGAAGATCTTCTGGTTGATCGCCATGCCTCCACGATGCGGGCAGTCCGCGGGGGCTGCACGTCGGACGGGCCGCTCCGGGGGCGCCCCGGGAGTTCGCCGGACGGCCTCCGACAGTCCGACGGGCGCCCTCCGGGTGCGGCTCGCCGGTGCGTCCGCGAACCTGGGCACACGGCCCGAGGAGGAGGCGGCGCGATGCCCGATCTCGAACGGCTCGCCGTGGAGCATTCCGCCCGGGCGGCCGAGAGCCCGCACGGGCGCAGCGCCCACCTGGTGCTGCACGACGGGGTGCTGCGGCAGACCGTGATCGCGCTGACCGCCGGCACCGCGCTGGACGAGCACGCCCCGCCGGCCGCCGGGAGCGTCCAGGTGCTGCGCGGGCGGGTCTCGTTGACCATCACCGGGCGCCGGCTGGAGCTGGCCGCCGGCGCGCTGGAGCCCGTACCGCAGGAGCGGCACGGGCTGGTGGCGCACGTCGACTCGGTGGTGCTGCTGACCGTGGTCACGGCGTAGGGCGCCGTCGCGGGACGCGCCGTCGCCACGGCACGTTGCTACGGCGCGTTGCTACGGGTCGTCGTCACGGCGCGTCGGGGGTGCCCAGCACGGTGCCGCTGACCAGCCGGAGCCCGCGGAGGAACTCGAACCCGTTCGGGGCCAGCTCGGGCGCGGCCAGCCACTGGGCGACGTAACCGGCCAGCAGGATCTGGTAGAAGGTGCCGCGGGCGAGCTCCTCCTCGGTGTCCGGGACCTCGGCCACCCCCTGGAAGACCGCGGCGAGCCCGAGCCGGCCCTCCTTCTGCGCCTCCTCGAAGGCGCGGGCCAGCTCGGGGTTGTGCCCGGCCTGGGCGAGCGCCTCGAACTGGGCCGCCCAGAGCCCGCGGTGCTCGACGAACACGTCCCGGAGGCCGTTCCAGACGGCCGCGAACCGCACCTCCGGATCCGCCGACACCTGGTTGGCGCCGTACACGACGGCCCCCAGGGCCTCGCCCATCTCGCCGATCGCCTCGATCATCGCGGCGTTGAGCAGCGCGTCCTTCGAGCCGAAGTGGTAGCCGATCGCGGCCAGGCTGACCCCCGAGGCCGTCGCGATGTCGCGCGCCGTGGTGCGGCCGTAGCCCTTCTCGTACAGACAGCGCTTGGCGCCGGCCATCAGGTCTTCGCGGTTTCCCATGCAGCCGATCCTACGGAAGGTCTGCACAAATGTCTTGCACGTACGTCTGGCACTGATGTCTGACACTTATGTCTGGCACGAATGTTTTGGACGCTCGTACTAGACAAGCGTCTGACACATCCGTACTGTCTTCCCCATGACCGCAACCACCGGCCGCGCAGGCCGTCGCGAATGGACCGGCCTGGCCGTCCTCCTGCTCCCGACGCTCGTCCTCTCGATGGACATGGGCGTGCTGTTCTTCGCCGTCCCGTACATCTCCACCGAGCTGGCACCCAGCGGCACCCAGCAGCTGTGGATCATGGACATGTACTCGTTCCTGCTGGCCGGGCTGCTCATCACCATGGGCGCGCTGGGCGACCGGATCGGCCGCCGCCGGCTGCTGATGATCGGTGCCGCGGGCTTCACCGGCGCCTCGCTGCTGGCCGCCTGGTCCGGCAGCGCCGAACAGCTGATCGCCGCCCGCGCCCTGCTCGGCGCCGCCGGGGCGACCGTGATGCCCTCGACCCTCGCGCTGATCCGCAACATGTTCGACGACCCCAAGCAGCGGCAGATCGCCCTCGGCGCCTGGGGCGGCGTCCTCACCGCCGGGGCCACCCTCGGCCCGGTCGCCGGCGGGCTGCTGCTCGACCACTACTGGTGGGGCTCCGCCTTCCTGGTCGCCGTCCCGGTGATGGTCGTGGTGCTGCTCACCGCCCCCGTGCTGCTGCCCGAGTACCGCGTCGCCGCCGAGCCCGGCCGCACCCGCCGCTTCGACCTGCTCGGCGCCGCGCTCTCGCTCGCCGCGATCCTGCCGCTGGTCTACGGCGTCAAGACCCTCGCCGTCGACGGCTGGAGCCCGCTGCCCGCCCTCGCCACCGCGGCCGGGCTGCTGACGGCCGGCGCCTTCGTGTGGCGCCAGCGCACCGCCGCCGACCCGCTGCTCGACCTCAGCCTGTTCCGGATCCGCACCTTCAGCGGGGCGATCAGCGTCAACACCCTGGCGATGTTCGCGATGATGGGCTTCACCCTCTTCACCTCGCAGTACCTGCAGCTGGTCAAGGGCATGAGCCCGTTCACCGCCTCGCTCTGGTCGCTGGTGCCGAGCGTCGGCGTCGGCGCCGCGGTCGGGACCAGCTCGGCCCTGGCCGGCAAGGTCCGCCCGGCGGCCCTGATGGGCGGCGGCTTCGTGATCGGCGCGACGGGCTTCGCGATGATGACCCTGGTCGGCCCGCACTCACCGCTGGCGCTCATCCTCGTCGCGGCGGGCGTGCTGGCCGCCGGCACCGTCGGCACCATGACCATGACGGCCGAGATGGTCGTCTCCGCCGCCCCCGCCGAGCAGGCCGGCGCCGCCTCCGCCACCTCCGAGACCGCCGTCGAACTCGGCAGCTCGCTCGGCATCGCCCTGCTGGGGGCGGCCGGCGCCGCCGTCTACCACCACCGGCTGGACCGCGCCCTCCCGGCGGGCCTCGACGGCGCCGCGGCCCACACCGCGCAGGACACCCTCGGCGGCGCGGTCTCCGTCGCGGCCCACCTGCCCGGCCGGCTCGGCCCGGACCTGCTGGAGGTCACCCGCAGCGCCTTCACGGACGGCCTGCACGTCGCCGCCGCCGTCGGCCTGGTCTTCGCCCTCGGCGCGGCCCTGCTCGCCTACCGCCTCCTGCGCCACCTCCCCGCCGCCGCTCCGGCCGCCGCTCCGGTCACCCCGGAGCCGGCCGCGGAGCCCGCCGCCGCCTGACCGGCCCCGGCCCGCGACGGCCGACCGCCCCGATCCACGCGAGTCATCGAGAGCCCCCGCCCGAACCCTCGGGCGGGGGCTCTCCGCCGCTCCGGAACAGCTGGACCTACAGGCCCCGGTAGACGTCGCGGCGGTTCCCCACCGACAGGACCCAGACGATCAGGGCCCCGTTCTCCACGGTGTAGACGACCCGGTAGTCCCCGACCCTCAGCCGCCACCGAGCCGCGTGTCCTTTGAGAGCCTTGATGTCGAGTGCCGACGTGTCGCCGAAGTCCAGTGCGCGCTGCAGTTCGGTGAGCCGTTGAAGGATCCGGACCGCGTCCGATTGCGACACCTTGAGGAGCTCGCGCTGGGCCCCCGAGGTGAATCGCGTGACGTACCCCATCGCGGTCAGCCGTGGTGGTCGCGAATCATGGCGGCCATTTCCTCCAGGGAGACGGAGCCCTCCAGTCCTTCGTCCTCGGCCTCGTCGGCCAGACGGTTCAGCCACTCGTCCTCGGCCCGCTCCGCCAGCTCCTTGAGGCGCTGGTACTCGGCGATGTCGATCACCACGGCTTCGTGCTTGCCGCGCCTGGTGATGATCGTCGGGGTCTCTTCGCGACGCGCCCGGTCGATCACGTCCGCGAGGTGACTCCGCACCTCGGCCATCGACTCGATCACTGGCTCACTCATGCCATCAATGTAGCAGTTGTACATCTGTTGCATATCCGACTGGCCGTCCGCCCGCCCGGCTGCCGGGCGGGCGACCCCAGCAGCCGCTTCGCAGCCGTCCGCCCAGGGTCGTTCACGGTCGTTCACCGCTCGACGGCGCCCCGTGGACGGGCCCGCGCGACGGTCCACCCGGGGGTGGACGCGGGGACGTCCACCTCCGGGTGCGTGCCGCGGTGGCCCGACCGGAGGACCGTGGAGGGGTACCCACGACCGTCAGGAGTCGCCCCATGTCCGCACCCGCCCTCCTCTCCCTGCTCGGACTGCTCTGCTGGATCGGCTACGAGCTGCTGCTGCGCCGCCGGGAGGACGCCGCGGCCGGCACCTGGCGCGCGGACGACCGCGACCGCGGCTCGACCCGGCTGCTGCTCTCCTGCTATGCGGCGTCAGTCCTGGCCGTGGTGCTGTTCGCCCGCGGCTCGGTCGGGGAACTGCCGCTCTGGGCGGGTTGGTTCGGGGTCGCCGCGGTGGTCGCCGGGCTGGCCCTGCGGGCCTGGGGCATGCGGACCCTGGGCCGCTTCTACACCCGCACCCTGCGCACCGTGGACACCCAGGAGGTGGTCCGCAACGGCCCGTACCGGCTGATCCGCCACCCCGGGTACGCCGGCAGCCTGCTGGTCTGGACCGGCTACGCGCTCGGCGCGGCCGGCTGGGCGGCGGCCCTGGTGGTCGCGGCGCTGCTGCTCGGCGCGTACGGCTGGCGGATCGCCGCCGAGGAGCGGCTGCTGCTGGCGGCGTTCGGCCCGGCGTACGCCCGGTACCAGCGGGAATCCAAGCGCCTCGTGCCGTTCGTCTACTGATCGCACCGACGTCACCCAGGGGTGTGAGCCAGGCCACCGGAAAGCCCACGCCACTCGCGGTCCGCTCGAACAGCACCTGGTTTTCGGCCAGCGTTTCCCGACCGGTGTATCCGTTCGGCGTGAGGGCCAGGCATACTGGCGAGCATGGGCGCTCGCGCCCTCCCGTGACTCTAGACAAGAAGGGACCGGTGGCCAGGGATGCTGCGGAACGGTCTTGAGCCCTGGCACATCTTGGTGGTGCTGGCGGTCGTAGTCCTGCTGTTCGGATCGAAGAAGCTGCCGGAGATGGCGCGCGGCCTCGGTAAGTCGATGCGCATTCTGAAGGCGGAGACCAAGGCGATGCGCGAGGACGACCCCTCGGCCGACGCCGGCACCGCGCAGAGCACGGCTGCCCCGCAGCCGCAGCCCGCCGACCGCCCGGCCGTCACGCCGACCCACGTGACGACGGCCGCGGAGGCGAAGCGCCCCGAGACGACCGCCTGAGTCGTCCGAGCAGCCGGCTCCCAGGAGTCGGGTCTCGTGTAGTCCCTGTTGAGCCCCCGGTGGATCGCCACCGGGGGCTCAACTGCGTCCGGGGGCACCTGCTGCGGTCTGCGGGTGGGATCGACGGGTCCGACGGGTCCGACGGCCGCCTCGGACGGTTGCCCAGGAGGGTTGCCCCGGACGGTTGCCCCGGACGGTCGTCGTCGGCGGGCGGGAGGGGGTCGGGCGGGGCAGGCTGGGCGGGATGTCCGAGAACGCGCCACCACCACCCGTCGACACGCGCGCCTGGCTCTGGCTGCTGGGCGCGTTCGCGGTGCTGATGGTCCTGTACTTCACGCTGCCCCTGGAGTGGCTTGGCGCCCGGCGGCCGCTGCTGAGCTGGTCGCTGTTCGCGGGAGCGCTGACCGGGCTGAGCGGGCTGCTGCTGGGCAAGATCGCGGGGCTGATCCGGGGGACGGCGAAACGGCCGGTGTTCTGGCTGGCGTTCCTGATCTGGCTGGCGGTGACGATCTTCTCGACGACGTACTACGTGCTGGGCGCGCACAAGGCGGAGTTCGCCGGGCTGGAGACGCGGCTGGACGCGCTGTACTTCACCGTCGTGACGCTGGCGACCGTCGGGTACGGGGACATCACGCCCGCGGGGCAGGCGGCGCGGCTCGTGGTGGTGCTGCAGATCGGGTACAACTTCGTGTTCATCGCGGCGGCGGCCGGGACGGCATCGCGGGCGATCCGGGGGAACGTGGAGAAGCGGATCCATCGACAGGGGTGAGTGCGCTGTGCGGCACGGCGGGTCTGTGCACGCGACCCGCCGCACGTCCGCAGTCGGTCAGTCGTCCTCGTCCGGTGGCGCCGCCTTGAGGGCGGTGACGACGCCCAGGGCGACGATCGCGATCGCGAGGGCGAGGGTGGGCGTGTTGCACTGACGCATGGGAGATCTCCCGGCGCGAGGTGGGGTGGAGATCCTTCGGAGCACTCACTATTGACGATCCGTCGGATCGATATGCCACAGACCATACAGCCCCCGTATTACGGGTCTAACAGAAATCGGATACGTTCACTCCCACGTGCTACCGCCCGCTCCAGGTGGACCCACGCCCGAGCGGCACGGCAGACTTGAGGCACACCGCAAGGAAGGGCCCCATGCCGCCACGACCGAACCCGACACTCCGTCAACGCCGGATCGGCGCCGAGCTTCGAAAGATGCGGGAGGCTGCGGGCCTGTCGACCTCCACGCTGAGCAGAGCACTCGGCATCGACAGGACTCAGATCAGCCAGGTGGAATCGGGCAAGATCGGCGTCAGCCCGGAGCGGCTCCGCTCCTTCGCCGCAGCCTGCAAGTGCATGAACGAGCCCTTGATCGACGCCCTGGAAGGCATGGTCCAGGATCGTTCGAAGGGCTGGTGGGAGGAGTATCGAGGGACCGTCCCGGACGGCAACCTCGAGAACGCGGAGCTGGAGAGGGCCTCCCGCGAACTCATGCTCTGGGTCCTCACCCACATGCCCGGCCCCTGCCAGACCATCGCCTACGCCTCGGCAGTCTTCGGACGAGTCTTCCCTCCGCTCCCCCGCCACGAGTTGGAGGCACGCACAGCGTTCAGGATGCAGCGCAAGGCCGACCTGCGGCGCAATCCGAAGCCGCTCACGGCCTTCATCTACGAGTCGGTGCTGTGGACCCGCTTCGGTGGAAGCCAGATCCTCAAGGAACAATTCGCCTCGCTGCTCGAAGACTCCGAGCTGCCCTGGATGACCATCCGAGTCGTTCCCTTCGACATCGAGACCTTTCCCGGAGCCGTCGAGAACCTCACCTACTCGTTCGGCGCGATCCCAGAGCTGGACACGGTCGAGCGGGAGTCGTCATACGACTCCGTGCACCTCGACGCGATCAGCGAGCTCACCAGCTATCGATCCATCTTCGAACAGACCGAATCACTCGCCCTGAGTGAGAGTGGTTCGCGCGATTTGATTCGCAAGATCGCTCGAAACCTGTGAAAGGCCCACGATGACCGACACCGAGTGGCAGAAGTCCACCTTCAGTGGCTCCAGCGAGAACTGCATGGAGGTCCGTAGGGCCGACGGGGCGGTCGAACTCCGCGAGTCCGACACAGGCCACCTCATCCTCCGCACCACCCCCACCGCCCTTGCTGCCCTCCTCCACGGGCTCAAGGCCGGCGAATTCGACCACCACGCCTGAACCCCAGCCCTTCGCCCCAACTGCGCTAGGAGCCGAAAACTCCCCGATGGAGCCCAGATGACCGACACCGCGTGGCAGAAGTCCAGCTACAGCGCCGCGAACAACGAGTGTGTGGAGGTCCGCACAGCCGACGGGGCGGTCGAACTCCGCGAGTCCGACGAAGGCGGCACCATCCTCCGCACCACCCCCGCCGCCCTTGCTGCCCTCCTCCACGGGCTCAAGGCCGGCGAATTCGACCACCACGCCTAACAGCACTCCCTCGCGCAGGAAGTCGGCCCGTCCGACTTCCTGCGCAGTCATAATTCCTCGAAAGTCACCACGCACCCGGGGGTACCGTTCGATGCACGCACCAGCTCCAGCAGAAGCCCGCATCGACGGCAACAGCAACCTCCTGGTGGCGTCCTCACCACCGATCGAGGACTTCTTCGGGACCACCATCACCCCGGAAGGCCTCGCCTCCGGCCCACCCGACCTCGCCGGGAAGACCGTCTACCTGTGCGGCGACCTGTCGGCGATCGACCCGCGCCACCTCCACGCCGCCGCCCGGGTCTTCGTCGTCCGGGAGCTCTCGCACGGCTACGCCGCCGACTCGCCCTGGCCGCTCGTCGGCCTCGGCCGGGTGCCCGTCCGTGTCCACGGCGTCGGCGTCCACTACCGCCGTTTCTTCGACCCCGGCGCCGACCACTTCGGCCGGATCGGCGCGGAGCACGAGTTCCAGTCACTCACCGAGTCCACCAAGCCCGGGACCGCGCACCGCAGCGGCATCTACCTCACCCCCGTCACCCGCGACGGCGACGACCTGCGCTTCCACCTGCTCCGGTGCTCCACGAACCTCTCCGGCCCGACCGAGGGCTTCCGCCCGACCGACACCGCCGTCGTCGATGCCCTGAACCGCGAGGCCGCCACCGTCTTCCAGGGCCACGCCCCGCTGAACCACGTCCTCGCGCAGATCTACCACAACACCCCTGCCGCCCCCGGGCGCAAGCAGTCCAAGGCCAAGATCTCGGCCCACGCCGACAAGACCAAGGACATGCCCGCCAACGGCGTCATGGCCTTCTGCACCTTCTACGACCGGCTCGACAAACTCCAGCCGCTGGCCGAAGACCCCTTCGACCACGGCCTCAAGGGGGTCAGCGGCCTGACCAAGCTCCACTTCCGCCGCAAGGACCCGACCGCGGCCCCCCACGACACCGCGCTGCCCGCACAGTTCACCGTGCCCCTCCATCCCGGGTCCGTGTTCTTCATGCCGCTGTCCACCAACCGCCTCTACACCCACGAGATCCGCTCCTCGATGCTGGACGCCGAACTCCTGCCGACCCGCCTCGGATACGTGGTGCGCTGCTCGAACACCGAGGCCGTCCACCGGGCCGGCCGCACCTTCCTCCAACTCACCGATGGACTGGTACCGCTGGAACCGCCCACCCAGGCAGGCCTGGACGAACTGCGCGGGCTGTACGCCGAGGAGAACAGGACCACCTCCTCCATCGACTACGGCGACCGCTTCCGCTTCAGCATGAACACGGGGGACTACCTTGCGCCCCGCGCCTGAATTCCTTTCCCTCACCGTCCCGTTCGAGCAGAACCTCTTCACCGGGCTCTCCGCGGCGACCAGTTGGGAGGACGTCGGGAAGGGCCGACAGGGCGCCGTCCTCGCCAGGGTCGGCGAGGACGGCGGCGTGCCCCTCGTCCGCACCACCACCCGCTACGGCAACCCGACGCAGCGCTTCCGGCCGGTCCACGAGCAGTTGGCGCAACGGATCCAGGAGCACGCGGGGCTCCCGACCGGCTTCAACAACGCCCTCGTCGAGACCTACACCAACGCCTACCGCACCATGGGCGGCCACTCCGACCAGGCCCTCGACCTGGCCGAGGACTCGTCCATCGCCGTCTTCTCCTGCTACCGGCATCCCGCAGCGGGCCCGTCGAGGAAGCTCATCGTCGAAGCCAAGGGGCCCGGCCGCGACACGTTCGAGATCCCCCTCGCCCACCACGGCGTCGTCGTCTTCTCCGTCGACGCCAACCGTCGGCACAGGCACCGGATCATCCTGGACGGGCCCGCTGAGGCGGCGGACAACCAGTGGCTCGGCGTGACGTTCCGAACGTCCAAGACCCTCATCCGCTTTCACGACGGACACGCCCGTCTTCCGCTGGGCGCGCGCCTCCGGCGGGCCGACGACGAACAGAGCCGCGAGTTCTACCGGCTGCGGCGCCGCGAGAACGACGAGACGGACTTCAGCTACCCCGAACTGACGTACACCATCAGCGGAAGCGACCTGCTCCCGCCCGTCTGACCCGTCCCGTGCGCAGGAAGTCGGGCGGGCCGACTTCCTGCGCACGGGCCTTCTCACCGGGAAAGGCGCCTCGGGCTGATCTTTAGTCGGATACGGGAATACCTTCCGGGTGCCGTGGACAACTGCTGGACAGGTCTCCAACGTCACGCACACCTGGTCCACCATGTACTGATGCTTCGGGAGTTGAGATGAGCAAGGCAGCCTTGCGCCTGGATGGCGAGACCTGGCAGGCCAGGTTCCGCGACTTCTCGACCGAAGCATGGCGGCTTGAGACCCTCCCGGCCTACAACGTCCCGCAGGAGGAAGACGAGTTGCGGGCGTTCCGAATCGGCGAGCGGATCGACCCGCACGCGCATTCCAACAGTTACACGGAGGACCTCCGGCGTGTGCGACAGGAGGGGAAGGTGAAGGGACGCGTGCACATCGTCACGCGCCCGCTGTCCGAGTACCTCCGCTACGAGTTCATGTACTACCTGCCCCACACCTGGGCCGGGGAGGACATCCGCATCATGGACCTCACCGATCGCCCCAACCCGTTGGCCGGCGTCACCGACTACTGGATGTTCGACAAGAGGGAGGTCGTGCTCATGAACTACCTCCCCGACGGAACGCAGATCGACCGCACCGTCTTCGAGGGCGACATCGGCCCCTACCTCGAGTACCAGCGGATCGCAATCGCCGAATCGGTGCCCTTCGAGGAGTACGTGAAGGGGCGCTGATTCCACCGCCCGCCCTGGCCGTCCAGATCGACCGGCTCTCGTCGCTCTCCCATCTGCCGGCGGTCCGCATCGGAGTGATTCCGCAGGGGACGCCCCTCACTCGGGGGCCGATGAACACGTTCACGGTGTACGACGACCGCCTGGTCACCATGGAGTCGTTGACGGGCCGCATAGTGTTCCGGGATCCGCGGGATGTCCTGCACTATCGTGAGATCTTCGCAATGTTCGAGGATTTCGCCCTGTTCGGCGAGGATTCCCGCACCAAACTGGGCGAGTGGGCGGACCGTTATCGAGATCTTTAGTCGACATCGGGAATACCGTTGAGCGCCTCTCCGGAACCCTCCTATTCTGTGGCGGGAGCCACTCCGGGAAGCCGGACACCGCGCCGCAGGACGGGCAGCGGGACGCGGCGCCGACGAATCTTCCCAAGCCGTCCAAGCCGTAGGGGAATTCATGACCTGGGATGGACTGACCGACGGGCTTCTCCGGAGCGGGGCGCTGTCGGGTGACTGGGAGAAGGTCTTCCGGGGCACTCCGCGGGAGTTGTTCACCCCGGATCGGGTCCTCGATGACGGCGCGTGGGTCGACCGGGGCGAACAGCCGCGGCGCTGGGACGAGTTGGTGACGTCCGACCTTCCGCTGGTGACGCAGGTGTATGAGGGGACCGGGACGCCGTCGTCGTCCAGCTCGATGCCGACGGTGGTCGCGCAGATGCTCCGGCACCTCGATCTCTCCGCGGGCATGCGGGTGTTGGAGGTGGGCACCGGGACGGGGTGGACGACCGCGCTGCTGTCCCGGCGCACCGGCGACGACGGGGTGACCAGTGTCGAGGTGGATCCCGGGCTCGCGGGCCGGGCGTGGGACCGGCTGCGCGCGGCCGGGCTCCGGCCGACCGTGCTGGCCGGGGACGGGATGCTCGGCCACGCCGAGGGGGCTCCCTTCGACCGGGTGCAGGTCACGGCGGCGGTGCGGCGGCTGCCGTCGGCGATCATCGAGCAGACGGCCCCCGGTGGGGTGATCCTGGCGCCGTACGGGACGCCGTTCTGCAACGGGGCGCTGCTGCGGCTCACGGTGGCCGAGGACGGGCGGTCGGCGACCGGCCCGTTCGTCGAGGACGTGTCGTTCATGTGGGTGCGCGACCAGCGGCCAGACAGCGGGGAGTTCGAGGTCGAGGACGTCCGGTACGGCCCCTCCCGCATGGACCCCGCCGCCGTGGCCGAGCAGACCGACGCCGCCTTCGCCGTCGGCCTGTGGATGCCGGAGCTGTTCCGCCGGACCGTCCGGGCCGGATACGACCGGTTCGGCACCGGCCGGACCGAGGTCTGGGACGGGGAGTCGTACGCCCACTGCCGCCTGGCGGACCGGGACGGTCGGCACGCCGTGTCGCGGTCGGGCCCGCGCCGCCTGTGGGACGAGGTGACGGCGGCGCACGACCGGTGGGTGCACTGCGGGAGGCCCGGCCTCACCCGGTTCGGGATGACCGTGACGGTGGCGGGCGAGCACCTGCCGTGGCTGGACGAGCCGGGGAACGTCCTGGCCTGATCCGGCTGCTTCTACGGGCCCGCAATGCACAGGGGTTGTCCACAGGCTGTGGACAACCCCTGTGCATTCAGGCGCGGCTGGTGTCGATGACGCAGAAGCGATTGCCGTCCGGGTCCGCCAGGACCACGAAGTCCGGGTCCTCCGGGTAGCGGTCCCAGGCGACGTCCCGCGCACCGAGGGCGAGCAGGCGCGCGACCTCGGCGGCCTGGGCGGCGGCGTCCCCGGCGTAGAGGTCCAGGTGGACGCGCGGGTACTCCTGGACCGGAGACTCGCTGAGGCCCAGGGCGAGTTGGACGCCGGCCCGGCCGGGAGCGGGTTCGAGGACCGTCCAGTCGTCCTCGACCGGGCCGCCGCGCGGGACGTAGCCGAGGGCGGCCGTCCAGAAGGCGACGGCACGCGGCATGTCGGAGACACCGAGGACGAGGGAACCGATCGTCAGCATCCCGCCATTGTGGCGGAATCGGTCAGTAGTCGTCCTGCTGGAAGTCGGCCGCGGTGTGGAGCGTCGCGTACAGCGCGGACAGGCGGGCGTTCCAGTTGGCGTACGTGGGCACGTCGATGGCGTGCTTCCTGCCCAGGTCCTTGATGGTCTTCTGGGCGCCCCGGAGTTCCTGCGCGGCGTCGTCGGGGCTGCCCTCGTTGAGCCTCGCCGCGACGTCGTCCAGGGTCCGCAGCAGGTCGGCCTGCTTGTCCCGCTCCTTGGTGATCGGCGCCTGGGCGACCGCCTGCCGGAAGGACTGCACCTGGAGCGCGGCGGGCTGGTTGCGCGGGACGCCCTGGGTGGCGGCCGCGGTGGGCAGCGCGGTCGGGGACGTGGGGGCGGCCGTGGGGGCGGCCGAGGCCTGGGTGGGGGCCTGGGAGGGAGCCCGGGTGGGGGCCGTCGTGGGGGCGGGCGGGGCGGCCGAGGAGACGGCGGGCGCGGCCGCCTTCTTGGTGGCCGGAGCCGCGGCGTTGCCGGCCGGCTCGTCGAAGGCGGTGACGGCCAGGGCGGTGATCCCGGCGAGGCCGACGACCCCCAGGGCGCCGAGGACGAGGGGCTTGCGGCGTCGGCTCCGGGCCGGGGCGGCCGCCTGCCGGCCGGAACGCGGGCCGGTGGGCGGCCCGGCGGGTGACATGCCGGGTGACATGCCGGGCGGCATGGCGGGCAGGGGGGCCATCACCGAGGTGGGCGCCGGGGCCGGTGCCTGGGGCGGGAGCAGGGTGGTGTGCTGCTGGTCGGGGTGCCCCAGGTACGCCTGCTGGTGCGGGTGCAGCGGGGCCACGGGCGGCAGCAGCTGCGTCGCGGCGGCCGTGGCGAGCAGCTCCGCGGTCGGGTCGCCGACGGCCAACCCCGGGACGGTGGAGAGCAGTTCGGCCCGTGCCGCGGTGGCGTCGGCCGGCCGGTGGGCCGGGTTCTTGGCGAGCAGGCGCAGCACCACCGCGTCCAGCGCGGGCGGCAGCCCGGGGCGCCGGACGGACGGCGGCAGCGGCTGCTCGCTGACGTGCTTGAAGGCGATCGCCACCGGGGTCTCGGCCGTGAACGGGGTCTCGCCGGTGAGCATTTCGGTCAGCACGCAGCCGACCGCGTAGAGGTCGGTGCGGCCGTCCAGGGCGGAGGCGGTGGCCTGCTCGGGCGACAGGTAGGCGGCCGTACCGAGCACGCTCGCGGTCTGGGTCAGGTTGTTGGACGAACCGGCCCGGGCGATGCCGAAGTCCACCACCTTCACGCCGCCGTCGTCGGTGATCATGATGTTGCCGGGCTTGATGTCCCGGTGCACCAGTTCGGCCGCGTGCGCCACCGCCAGCGCCTCGCAGACCGCCGCCGCGATGCCCACCGCGCGCTCCACCGGCAGTTGCGGCTGCTGGGCCAGCACGGCGGCGAGCGAGCGGCCGTGCACCAGTTCCATGACGATGAACGGGGTGCCCTGGTCCACGCCGGAGTCGAAGACCATGACGATCCTCGGGTGCACCAGCATGGCGGCGTGCTGCGCCTCCCGGCTGAACCGCTCGGCGAAGCGGGGATCGTCGGCGAGGCCCCCGTTGAGGACCTTCACGGCCACCTGGCGGCCCAGCACGCGGTCGAGCCCGCGCCAGACGGTGGCCATGCCGCCGACGCCGAGTATCTCGACCAGTTCGTAACGCCCGTTCAGCGCCCGTCCGATCACCTGGAACTCCCCTCACGTGCGGCGCCCGGGGTCCCGGGCCGCCTCGTGCACCTGTGCACGATAGCCGCCTCCCCTTGGGGGATGGCCGGGGGTGGTGAAGGGGTTCCAGGGCGGGCGGGGGAAGGCGAGCCGGGGGGCGGCAGGCCTGCGGGACCCGGGGCGGGGCCGCCCGGGCGGGCCGCTCGGGGCCGGTGGCTCAGGGCCGGTGGCTCAGGGCCGTTGGCCGGGGTCTGCGGTCGCGGTCTGCGGTCGGAGGGGGGCGGCCGGGGGACCGGGCAGCGATCCCCCGACCGCCGGTCGGGAGTGCGACCCGCCCTGACTGCGGGAGGGCGGGCCGCACGTTCCGGGCCGGCCGGTCCGACGGCGCATCCGGGGAGAGCGCCTGCCGGTCCGGCCGGAGCCGGGCCAGGTGGACGGCGGGCACGGGGGAGCCGACCGGCCACCCGAGTTCGGGTGGTGTTGCGGTGTTGCGGTGTTGCGGTCCTGCGGTTCCTGCGGGGTGGTCCGATCCGGGTGGGCGACGAGCCCGGGGGGAGTCGCTCGCCGCCCACCCGGAGTTCTGGGGTCATCTCCGGGCCGACTGCTCGTCCTCGGAGACACGGGTCCTGCTCGGGCGGACGTCCGGGAGGGTGGGGGCGGTGGAGGGGGCCGGGAGGGTCACGCCGCCCTTGCCGGGTCTGGTGCCGTTGCCGCCGCCGTCCTGGCTGTTCCCGCCGCCGCCTCCGTTCCCGCCACCGTGCGCGCCGTCGCGGGTGTTGCCCCGGCCCTGGTCGCCGCCGTCGCCGCCGCCCTTGCCGGGCTTGGCGCCTTCGCCGGGCTTGGCACCGTGATCGGGCTTGGCACCGTTGCCGGTTCTGGAGCCGGAGCCGGAGCCGGGCCCGGAGCCGTTCCGGCCGGGGCCGCCCTGTGCCGTGGTGGCGCCCTGGTGGTCACCGCCCTGGTCGCCCTCCCCGCCGTCGAGGGCGCCCTCGCAGAAGTCCGCGACGCCGTCCGCTCCGCCGGCCGCCGCGATCAGCGGGGCGAAGGCCGGGTCGCCGGCCAGCCCGCCGGGGCGGTCGCCCCGGCCCGTGCGGTCCGCGAAGGCCTGGCAGAGCGGGACCAGCGCGGCGGGTGGGGCGGGGTGGTCAGCGTGCCCGTCGCCCGTGGGGTCGTCGGGCTCGGCGGGGACGGACGGCAGGACCGGGTGCGGGTCGCTCCGGCCACCGGTCGACGGCCGGGCGGAACCACCCGTGGACGGAGAGGCCTGGGCGGAGACCTCGGGGGCGCCCCGCAGGGAGCCCGCCGGGCCGCCCGACGCGGCCACCCGGTGCTCGGGCTCGGACGGACCGCCGCCCAGGGCGGGCAGGTTCCCGGTGCCGGCGGCGACCGCGACCCCGCACAGCGCGGTGGCGCCGAGCACGGCGGCAGCGGCCTTCGTGCTGAAGGCCCTGGCCAGCGCGGCGGTTGCCATCGATCGTCTCCGGACGGGGGTCACTACGGGGTCGGGCGTGAGACTCGCCGCCCGGAACGCGGCCAGGGCGGCCTCCTCCCCGGCCAGTTCGGCGGCCGTCGCCGGGGCGGCGGCCGCGGCCAGCACCCGGGCGAGCTGCCCGGGACCGTCCGGTCCGGTGAGCGAGGCGTCCTGCCCGGCCGACGGGCCGCCCACGGCACCGCCGAGCAGCTGCTCGGCGGCATCACGGTCGATCCGGCGGGATCGGTTGGTGCTCATCTCATGTCCTTCAGCGTCGCGGCCCGGCGTTCTGTCACACCCTGCGGAGAAGTTTTTTCCGCGGGTTTCCGCGCGGGTCCCGCCACGGACTCCCCCACGGCCTCCTTCGTGCCCTCCCCGGCCGCCCGGCCCGTCCGGTCCGAGGACCCGCCCCCGGGCCCGCCACCGGTTCCGGTTCCGCCCCCGGGCCCGGCTGCTGCGCCCGCCGCCGCCCGCCGGGCCGCCGGGATCCCCGCCGCGAGCGGCTGGTCCAGCAGCTTGGCCAGGCGTCGCAGCCCCCGGTGGGCGGCCATCCGGACGCTGCCGGCCCGCTTGCCGAGCACCTGGGCGGCGCTCTCCGCGTCCAGCTCCATGACCACCCGCAGCAGCACCGCCTCGGCCTGGTCGCGCGGCAGCCGCGAGATCAGCGCCAGCGCGTCGGCCGTGCCGACGGTGGCGAGGGCGGTGCGTGCGGTGTCGTCCCCGGCGGCCAGCTCGACCAGGAACTCGACGGGCAGGTCGGCGACCGGTCGGCGGCGCCGGGCGCGCAGGTGGTCCATCGCCCGGTTGCGGGCGACGGTGGCCGCCCAGCCGCGGAAGCCGTCCCCGTCGCCGGTGAAACCGCGCAGGTCACGGGCGATCTGGAGCCAGGTCTCGGAGGCGATGTCCTCGGCGTCCTGGACGGACTCGGGCCGCCCGCCGACCAGCACCCTCAGGTAGCGCAGCAGACCCGGCTGGACCGTCCGGAAGAGCAGCCGGAACGCCTGTTCGTCCCCCTCCTGTGCGGCGCGGACCGCCTCGGTCAGGTCGACGGGAGCGGGACTCCCGCCCGGTGGCGGGCCGGTGGGCGGTACTGGTCCGGACCGGCCGAGGGGGCTGCCGGTGCCCGCTCCGGGGCGTTCTGCACTCTGCACCCGCCACATGATGCGCCATCCGGGCGAACGGGTCGGCTCCGGTCGAAGGGCCGGCCGGGCCGGGGCCAAGGTCCCGTCGGCGGCTGTCCTTCGCCCGCAGCCCGGGGGTTCCGGCCCCGCCTACCTTGTCGGTAGGCGAATCGTTCCGGCCCGCCGTGGCGCGTCCGGACGCCGGGCCCGCCGACGCGTCCGGACACCCGGGCCCGCCGACGCGTCCGGGGCCTGCGCCGCCGTGACCCCCCGTGACCCCGTGAACGGCGGCGCCGTGCCGCCTGACCAGCGGAGCCGCACCCGTGAACGGCGGCGCCGTCCCCCGTGACCGACGGGCCCGTGACCCCGCGGAGCCGTCGCGTCCGTCTTCCTGGTGCCCGCCCGGCCACGGCCGGGCGCCCCCGGGAGGACCGCACCACCGACCACCGTGACCAGCAGGGAAAACAGCATGACGACCGCCCACGAGCTCCACGCGAGAGGACTGCGCGAGCACCTCGCGCCGGCCCTGCGGACCCTGGGACTCAGCGGGCGGCTGCACACCTTCGACCTGCCCGACGCCACCCACTGGATGCTGCTCGGCCTGGTCGAGCGCCCCACCGCCGACCGGATCGCCTTCACCTTCGGGCTCAGCCTGGTCCGCCACTCCGACTGGGCGCGGACGGCCGCGCCCGAGGACCGTCCCGACCCGCGCGTGCGGTACGGCTTCGAGGTCTGGCGGGCCCGGATCGGCGAGGTGCTGCCGGTCGGCGAGGACGTCTGGTGGGAGGTACTGCCCGGACCGCGCTGGCAGTTGCCGCTGGACGACGCCGTCGCCGCCGTCCGCGACTACGGGCTGCCGGAACTGCGGCGCCGCGCCGGGGCCGACCGCACCTCCACCGGCGGGCCGTACCTCTCCCCCGCCGAGCTGGAGGGCGTCAACGCCGCGCTGCTGACCGCCGCGGTGGCCCGCGTGCAACGGGCCGAACTGGCCGACGGAGCGCTGGTGTTGACCGGCGCCTGGACCCGGGGCGACGGCGTCGCCCGGACCGTCCTGGCCGGGGCCGCCCAGGGGTTCCTGTCTGCCGGGGACGAGCGGTTCGCGAGCGTGCACTGCCTGGACACCCTGGGCCGCCCCCTGTGGACCTTCCCCTGAGGCCTGCGGAGAACCGCAGTTCAGCGAGGGTGTCACGGGCCGCACCATGACACCTGTCATGCGGATCCGGCAACGGACGGCACTGCTCTGACGGAGGGTCGGACGGAAAGACTGGAGGCACGACGCGGGCAGCGGCCCGCGACCACCAGTCCGGGAGGAACCACCATGAGCAGCCAGACCGTCAGCGCCGCCGCCTCCGCCTCCGTCGCCCCCGTCGCCCCCGTCGCCCCCGTCCAGGACGTCCTGGCCACCGCCGAGTTCACCGCGCACGGCAAGGAGCCGAACCCGCTGGCCTCCGGGCTCCGCCCGCTCGCCCTGGACGTGGCCGCCCCGCTGGTCGGGTACTACCTGCTGCACTCGACCTGCGGCCTGAGCGAGTTCGCCGCACTGGCCTGGAGCAGCGTCTTCCCGGCCGCCCGGACCGTTCTCGGCCTGCTGGGCGAGCGCAGGCTCAACCTGTGGGCCGCGCTGATGCTGACGGTCAACCTGGCGGGCCTGGCGCTCACCTTCGTCACCGGCGACGCCCGGATGATGATCGCCAAGGACGGCGGGCTGAGCGGCACCGTGGCCCTGGTGGTCCTGGTCTCCGCGGCGCTCGGCCGACCGGTGATGACCTCAGTGCTGATGCCCTTCCTCACCAAGGGCAAGCAGGACCGCTCGGCCGCCTGGCAGCGGCTGGTCGAGGGCCGGGCGGCCGCCTCGCGGACCTTCCACCGCCACGAGCGGGTGTTCTCCGCGATCTGGGGCACCGCGCTGCTGGCCGAGTGCACGGCCCGGGTGGTCGGCGCCTTCACCCTGCCGGTGTCGACCATGGCCTGGCTGTCCACCGTGTTCATGATCGGCGCGATCGTGGCCGGTTCGCTGTTCGGCCAGATCGCGGCCGACCCGATGGAGAAGCTGCTCGCCGCCGAGACCGAGGCCCCGACCGCCGCCTGAGCCGGCCGACAGCCGACCGGCGGTCCGCCGGTCCTCCGGCTCCTCTGCCTCTGCCTCTGCCTCCGCCTCCGCCTCCGCCGAACGTACGGCCGGTGTCCGGGGTTCGAACGATCAGGAACCATCCGGATCTCCCGGGAGTCCTGATAACGAGGGGGTAACGGGCCCCCGCCGACGAAACGGGGAGCCCACCCATGCGGACCGACGCGCTGACCACCACCGAGGACCGCACCCTCGTCTGGGACGGCTGCCTGAACGTCCGCGACCTGGGCGGACTCCCCACCGCCTCCGGCCGACCGACCGCCCGCGGCGCGATAGCCCGGGCGGACAACCTGGACCGCCTCACCCGCGAGGGCTGGGACGCCCTCCTCGACCACGGTGTCCGCACCGTGGTCGACCTGCGCAACGCCGAGGAGTACAAGCCGCTCCTCCCGCTCCCCGAGGACGTCGAGCTGGTCCGCGTCCCGCTGGACGAACTGGCCGGCCCCGCCTGGTGGGAGGCCCACGGACGACTGGACGGCACCCCGCTGGCCTTCCGCCCCTACCTGGAGCACTGCCCGCACGCCGCCGCCGCACTGGTCACCGCGATCGCGGACGCCCGCCCCGGCGGCGTGGTGGTGCACTGCGGCGCCGGCCGTGACCGCACCGGCCTGGCCGCCCTGCTGCTGCTCGCCCTGGCCGGGGTCGACCGGGCCGCGATCGCCGAGGACTACCTGCTGAGCGGCCCCAACGTCCGTCCGCTGTACGGCATGCTCGGCCTGCCGGACCCGTACCGCCGGATCGACGCGGTGCTGGCCGGGGCCGGGACCACCGCCGAGGCCGCCCTGGGAGCCACGCTCGAGGGCCTCGACCCGGCGGGCTACCTGCTCGCGGCGGGGGTCACGCCCGCCCGGATCGCCGCCGTCCGGGACCGGCTGCTGACGGGGGCGTAGGGCGGGCGCGCGGGGCGGCGGCGCGGGGCAGGGGACGGCCGCGGCCGACGGGACCCGGGACCCGGGACCCGGGACCCGGCCGCAAGCTACCCGACGGTAAGCGTCAACTGATGGTTGACGATCCTCGGATCGACAACCTACGGTTGACGCATGGAGAATCCCGTTGTCCCCAGCACCACTCCGCTGCGCCTCGACGACCTGATCGCCGCGATCAAGAAGGTCCACCCCGACGCGCTGGACCAGCTCTCCGACGCGGTCATCGCCGCCGACCACCTCGGGGAACTCGCCGACCACCTCATCGGCCACTTCGTCGACCAGGCCCGGCGCTCCGGCGCCTCCTGGACCGACATCGGCCGCAGCATGGGCGTCAGCAAGCAGGCCGCCCAGAAGCGCTTCGTCCCCAAGGACCCGGGCGCCGTGAACGACCTCGACGCCAGCCAGGGCTTCGCCCGGTTCACCCCCCGGGCCCGCAAGGTCGTGGTGGCCTCGCAGGAGGAGGCCCGGAAGGCGAACAACGCCGAGATCACCCCCGAGCACATCCTGCTCGGCCTGCTGTCCGAGCCCGAGGGCATCGGCGCCAAGGCGCTCGCCGCCCAGGGCATCACCCCGGAGGCCGTCCGGACGGCGGCCGCCGCCGCACTTCCGGACGCCGTCGAAGCGACGGTGCCCGCGCTCATCCCGTTCGGTGCCCAGGGCAAGAAGGTCTTCGAACTGACCTTCCGTGAGGCGCTCAAGCTCGGGCACAACTACGTCGGCACCGAGCACATCCTGCTCGCGCTGCTGGAGTTGGAGGCGGGCGAGGGCGTGCTGTCCGGACTCGCGGTCGACAAGCCCGAGACGGAGACCTTCGTCTCGGAGGCCATCGCCGCGATCATCGCCGCCCGGGACGCCGCCGGGCCCGAGCAGCAGTGAAGCGGCGCTGACGCGGCGCCGACCGCTGCGCACCGGCCGTGCCCGGGGCCGAACCGGCGCCCGGGGCACGGCACTCGGCGGCGGACCGGACGGACCGGACGGACTAACGGACTAGAAGCCGGACACCACGGTGGAGACGATCCGGACCCGGCCGTCGACGGCCGCCTCCAGCGCCGCCCGCAGCCGGGCCGAACGGGCCGGGCCGAGGAGTTCCAGGGCCTCGTCGAGCGGGGCCCAGCGGTGGGTGTCCAGCTCGCCGGCCGGGACGGTCACGGGGGTGCCGTCCGGGACGCTGCCGAAGTCGAACATGAAGTGCTCGGCCGGGTGGTCGAGTTCGTCGGAGGGGTGGGTCCAGGAGATGGCCAGCAGGTCACCGGCCTCCTTGACGATCCCGGTCTCCTCCTCCAACTCCCGCACGGCGCACTCGACCGGGCCCTCGCCGCGGTCGATCGTCCCGCCCGGGAACTGCCAGTACTCGCGGTACCCGGCCTTCACGATCAGGATCCGGCCGGACTCGTCACGCAGCAGGCAGCCCGCCGCCGCGTAGATCCGGGGCAGGGACGCCAGCCACTCCTCGCGGGTTCTCAAGGGCTCAGCCGTCACGGTGTTCCTCCTGGGGCAGGGCGGTTCGGTCGGTCCCCACTCTGCCACCGCGCTCCACCACCGGGCCGGACCGGACCGATGAGTCCGGGGCCCGGGAACGGTCCAACCCGTATGGAGAGCACCGCGAACGAAGCCGTCCTGACCTGCGACCTGGGCGCCCTGACCGCCCCCGACCTGGCCGTCGTCGACGCCCTCGCCCGGCTGCGGCTCGCCGCCGCCCGGCACCGGGTGGCGGTGGTGCTGCTGAACGTCGGCGGCCCGCTGCGCGAACTGTTCGAGTTCAGCGGGCTCGTGGCCCTGCTGCCGGAGGCCGTCGACCCGCTGGACGCCCTACTCGGCCGGGAGCCGGGCCGGGAGGCCGAACAGCGGGAACAGCACGTCGGTGTCGAGGAAGTTGGTGAGCCCGGTGATCCGGCCCCCTGACACCTCCGGCACGATCAGCGACCACGGCTCGTGCCCGCCGTCCGGGCTCGGCCGGTACTGGGCCAGCGCCGGACCGCCGTTGGCCGTCACCGGGAGCAGCCGGGAGCCCCGGCAGCCGTGCCCCGGGCCCAGCATCCACGCCCGGACCTCCTGCCGCCCGCGCAGCCACATCGAGTACGGCGGCATGTTGAGCGTGACGTCCTCGTGCAGCAACTCGGCCAGGCCGTCCATGTCGTACGCCTCGAAGGCCCGGACGTAGCGGTCCAGCAGCGACCGGTGGGCCGCGTCCAGTGCGGGGGCCGGGCGGGCGGCCGCCGCGTCCGAACCGAGCACCGCGCGCGCCCGCTGCAACGCGCTGTTGACCGACGCGACCGTGACGCCGAGCAGTTCGGCCACCTCGGCGGCCTTCCAGCCGAGCACCTCGCGCAGCACCAGCACCGCGCGCTGGCGGGGCGCGAGGCGTTGCAGCGCGGCGACGAAGGCCAGCTTCACCGACTCGCGCTGAGCGGCCACCTCGGCCGGGTCCCCCGTCTCGGGGAGCACCCGGCCGTCCGGTGCCGGACCGATCCACGTCACCTCGGGCAGCTGGGTGCCGTGCGCGGTCTCCACCGTCACCGGGCCGGCGAGGTCCATCGGACGGGCCCGGCCGTTGCGGCCGTTCAGCGCGTCGACGCAGACGTTGGTGGCTATTCGGTACAGCCAGGAGCGCAGCGCGGACCGGCCCTCGAAGCCCCGGTGCCCGCGCCAGGCCCGGATCATGGTCTCCTGCACCGCGTCCTCGGCCTCGAAGACCGAGCCGAGCATCCGGTAGCAGTAGCCGGTGAGTTCGGTGCGGTACCGCTCCAGCTGGAGCTCGACCGGCTCCTCCGTGATCACCTCGGCCATGATGCCCCCGTCCTGCCGCCGTGAACTGCTGTGACTGTTGTGCACTGCCGCGTACGGCCGTGACTGCCGTGCACTGCCGAACGGGACGAACGTAGCGCACCCCACCGACAATCCCCCCGGCGCGGAGGGGCGGTGGGGTGCGGACGGACCCGGGGCTCAGTGGGCCGAGTGCTTCTCCGCGCCGCGGTGCCGGTGCCCCTTGAGCTCCGCGTGCGCCGCCGGGGCGGAGTGCGGCACGGCGGACGCCGCGTCCCTCCCGCCGTGGCGGAACCGGTCGCCGGGCGGGCTCCCGGCGGCCGCGGACACCAGGCCGGACTGCGGCTCCGGTGCGAGCCGGGCCGGCGTGCTCGCCATGCCGCGGCGCTCCAGCAGTTCCTGGGTGCCCCGGCGGAGCTGGGCGGTACTGCCCGCCGTTCGCTTGGTCATCGTCGGCCTCCCTTCGGCGGCCGCGGCCGGACGGATACCGGCCGGAGGGGCCGCACGGGCGTCATGTCCGGATTTTAGTCGGATTGCGGGCCGGTGCCACTGCGGGGCCGGGTCCGGGAGCCGGGGCGGGGCCCGGTTCGGGAGCCGGGGCTCAGCCCATCACCTCGTGGACGTAGCACCAGCGCCAGTCCTCCCCCGGCTCGTACGAACGGATCACCGGGTGGGAGGAGTTGTGGAAGTGCGTGGTGGCGTGCCGCTGCGGCGAGTTGTCGCAGCAGCCGATGTGGCCGCAGTCCAGGCAGACCCGCAGGTGCACCCAGTCCCGGCGGCCCTGGGACAGGCAGTCCGCGCAGCCGTCGGTCGGCGGGACGGGCGCGATGTCCCGGGGGGCCATCGCGAGGTCTTCGCAGGCGCTCATGGTCGAAGGCTATGACGGCCCGGGCCGGGGCGCCCGCCCAGCAGCGGTCGCGGACCGGTCGCGGGGCGCGGACGGGTCGGGGCAGGGCGGGCGGGGTCGCGGCTCGCGGCTCGCGGACCGGTCGCGGGGCGGTCGTGCGGCCGGGCGGGTGCGGCGGGATCCCCGCTCCCGCGCCGGGGTTGGCATGGGAGCATGCCACCCGTGGGGATCGTGACGGGGAGAACGAGCGACGGTACCGGCGGGGGCGGCGGCAGCAGCGTGCGCACCAGCGCCGGTGCCCGTGCAGGTACCGGTGCCAGTGCAGATACCGGTACCGGTGCCGGTGCGGACATACCGGGGCGGGCGGATACCGGCGGGGGCATACCCCGGCAGCCGGGCGGCCCGCTGCGACGGGCCCGACCGCTGTCCGAGGCCGGCCGGGTGCGGCAGCCCGTCGCCCTCATCCGGCTGCTCACCGGCCTGGTCGCGATCGCGGTCACCCTGCTGCTCGCCGACTACGCCCGCGCCACCACCGGAGGCTTCGCCGCCGACGTCGCCGAAGCGGCCACCCTGGTGCCCCGGCCGCTGGCGAGCCTGGCCGGCGGGCTCACCACCGCCGCCGTGCTGCTGCTCCCCGTCGGCCTCGCCGTCCTCCGCCTCCTCGGCCCGGACCGCCGCCGCGCCCTCCAACAGGTCTCCGACGGGCTGCTCGCCGCCGTCACCGCGTACGGCGCCACCCTCGCCCTCGACCTGTGGGCCGACGACCTCGCCCCGTCCACCCTGGTCGCCGCGCTCACCCAGCGGCTGCCCGGCGACGTCCTCGGGCTCGGACACACCGAACCGGTCTACGGCTACCTCGCGCCCGTCCTCGCGTTCATGACCGCCTCCGGCAACCGCGAACGGCGCCTGCCCTGGACCGTCCTCGCCCTCTCCGGCCTCGCCGGACTCGCCGGCGGCTACGCCACCCCCACCGCCCTCCTGCTCGGCCTGCTCATCGGCTGGACCGGCGCCCACGGCACCCTCTACGCCGTCGGCACCCCCGACCCCCGGCCGCGCCCCGGGGAAGTCCTGCGCGCCCTGCGGGACAGCGGGCTGCGGCCCGTCGAAGCGGTCTCCGCCGGGCCCGACCGCTACCGGGTCCGGCAGACCGACGGCCGGCCGGCGCTCGACATCCAGCTCCTCGACCGGCAGGCCGTCACCGCGGCCGCCGTCCAGCGCGCCTGGCGCCGGCTGCGGCTGCGCACCGCCCCGCACCCGCGGGCCCTGCGCTCGCCGCGCACCGGGCTCGAACACGAGGCCCTCGTCACCTACGCGGCCCTCGCCGCGGGCGTCCGCACCCGCCGGATCGCCGCCACCGCGGGCCTCGGCCACGACACCGCCCTCATCGCGTACGAGCACCTGGCCGGACGCACCCTCGACCAGCTCGACGACGACGAGATCACCGACGACCTCCTCACCGACGCCTGGCACCAGCTCGCCCTGCTCCAGCGCCGCGAGATCGCCCACCGCGCCCTCGTCCCGGGCTCCCTGCTGATCGACGGCACCGGCGCCGTCCACCTCGTCGACTTCGCCGACGGGGACATCGCCGCCAGCGAACTCGTCCTGCGCTGCGACATCGCCCAGCTCCTGACCACCCTCGCCCTCCGCGCCGGCGCCGCCCGCGCCGTCCGCACCGCCACCACCGTCCTCGGCCCCGAGCTGCTCGGCGCCGCCCTTCCCCTCCTCCAGCCGATCGCCCTGGCCCGCTCCACCCGGCAGGCGCTCAAGCGCCGGGCGGGTGCCGGGGCCGCGGAGGCCGCGACCGCCGGGACCGCCGGGACGGCCGGAATCGGGGCAACGACCGGCGGCGACCCGGCCGGTCCGGACGGCGGGCTGCTGGAGGAGATCCGGGCGGAGGTGTCGCGGGGGCGCCCCGAGGTGGTGGGGCGGCCGGTGCGGCTGGAGCGGCTGCGGCCGCGGACCCTGCTGGCCGTGGTCGGCGGCGTGGTCGCCGGGTCGCTGCTGATCCCGCAGTTCTTCGCGGTGGAGGACAACCCGGTCGCGGCGCTGGCGGACGCCGACCCGTGGTGGCTGCTGCTGGCACTGCTGGCGGCCGGGGCGAGCCACGTGGCGGCGGCGATGGGGTTCGTCGGGTTCGTGCCGGAGCGGTTGAACTTCCGCAACGTGGTGCTGGCCCAGGTCGCCGGGGCGTTCGTCAAGCTGGTGTCGCCCGGTGGCGTCGGCGGGATCGCCCTGAACACCCGGTTGTTGCAGCAGGCCAACGTGCCGATGGCGCAGGCGCTGTCGAGCGTCGGGGTCGGGCAGTTGATCGGACTGGTGCTGCACCTCCTGCAGTTGGGGGCGTTCGTCTACCTGGTCGACGCGCAGCCGGGCGGTTCGGAGCTGGACGCGCTGCCCACCGTGGTGGTCGGGCTGGTGGTGGCCGCGGTGCTGCTGGCGGTGGTGTGGTCGATCCCGTCGACCCGGCACTGGCTGGCGACCCGGCTGCGGCCGCTGACGGCCGAGGTGCTGCCGCGGCTGCTGGACCTGCTGCGGAACCCGGGACGGCTGGCGGTGGGCGTCGCCGGGCAGCTGCTGGTGTCGCTCTGCCTGATCGCCTGCCTGTACTGCTGCGTCCGCGCGATCGGCCGGGAGCCGTCCTTCGCCGCGGTGGCGGTGGTGTTCCTGGTGGGCAACGCGGCGGGCAACGCGGCGCCGACCCCGGGCGGGGCCGGCCCGCTGGACATGGCGCTGATCTACGGGCTCCAGCAGTCGGCCTCGATGGAGCAGGGCGGGGCGTCGGCGGCGGTGACGCTGTACCGGCTGCTGACGCTGATCCTGCCGGTGCTGCCGGGCTGGGCGGCGATGAGCTGGCTGCGGCGCCGCAAGGCGCTGTAGCCGTGGGGCCGGCCCGCTGGACACGGCGCCGGCAGGCGGGGTCGGACACCGCGCAGCCGGGCGGACCGGGCGGGGCCGGGCAGCCCGGTGGCGGGCCGGGCACGGCGGCGGGCGGCCGCTGCTACTCGCGGTAGTCGTCCTCGTCGAGCTGGACGACCCGGCTCTGCTCGGCGGCGTCCGCGAGGTCGGTGGCCGGGTCCGCGCCGAGGGCCCGGCGCTCGGCGACCTCGTCGTACTCGTCCCCCGCGGGCTCGTCCCCGGCGGGCTCGTCCGCGTCGGGCTCGACGGTCTCGACGACCTCGTCGATCAGGTAGTCCTCGTGATTCTGCGGCATGGCGTCCGTCCTCACTGTCGGGAGGCTCCCAGGGCCCGGATGGCGGTACTCGCAGTATCCGCCGACGGGCCCGCCGACGCGACGTGCCGGGGCCGTTCCGGCGTGCCGCCGGGGCCGGAATTGACCCATGGATCCCGCTCGTGAATGGCCCGGGAACGGGGTTCATTCCGCGCCTAGGGTCGTAGCCATGACGACGCACTCCCTCACCGCCACCACCGCCGATGCCGCCACCGGTGCCGCGACCGCCGCGCCCCGCCGCCTCGAGTACGCCCGGACCGCCCCCAAGGTGTTCCGCGCGATGATCGCCCTGGACGCCGCCGCCCGCGAGGGCCTGGACCCGGCGCTGGTCGAGCTGGTGCAGATGCGCACCTCGCAGCTCAACAACTGCGCGTACTGCCTGGACATGCACGTCAAGGACGCCCGCAAGGCCGGCGAGACCGACGAGCGGATCTACCTGCTGCCGGTCTGGCACGAGGCCCCGGCCGGGGTGTACAGCGAGCGCGAGCGGGCCGCGCTGGCGCTCGCCGAGGAGATCGCCCGGATCGGCGGCGGGGTCACGGACCCGGTGTACGCCCGGGCGGCCGCGCACTTCGCGGAGGCGGAGCTGGCCCAGCTGATCTCGGTGTGCTTCACCATCAACGCCTGGAACCGGATCAACATCGCCACCCGGAAGACCCCGGGCACGCGCTGACCAGCGGGCCGGTGCGGAACGGGCCCCGGGCCACCGGGGGTACGATCGGTGCCGTACCCAGGGCCCCACCGCACCCACCGGCGGCCCCGACGGCCCGCGGCCGTCACGAACGACGGCCCCCGGAGCGGCGGCCCGCACGAACGACAGGGAAACAGGGAAATCATGTCCGGCTCGCACTACTTCTCCAGTGCACCCGAGGTCGCCAGCGAGCGCCGGCCGATCACGGTCTCGCTCCCGGACCTGACCCTCGAACTGACCACCGACGCAGGGGTGTTCTCGCACGGTCGGCTCGACCAGGGCACCCGGATCCTGCTGGAGCACGCCCCGCAGCCGCGGGTGCGCGGCCCGATCCTGGACGTCGGCTGCGGCTACGGCCCGATCGCCCTGACCTGGGCGAGCCGGCGCAAGCGGCTGCCGGTGTGGGCGGTGGACGTCAACGAGCGCGCGCTGGGCCTGGTCCGGCTGAACGCGGAGGCGCTGCGCCTGGGCAACGTCCAGGCCGCACTGCCGGACGACGTCCCGGCGGACCTCCGGTTCGCCACCATCTACTCCAACCCGCCGATCCGGATCGGCAAGGCCGAGCTGCGCGGGCTGTTGACGCACTGGCTCGGCCGGTTGACCCCGGACGGCTCGGCGTTCCTCGTGGTGCAGAAGCACCTGGGCTCGGACTCGCTGCAGAAGTGGCTCAACGAGCAGGGGTACCCGACCTCCCGGGTCACGTCGGTCAACGGGTTCCGGATTCTGGAAGCGCGGCCCCGCCCGGATGCGGGCGAGGGCATTGAGAGTGGACGGGGAACGACGTCGTGAAGCAGCTGCGCGGGACCGAACTGAAGCGACTGCACCGCTCGTGGCGGCGCAGCAACGAGTTCCGGCTCGCGATGATCCTGGAGAACCTCCAGTCGCCGTTCAACGTCGGCTCGGTGGTCCGGACCGGGGCGGCGATGGGCGCCGAGAAGCTGTACCTGGCCGGGGACACCCCGTCGGTGCGGTCGAGCGGTGCGCAGAAGGCCGCGATGGGCACCGACAAGTACCTGAAGGTGGAGCACTTCCCGACCGTCGCCGAGGCGGTCGCGGCGGCCAAGGCCGACGGCTTCAAGGTGGTCGGGCTGGAACTGGCGGACGACGCGGTGCCGATGTTCGCCGCCGAGCTGACCCCGGCGGTGGCCTTCGTGCTCGGGCACGAGGACCGCGGGATCACGCCCGAGGCGCTGGCGCTCTGCGACCAGGTGGTGTTCGTGCCGCAGCTGGGCCGGGTCGGCTCGCTGAACGTCTCGGCGGCGGCGACGGTGGCCTGCTACGAGGCGCGCCGCCAGGGGTACGCGATCAGCGGCACCCCGGACGGCAGCGACGCCGGGGGCGACTTCGGGGACCTCGGGGACGACGACTGACGCCGGGCCGCGCCGGTGTGACGCGCGGTCAGGTGAACGGACGACCTGAGAGTCGATGATCTGAGGGGTGTGCCGAAAGGCCCACCCCTCAGGCGTTCCTGCGCACCGGAAGCCTGCGGATATCTGCCGAACGGCAGATGTGCGGCGGCGGCGCGCACGGAAGCATTCCGGACGTGACCGAACTCCAGATCCTCGACCTCACCCAGCAGTACCGCGGCGGCAGACGCGCCGTGGACTCCTTCACGCTGACGCTCCGGCCCGGCGTCCTCGGCCTGCTCGGGGCCAACGGCGCCGGGAAGTCGAGCCTGATGCGCATCCTGGCCACGGTCACCCGGCCCAGCTCGGGGCGGGTGCTGTGGGACGGGGTGGACATCGCCCGCCGCCCCGGCCCGCTGCGCCGCACCGTCGGCTACCTGCCGCAGGACTTCGGCGTCCACCCACAGCTCACCGCCCGCGAGTTCCTCGCCTACCTGGCCGCCGCCAAGGGCCTGCGGCGGCGCCCCGCCCGGGCCCGGATCGAGGAACTGCTCGACCTGGTCAACCTCGCCGACGCCGGCGGGCAGCGGCTGGGGGCGATGTCCGGCGGGATGCGCCAACGGGTCGGCATCGCCCAGGCTCTGCTGAACGATCCGGCGCTGCTCATCGTGGACGAGCCCACGGTCGGGCTGGACCCGGAGGAGCGGCTGCGCTTCGGCAGCCTGCTCAGCGGGCTCGGCGCCGAACGGATCGTCGTGCTGTCCACCCACATCGTCCCGGACGTCGCCGCCGGCGCCGACCGGATCGCAGTGATGGGCGGCGGGCGGCTGCTGCGCCACGGCAGCGCGGAGGAACTGCTGCGCGAGGCCGAGGGATCGGTCTGGGAGCTGACCGTCCCGGCCGACCGACTCCCGCCGCTGCGCTCGCGGTTCCTGCTCGGCGGCACCACCCGGACGCCCCGGGGCGTCCGGGCGCGGGTGCTGTCCCGGCACCCGCCCGCCGCCGGGGCGCAGCCCGTACCGCCCCGGCTGGAGGACGCCTACCTGCTGCTGACCGCGGCCGCGGGCCGGTCCGCCCCCGGGCCGGCGGCGGAGGTGACGACGTGGTGACGCGCATCGGGGCACTGGCCCTGGCCGACTTCCGGGAGCGCCGACGGCGGCCCGGCTACCTGGTGGTGCTGCTCGGCACGCTCGCGCTCGGGCTGCTGGCCGCGCCGGTGGGCGACTCCCGCTGGGAGGTGTTCCAGGTGACCGACCTGCACGGCCGCTACACCAGCGGCTACGTGGGGACGGTGACGGCACTCGGCGGCGCGGTCTGGCTCTCGCTGGCGGGATTCGGGATCGTCCGGGGCGGCATCGGGCGGGACGAACGCAGCGGGGTCGGCGCGCTCCTCGCCGCCACCCCGCTCAGCCGGACCGGCTACCTGGCGGGCAAGTTCGCCGGCAACCTGCTGCTGTTCGGCTCGATGCTGCTCGCACTGGCCGGGACGGCGCTCGCGGTACAGCTGGTCAAGGGGGACTCGGCCCGGGTCGACGTGGTGCGGCTGCTGCTGCCGTACGTCCTGATCACCCTGCCGCTGCTGGCGGCGGTGGCCGGGTGCGCGGTGCTGTTCGACACCGTGCCCGGGCTGCGCGGCGGGCCGGGGGCGGGGGTCTGGTTCGTGGTCTGGCTGGTCCTCGTGCTCGGCGCGCAGACCGGCGGCGGGCCGGACCTGCTGGGCCTGCGGCGGATCACCGCCTCGATCCGGGAGCTGCTCGCGGCGGACGGGCGGCCGGTCGGCGGGGTGGAGTTCGGCGTGGGCCTCACGGCGGACAACCGGGTGCTCGGCAGCTTCGACTGGCCCGGGCTGGGGCCGGGCGAGGCGGCCGGACCGGCGGCCACGGGGGTGCTGCTGGTCGGCGCGGCGGTGGGGATCGCGCTGCTCGGGGGGCTCTGGTTCCGGCGCTTCGACGGGTCCCCGGGCCGCGGGGGTGCCCGGGGGCCCGGCCCGGGCGGTACGGGCCGCCCGGGGCATCCTGCCGGTTCCGGCGGGGGAGCCGCCGTACCCCCGTCCGAACCGGCGGGCTTCGCCCTGGACCCGGCCCGGCTGACCGCTCCCCGACCGGGGCGCGGCGGGTTCGACACGCTGCTCGGGGAGGTGCGGATCCTGGTGCGGGGGCAGCGGTTCTGGTGGGCCGGGGCGGCCGCGCTCGCCGTGGCCGCGGCCTCCGTCGCACCGGACGGGCCCCGTCACGCGGTGCTGCCGTTCGCGATGCTCTGGCCGGTGGCGCTCTGGTCCCGGATGGGTCACCGGGCCGACGGCGGCAGCATCGACCACCTGCTCGCCGCCTGCCCGTCCCCACTGCGCCGGGGGCTGGCCGGGCTGCTCGCCGGGATCGTCCCGGCCCTCGCGGCGGCCGGTGCGCCGGCGCTGCGGCTGGCCGCCGCCGGACAGTCCCGGGCGGCGCTGGGAGCCGTGGCCGGCGCCCTGCTGGTCCCCGCCCTGGCGCTGCTCTGCGGCAGCCTCAGCCGCGGCCCCCGACTGTTCCAGAGCCTCTACCCGGTGCTCTGGTACGGGATGGTCACCCACGTCGCCGGGCTGGACTTCCCCGGCGTCTCCGGGGGCCGCGCCCCCGCCCCGGTCGCGGTCGCGGGCCTCGCCGCCGCCCTGGCCGCGGCAGCCCTCGCCCTGGACGCGATACGCCGGGCCGCCCGCTGACACCGGCGGAGGAGGCGCGGTTCCCCCGCCGGGGGGAGCCGGTCCCTCCGAGCGGCGGAGGCCACGGGCGGGGGCGGGCTGGGAGCTTGGAGAGGTCGGGCGATCGCCCGACCTCCCCACCCACCGCGAAGGATCGACCATGCGCAAGCTCACCACCGCCCTCGCGCTCGCCACCGCCGTCACGGCCCTCGCGGCCGGGACGGCCGGCACCGCCGCAGCCGCACCCGGGCCGGCCGGCGCCGTACCGGCGGCCCGCCGGCTCGCCCTGCACAGCTGGACGCTGCTCAACGAGCACGGCCCGGGCCCCAACCCGGGCGAGCGGCTCACCGCCCGGGTCGACGCCCGCACGGTCGACGGGCACGGGGACGGCCGGCACGGGGACGGCAGGCAGGAGGACGGCGGGCGCGCGGACCAGGGCGGCGTGCACGCCGGTCCCGCCCGGGGCCACGCCGTGGTCCAGCACGTGTTCGACGCGGACGGCGCCGTCCGGGTCGAGTTCACCGTCAACTGCCTGACCGTCGACGGCAGTGGCGCGGTGACCGTCACCGGGCCGATCGAGTCCGTCACCGTCACCCGGCGCGGCGACCGGCCGGTCGTCTCCCGCCCCTCCTGGGGGCCGCTAGCCGGGCTGACCTACTACCCGGCCGACGGCAGCGGCGAGCGGCGGGTCGGCTGGGCCGCCTCCGACTACCAGCACCCGGAGGCGCTGGCCAGGGTGACCGGCTGCACCCCGATCCCGGCCGGCCTCTGGATCATCGACGGCGGCACCGTCCTGCACCGGTAGCCTTCCCGACTGCACCGGCACCGGCGCCGGCACCAGCGCCGGCACCGACGGCGGCCCCGGGAGCGGCCCCGGCCGCCGGTCAGCCCGGCGTCAGCTGAGCGTCAGCGCCGCGCGCGACCGTAGTGGGCATGACGTCGATCACGGCGGTCTCCAGCTGCCTTCCCGACACCATTCCGATCGCCCGCTTCCAACAGCAACTCCAGCTGACGGATGTCCAGTTGCGGCGCTACCAGCGCTTCTACGGGCTCAACGAGGTGTGCCGTGACCCCGCGGCCACCGAGACCGAACTGCTGCTGCGCGCCGCGACCAAACTGGTCGAGCTGCGCGGCCAGGAACAGCGCGTCAAGTACGTCCTCCAGGCGCGCACCATGCCCTCGCCGCTGCCGTACCCGCTGACCTCGCTGGGGCCGCTCCAGGCCGAACTCGGTCTGGAGCACGCCGCCGCGTTCGTCGTCTCGCACCACGCCTGCGCCTCCGGCCTGCTCGCCCTCGACCTGGCCGGCACCCTGCTCGCCGCCGACCCCGACCCGACCGCGCTCGCCCTGGTGGTCGCCGGGGAGAAGGCCTGCACCACCCACACCCAGTCCATCCCGGACGTCACCGTCATGGGCGAGGGCACCGCGGCCTTCCTGGTGAGCGCGGACCGCTCCGGCCCGGACCGGATGACCGGCTACGCCGCCCGCACCTACCCGCGGTTCGGCGACGAGTTCATCATGAGCGAGGTCGCCGCCAAGGAGTTCCAGGACCTGTACGGGCCGGGGCTGTGCGAGGTGATCGAGGCGGCGCTGGCCGAAGCCGACTGCGGGCTGGACGAGTTGGCGCTGGTCCTGCCGCACAACGTCAACCGGCTGTCCTGGATCGGTGTCTGCAAGGAGCTCGGACTGCCGCTGGACCGGGTCTTCCTGGACCTGGTCGGCGAGACCGGCCACTGCTTCTGCGCGGACCCCTTCATCAACCTGCAGAAGGCCACCGAGCTGGGCCGGCTGCGCCCCGGCGACCGCTACCTGATGACCAGCGTGGGGCTCGGGGCGACCTTCGCCGCCATGGTCCTCGAGCACTGACGGCTGCGGGGCACCGCCCGGAGGCGCCCGCCCCGACCGCCCCGACCACACCGACCGCCCCGCCGCCCGAGCGCACACGAGAAATGGACGAGGTCGACATGCACCTTCCCTCCGCCGGCTTCAGCGCGCGGCTCAAGCGCGCGGTGACCGGATCCGCTGACACCCCGCTGGTGTTCCTCGGCAACTTCGAGGTGGAGAACCACTGGGCGCAGGGCGAGCCCGCCCTGCCCCGGGTCGCCTCGCACGCCGGCAGCGCGGTGGTCAACCGGATGGACGAGTTCACCCTGCTCCTCGGTGGCAAGGGCGACCACGTCGTGCTGAAGACCGCGCCGGACCAGGGCTACCGCGACTACCTGGAGGGCCTCGGCCTCGCCCTGCCGACCGTGCACGTGGTGGCCGGCCAGGACCCGCAGCGCACCGTCAGCGAGGACGCCCTCGCCGACCCGGCCCTGCTCACCGCCCTGGCCGGCCTCGCCGCCGAGGGTGCCCGACTGAGCGCCCACGGCATCTCCGTGGTCGAGGAGCAGCTCGCCGCCCGCACCGGGCTCCCGCTGGCCGCCCCGGCCGCCGCCGTCTGCAAGCGGGTCAACAGCAAGGTGTACAGCCGCCGCCTCTCCGACGAGTTGGGCATCCGCCAGGCCCGCGGCTGGGCCTGCGAGACCCTGGAGGAGCTGGCCGGAGCGGTCGCCGCGGCCGGTGAACTGCTCGACGCCGGGCGCAAGGTGGTGCTCAAGGACGCCTTCGGGGTGTCCGGCAAGGGCATCGTGGTGCTGGACTCGGCGGCCCGGCTGGGCCGGCTGCACCGGATGGCCGTCCAGCAGGCCGAGAAGGCCGCCCAGGGCGGGGCCGGAGAACCGCGCACCGCGCTGGTGCTCGAGGAGTGGGTCGCCAAGCGCTGCGACCTCAACTACCAGTTCACGGTGGGCCGGGACGGCTCGGTGCACTTCGACTTCGTCAAGGAGCTGCTCACCGAGGGCGGTGTGCACAAGGGCCACCGCATCCCGGCCCGGCTCTCCGAGCGGCAGGTCGAGGAGATCGCCGGGACCGCGCTGCGGCTCGGAGAGCGGCTCGCGGCCGACGGCTACTACGGCGTGGTCGGGGTGGACGCGATGGTCGACCCGGACGAGGGCCTGTACCCGGTGATCGAGATCAACGCCCGCAACAACATGTCCACGTACCAGAACGTGGTGCACGAGGGCGGTCTGGCCGGGCCCGACGAGGTCGCCGTGGCCCGTCACTACCCGCTGCGGCTGACCCGCCCGCTGCCCTTCGCTGCGCTCGCCGAGCGACTGGACGGGCTGCTGCTGGCCGGTCGGGGCGTGCGGCCGCGCGGCCTGTTCGTCAACAACTACGCCACCGTGAACGCCGCCGCCCCGTGGAGCACCACCGGCGTCGCCCCCACCACCCCCGCGACCGCCACCGCCACCGCCACCGCCACCGCGCGCGGAACGGCTGCGGAGGGCCCGGAGGGCTTCGAGGGCCGGCTCTACGGCGTGCTGGTCGGCGCCTCCGACGCGGAGCTCGCGGAGCTCGACACCGACATCACCCGCCGCCTCGCGGCCTTCCCGGAACGGAGCTGAGCGTGAGCATCGCATTCGAGGTGCAGGGCCTGCGGATCACCGAACTGGCCGAGGAGTTCGGCACCCCGCTGTACCTGTACGACGGCGAGGAGATCACCACCCGCTTCCGGGGCCTGCGCGCGGCACTGCACCCCGCGATGGAGATCTTCTACTCGCTGAAGGCCAACCCCAACATCTCGGTCTGCGCCCTGCTGCACAGCTGCGGCGCCCGCGCCGAGGTGTCCTCGCTGACCGAGCTGGTCACGGCCCGGCGGGCCGGGGTGCGCCCGGAGGACGTCATCTTCCTCGGCCCGGGCAAGAGCCGCGAGGAGCTGGTGGCCTGCCTGGACCAGGACGTTCACGCGATCGTCTGCGAGTCGGTCGAGGAGCTGGCCCTGATCGACGCGGTCGCGGCCGAGCGCGGCACCACCGCGCGGGTCGCGCTGCGGGTCAACCCGAGCTTCCAGGTGAAGGGTTCGGGGCTGACCATGGGCGGCAAACCGCGCCAGTTCGGCACCGACGAGGAGCTGCTGCTGGCCGAGGGCCGGGGCCTGGCCGCCCGCCACCCGCACGTGCGGCTGATGGGCGTCCAAGTCTACCTGGGCACCCGGATCCTGTCCGAGGAGTCGGTGGTGGAGAACACCCGGCGGATCCTCGACCTGGCCGAGCGACTGGCCGCGGAGCTGGACTTCCCGCTGGAGACGGTGGACGTCGGTGGCGGCCTGGGCATCGCCTACTTCGACAACGAGAAGGACCTCGACCTCGGTGTGCTGACCTCCGGGCTCAACCCGCTGGTCGAGGACTTCGCCGCGCGCCACCCCGGCACCCGGCTGATCATGGAGCTGGGCCGCTTCCTGGTCGCCGCCGCCGGCACCTACGTCACCCGGGTGCGCTACACCAAGACCTCGATGGGCGAGAACTTCGCGGTCACCGACGGCGGCACCAACCACCACATGGCGGCGGTCGGCATCGGCTCGTACGTCAAGCGCAACTTCCCGATGGCCGCGCTGGAACGGCTGGACGAGCCGGCCACCGAGCCCTGGCACATCACCGGGCCGCTGTGCACGCCCAACGACGTGATCGGCAAGAAGGTCCCGATGCCGCCGCTGCGGGCCGGCGAGCTGATCGGCGTGCAGCGCTCCGGCGCGTACGGGCCGACCGCCTCGCCGGTGCACTTCCTGAGCCACGGCTACCCGGCCGAGGTGCTCGTCCTGGACGGGCGGGCGCACCTGGTCCGCGAACGCGACGACGCGGACGCGCTGCTGGCCGGTCAGCGGCTGTACCGACCCGTCGGGCAGGACGACTGACCCCCGGCCCACCCGGGCACCACCTCGGGCCCCACCCGGGCATCGACTCCGGCCCGCCCCGGCACCACTTCCAGCCCACCCGGCCCACCCGGGCCGCCTCCGGCACACCCCGGCACCACATCCGACCCCCAGTGAGGAGCACCCCATGAGCGAGACCGCGACCGACCCCCGGTTCGTCGAGGCCGTCCGCAAGGGCCTGACCGAGGTCCTCAACAAGGACGTCTCCGGCGCCGACGAGAACGTCCGGCTGTTCGACGAACTGGGCCTGGACTCCAGCAGCGCGCTCGAACTGCTGATCACCATCGAGGAGATCCTCGACGTCCAGTTCGACGCCGACGAGCTGGACATGACCCACTTCGAGACGGTGGGCTCGCTGGCCGGCTTCGTCGCCGCGGAAGCGGGCGCCTGAGCATGTTCCGCGCGACCGCGGCGGTCCGGCGCCCGCACCCGGCCGGACCGGCGGCCCTGCCCCTGCTGGTCCGGGCGGCCGGGTACGCCCCGCCGGGCAGCGGTGCGCCGTACCGCCCGGGCGACGCGCGGGAGGAGTACTACGACGAGCTCGGAGCGCCGTACCGGGCGTCCTTCGACCGCGCCCAGTTCGGCGCCGCCGGGCGGCGCACCTCGGTCGAGCTGGCGTACGGCGCGCTGGACGCGCTGGGGCCGCTGGAGGCCCACGAGGCCCCCGAACTGGCCGTGGTCGCCTACGCCGCGCCGGACTTCGAGCACACCGCGCTGGTCGCCTCCTGCCTGCGACGACGGCTGCCGGGCGGGCCGCTCGCCTTCGCGGTGTCCGACCAGGGCCGGCTGACGCCGTTCAGCGCGCTGCGGGTGGCGGTGGAGTACGCCCGGCGGTGCGGCTGGTCGCGGCTGCTGCTGCTGGCCGTGGACCAGGGCACCCAGCCGTTCCCGCTGCCCGCCGGGCCGTCCCCGGCCGACCTGAGCGGTGACGCGGCGGTCGCACTGCTGCTGCGCTGGGACGGCGGCGACCGGCCGCTGGGCGGCCAGGGCCAGGGACGGCCCGCGCCGGGGCTGTTCGCACAGTGGCCCGTGGACGCCGCCCTGGCGGCCGGCGCCGGGCTCGCCGACTGCACTGAACTTCCGGTGCACCACGGCCCGTTGACCGAGGGGCCGGCCGGTCGGCCGGCCACCGGGAGCTGGACCGCACTGCTCGACGCGACCGCGGCCCCGCTCGGCGCGACCGCCGACCACGACGACACGACCGCCGACGACCACGGCGCGACCGGCACCGGCACCGCCACCGGCACCGGGGCCACCGGCCCCGGCGGCGGGGACCGGCCGGTGGTGGTCGCCGACTACGACCGGGACCGCGGGGCCCTGGCCTACTGCACGCTCCACACGGGGGAGTTGAGACCGAGATGACCGTTCCGGCCGAGGTGCGGGAGCACTGGCGGGAGGCGAGGGCGAGCGCACGCAACGACGGCCTCGTGCCCGCCCTGACCCTGCTGTCCCGCGCGCTCTCGCCCGGCGCACCGCCGCGCGGCCCGCGCGGACACGCCGTGGTGCCGCGCGAACTCCTGGAGGAGTACCGCGACTTGGCCGAACCCGACACACCCGACCCGCTCCCGGGTCTCGCCGTCCTGCCGCCCGAGCCCGGCCCCCGGCCCCGGCCCGCCCCCGACCCGCAGCTGTGGGGCACCGGACTGGCCTGGCTGCGGCTCGGACACTCCGAGCGGCTGCGCGCCGCCTGCGTCGCCTACCTCGCCGCCCGTACGGTCGAGGGCACCTCGCTGCTGTTGCAGCAAATGGTCAAGGGGGCTCTCGCGGACGCCCTGATCGAGCAGTTGGAGATCGCGGGCGTGCTCGACGAACTGGCCGGCCCGGACCGGCCGGACGACCCGTTCCTCTCCTGCCATCCGCTGGACGCCCGGGCCCTCACCCGGCTCCAGGCGCAGATCACCGAGGTGGACCGCGCCCTGCTGCGGCTGCTCGGCGCCCACGGCTTCACCGCCGAGGGGCCCGGCCGGGACGCCCACGCCTCCGAACTGCTCGCCGACGTCCACTGCGGCTGGCCCGGCGCCGCGGAGCCCTGCACGCCCGACGGCGGAGGCCACGTCGACGGCGACCGGCACCACGCCCTCCACGGGATCGAGCACGGGATCGAGCACCGGACCGGCCACGCCACCCACCAGGGCGCCGACCACGGCAGCGACCGCGGCCCCGACCACGCGACCGACCGCAGAGCCACCGGGATCGACGGGTGAGCGCCCTGCCCGGCCCGCTCCGGAGCGTGCACCGCCACGTCCGCGAGTGGGCCGACGAGCTGCGGGCCGGCGCACTCGAACTGGACCGCGACCCGGAGGCCGTCCACCGCTACCTGGACCTGCCCGCCGTCCGCTTCCTGGCCGGCCACCTCACGCCCCCGGGCTGGGAGCGCGCGGGCTCCGAGCCCGGCAGCGGCCCCGCGCACGGCCTGGCCACCCTGGAACGGGCCGTGCTGAGCGAGGAGTTGGCCCGCGGTGACGCCGGGATGATGCTCGGCTCCCCCGGCCCCTCGATGACCGGGGTGCTGCTGGGCGTCCTCGGCAGCCCCGCCCAGCGGGACTGGGTGTACGGCCGCCTCGCCGAACGCCCGCGCTGGACCTCCTTCGCCCTCACCGAGCCGGACCGCGGCTCCGCGATCGGCGAGATGACCACCGCCCTGACCCCGCTGGGCGACGGCTCGTACCTGCTCGACGGCGAGAAGCGCTACGTCGGCAACGCGGCCCGGGCGGACCTGGGCGTGGTCTTCGCCCGGGTCGCCGGCACCGAGCGGCTGGGCGTGCTGGCCGTCCTGGTGGACGCCGCGGACGCCGGCTACCGGGCCGAACCGCTGCCCACCCTGGGCCTGCGCGGGGTGCAGCTGTGCCGGGTCACCTTCGACCGGGTGCACGTCCCGGCCGACCGGGTACTGGGCACCCACCTGCCGCCGACCCGGCGCGGGATGTGGGGCATCGTCTCGGTCTTCAACCGGCTGCGGCCGAGCGTCGCCGCGATCGCCCTCGGCATCGCCCGGTCCGCGCACGACTACGTCGGCGAGAACCGCAAGGAACTCCGCGGCGCGGAGCGGGACCGGTACGAGGAACTGGGCCGACGGATCGACGCGGCCCGGCAGCTGACCTACCGCGCGGCGCTCGCGGTGGACCGCCGGCCCACCGACGGGTACCTCGCCTCGGCGGCGAAGGCGCGGGCCTGCCAGGTCGCCGAGGACGTCACCCTGCACGCGGCCGGCTTCTTCGGCCCCGGCGCCCGGCTGGACCACCCCCTGCTGGACAAACTCGCCCGGGACGCCCGGGGCGTGGAGTTCATGGAGGGGGCCCGGAACATCCAGAAGCTCAACCTCTTCCAGGGGCTGCACACCGGAAAGGTGGACCCGCTCTGAACAGGACGGAACAGGCCGTCGAGGTCTGGCGCATCCCGCTGTCCGGCGCGCGGGCGCCCGACGGGACGGCGCCGGACCTCGCACGGTTGGAGGCGCTGCTCGACCCGGACGAGCGGGCCCGGGCCCGCAGCGCCCTGCGGCCCGGGCTGCGGCGCCGCTTCGTGCTGGCGCACGCCGGCACCCGGATCCTGCTCGGCGCACGGCTCGGCCGCCCGCCGGAGCAGCTGCGCTTCCGCCGCGGCCGCTGGGGCAAGCCGGCCGTCGTGGACGCATCCGGACTGCACTTCAGCCTGTCCCACTCCGGGGAGCTGGCGCTGCTCGCGGTGGCCCCGCGACCGGTCGGCGTGGACGTCGAGCTGGTCCGCTCCGGGCGGGACGTCGACCGGCTGTCCCGGCGCTTCTTCCCTTGCCCGGAGCGGGAGTTGGTGGCCCGGGGCGGCCGTCCGGCGTTCGCCCGGCTGTGGACCCGGAAGGAGGCCTGCGTGAAGGCCTCGGGCGGGCGGCTGACCGAGGGCCTGGCACTGCCGGTCGCCCACACCGCCGCCCAGGCCACCGTGCACGCCCCACCCCCGACCGGGGCGGTCCCGGAGGGCACCGTCCCGGTCGGCCCGCTCCCGGACGGCCCGCTCCCGGACGGACCGGCCGGCCCCTGGAGGGTCGCCGACCTGCCGCTGCCGGGCGAGCCGGAACCGTACGCGGGCGCCGTCGCGCTGCTGGGCGACGGCGCCTTCGCCGTGTCCTGGCCCGCCTGGCCGGAACCGACCGGGTGGCCCGCCCGGCCGGGGGCGACCGGACGGATCGGGCGGACCGCGGGGAGCACACGGGGCGGGCGGGACGCGCGGACCGCCGACGGAGCGCCGAGCACAGGTGTCAAGTAGAAGAAACTCCCCCTCGAACCGGCGTAGTTGTACCCGTGATCACGGGTCGGATCGTCACTAGATTTCTTCGGTGGGAACGCACGCCGCACCGCCGGCGATCGCACCGAGGAGGAGGGGAACGTGATCGTGGAAGGCAGGAACGTGATCACCAGGGCGGCTCGGTGGAGCGCGGTCCACCCCTGGTGGGCGATCGCGCTCTGGGTGGCGTTCGTGGTCGGTGCGCTGGTGGTCGGTGGCCTCACCGGCACCCGGCAGGCGACCAACTCCGACCTCTCCATCGGCCAGTCCGGCCGGGCCGCCTCGATCGCCCGGGCCGGCGGCCTCCAGGAGCGGGCCGTGGAGAACCTCCTGGTCAGCTCCTGGGGCGGCGGGCGGCTCGACCCGGCCCGGGCCCAGTCGGCCCTGGACGACGCCACCCGGGGGCTGCGCGGGCTCCCGGGCATCGCCTCGATCGGCCAGCCGCAGTCCGCCCCGGACGGGTCCGCCGTGCTCGTCCCGGTCACCCTCGCCGGGGACCCGGAGACCGCCGCCGACCGGGTGCAGCCGCTGCTCGACAGCGTCGAGGCCGCCCGGCCCGGGCACGAGGACGTCCGGATGGAGCTGGTCGGCGCCGGCTCGATCAAGGCCGGGCTGAACGAGATGCTGAGCAGGGACCTCGGCAAGGCGACCGTGCTCAGCCTGCCGGTCACCCTGCTGGTGATGGTCTTCGTCTTCGGCGCGATCGTCGCCGCCAGCGTGCCGGTGGTGCTCGGGCTGTCCTCGGTGCTCGCCGGGCTCGGGCTGTGGGGGGCCGCCTCCCAGGTGGTGCCCGATCCCGGGCCGGTGACCCAGTTCATCGTGCTGATGGGCATGGCGATCGGCGTCGACTACTCGCTGTTCTACCTCAAACGCCAGCGCGAGGAACGGGCGTTGGGGGCCGACAACATCGACGCGATCGAGATCGCGGCCGCCACCTCCGGGCACTCGGTGCTGGTCTCCGGCGTGGTGGTGCTGGTCTCGATGGGCGCGCTCTACCTCGGCGGGCACGTCGCCTTCGAGTCGATGGCCACCGGCGCGGTGATCGTGGTCTCGATCGCCATCATCTCCTCGCTGACCGTACTGCCGGCCATGCTGTCCCGCTTCGGCCGCTACCTGGACGCCCCCCGGGTGCCGCTGGTGTGGCGGCTCACCCAGAAGGGCGGGGTCAAGCCCCGGCTCTGGTCGACCATGCTCAAGCCCTCGCTGCGCCACCCGGTGATCGCGCTGGTCGCCTCGGTCGGGGCGCTGCTGGTGCTCGCGCTGCCCGCGCTGGGCCTCAAGCTGAAGGCCACCGGGATCGACGACCTGCCCCGGTCGATCCCGGCGATGCAGTCGTACGAGCGGCTGACCCACTCCTTCCCGAGCCAGTCCGACACCCACACCGTGGCGGTGCGGGTCCCGCCCGGCCGCTCCGCCGAACTCGGCGCGGCCGTCCACGCGTTGGTCCGGGACGCGCTGGCCGACGAGCTCTTCGTCCACGACCCGGCGCCGGTGGTGCGGACCTCGGCGGACGGCACGGTGGCCACGGTGGCGATCGGCACCCAGTTCGACAGCGGCTCGGCGCAGGCCCGCGCCTCACTGGCCCGGCTGCGCGAGGACCTCGCCCCGCGGACCCTCGGGGCGGTCCCGGGTGCCCAGTTCGCGGTCGGCGGCAGCGACGTGGCCTACGACGTGGACTACCGGGCGAACGTGATGGACAAGATGCCCTGGGTGCTCGGGGTCGCGCTGGCGCTGACCTTCCTGGTGATGGCGCTGGCCTTCCGCTCGATCGTGCTCGCGCTGATCACCGTGGCGCTCAACCTGCTGTCCACCGCGGCCTCCTTCGGGGTGCTCGCGCTGATCTTCCAGCACACCTGGGCCGAGGAGCTGCTGCACTTCGAGTCCACCGGGCGGGTGGTGGCCTGGCTGCCGCTGATGCTGTTCGTGATCCTGCTGGGGCTCTCGATGGACTACCACGTCTTCGTGGTCAGCCGGATCCGGGAGGCGGCCCGCGGCGGGCTGTCGCTGCGCGAGGCGGTCGAGCAGGGCCTCACCCGTACCGCCGGGGTGGTCACCAGCGCCGCGGTGGTGATGGTCTGCGTGTTCGCCCTGCTGGCCTCGCTGAACTTCATCGAGATGAAGCAGTTGGGCGTGGGGATGGCCTGTGCCGTGCTGCTGGACGCGACGGTGATCCGGATCGTGGTGCTGCCGGCGATGATCACCCTGCTCGGCTGGAAGACCTGGTGGCCCTCCCGACTGGCCCGCCAGTCGGTCACCCGGACTCCGCGGCTGCCCTCGATCGTCGTCGCCGCGACGGCCTCGGCGGCGGCCCGAACGACGCTGCCGCACCGCCCCTGACGTCCTGTCACGCCCTCCCGCAACAATGGTGACAACCGGCCGGACGGTCGGGGCCGGGCCGCCGCCCGCCCCGGCCGCTTCGTCCGTACACGGGGCCAACGGCCGGTCATGACAAGGGGTTTGACGGCGCCCGGCCCGCGGTGGTTTGTTACCTGAGTTGTAGAATCGCAAACGCGTTCGTCGATGCGCGGGCAGCCTCCCGGGGTGGGCGCAACGGCGACCGGACGCGCCACGGAGGCGGGGGCGGATGTGGTGGGGCATGCACGGTGACAGCGGCCTCGCCTCGACGCGATGGCGCGACGAACTGGCCCGGGTGGGCACGCTCTCCGGCCGGGAGCGGCAGGTGTTCGCGCTGATCGGCGCCGGCCACTCCAACCGCGGGATCGCCGACCGGCTGCACGTCACCGAGCGCACCGTGAAGGCCCACGTGGCCAGTATCCTGGCGAAGTTGGGGGTGGAGTCCCGGCTCCAGGCAGGCCTGGTGGCCCAAGTCCACCAACTCATGTACGAAGGTACATGGCCGGACGAGCCACCGGTGTCCGATACTTGACCGGCGCGAATGATACCCGGGCTTTTCCCCTTTTTCAGTCCCCTTCAAACAAGTCGACCGCTGCCGGTGGTGGCACCCCGAGGGCTCAACGGAAAAGCTTGTGGCTGGAGTTCATCGCTAGGGACGGGGAATTTGGTGCACATCTCCATACTGGGCCCGCTACTGATCGGCGACGGGCGACGCACCGTCGGTTTACGGGCCAAGAAGAACCGCGTCATGCTCACCATGCTCGCTCTGAACGCCGGTCAGGTGGTCGCCTTCGACGAACTGATCGACGAACTGTGGGGCGAGGCGCCACTGAAGAACGCGCGCAACGCCCTCCAGGCCAACGTCAAACGCATGCGCAGATCCCTGGCCGAGCTCGGCCTGGAGGGCCCGGACCAGGAACTCATCAGAACCGTCGACAACGGCTACATGCTGACCGTCCCGGAGGGGGCGGTCGACGCGTACCGCTTCCTGCGGACGGCGGAGAAGGGCGCGGGGCTGGTCGAACACCGGCCGTACGAAGCGATGGACACCCTCCGGTCGGCGCTGGCGATGTGGCGCGGACCGGCCCTGCTCGACACCAGCGACGGGCCGTGGTGCCGGGCCGTCGCGCTGCGGCTCGACGAACAGCGCAAGACCGCCCGCGAGGACCTGATCGCCGCGCAGCTCCAGGCCGGCGAGGCCGGCACGGTGGTCGCCGAACTCAAACAGCTGCTCGCCCAGTACCCCGAACGGGAGCGGTTCAGCGAGCAGTTGATGATCGCACTGTACCGCTGCGGCCGTCAGTCGGAGGCGGTGGACATCTTCCACCGCACCCGCAGATGGCTGGACGAGGAGCTGGGGCTCAAGCCGAGCCGCCGGCTCCACCACCTGTACCAGGCGATCCTGATGCAGGACCCGTCGCTGTGACCCCGGGGTGAGGGCAGCTCACCCCGGGCGTCGGACCGACCAGCGGACGGGACCCCGACGGCAGGACCGCCGGACCGTCAACGGAGGCGGCGCAGGACGGCATCGGTGATCGCGCCGATCCGCCCGGCCGCCTCCTTGTTCAGCATCTCCTCGTGGCCGCAGGGCACCCGGTGCACCGTGACCGGGCCGTCGAGGTGCGGCCGCCAGCGTGCGACGGCCTCCTCGGCGCTCCGCCCGGCCCCGGTGCCCCGATCGGCCCCGGCGCCCTGCCCGGCCTCGGTGCGCCTCCCGGCCTCGGTACTCCGCCCGGCCTCGTCCGCGACGAACAGCAGCAGCGGGCCGTCGAACCGACCGGGGGTGAACTCCCGGGCGATGTCCGTGTGGTGGCGCATCACCGCCATCAGCCGGTCCAGTTCGGCCGGGTCGATGCCCGTCCCGGCCGCGTGGTGGGCCAGGAAGGCGGACCGGATCTGCTCGTCGGTCGGGTTCGGGTCCTCCGGGCGCACCGGGTGGACGTCCAGCGCCGCCAGGAAGGCCACCGGCTCGCCCGCCGCCCGCAGTTGGACGGCGAGCTCGTGCGCGACCAGTCCGCCGAAGGACCAGCCCAGCAGGTGGTACGGGCCGTGCGGCTGCACCTGCCGGATCCGGGCCAGGTAGTCGGCCGCCAACTCCCTTACCCCGACCGGCTTGCGCCACTGCCCGGCCGGAGCCGCGATGCCCTCGGACTGGAGCGCGTAGACCGGCCGGTCCCGGTCCAGGTGCGGCGCCAGCTCGGCGTACGGCAGCCCGAAGCCGACCCCGCCGTGCACGCAGAACAACGGCTCGGCGCCGCCACCGGGCCGGATCGGCAGCACCGGTTCCAGCATCGCCGCCGGGACGGGCCCCGGCGGGACGGGGCTCGGCCGGACAGGGCCCGGCGGGGCGACGGCGGGGCGGGCGACGGCGGCCAGTGCCGCCACCGTCTTGTGGGTGAACACATCGGCCAGCGAGAGGGTCAGCCCGGCCTTCGCGGCCCGGACGACGACCTGCACCGAGCGCAGGCTGTCACCGCCGAGCGCGAAGAAGTCCCCGTCCGCACCGACCCCTTCGAGGCCGAGGAGCTCGCCGAAGACGGCCGCGAGCACCTCCTCGGCGGGGGTGCCCGGCGGCCGGGACCCACGCTCCGGAGCGCCCGGGAGGACGGTCCCCGGCTCCGGCAGCGCGCCGACGTCCAGCTTGCCGTTGGCGGTCAGCGGCAGCGCGGGCAGCGTCACCAGGGCGGCCGGCACCATGTGCGCCGGCAGCGACTCGCCGAGGAAGGCGCGCAGCACCGGCCCGTCCACGGCCGCCACCCCGGGCAGCGGCACCACGTAACCGACCAGCTGCGGGACCCCGGCCGGCGTCGGGCGGACCCGCACCGCGCTCTGGACCACCACCGGGTGCCGGGCCAGCGCCGCCTCGATCTCGCCGAGCTCGATCCGGAAGCCGCGCAGCTTGACCTGGTGGTCCGCCCGGCCGAGGTGGTCCAGGGTGCCGTCGGCCCGCCAGCGGACCAGGTCCCCGGTGCGGTACATCCGGGTGCCGGGCGGGCCGTACGGGTCGGCGGTGAAGCGCTCGGCGGTCAGGCCGGGACGACCCAGGTACCCCCGGGCCAGGCCCGCACCGGCCAGGTACAGCTCCCCGGTGACACCGACCGGCACCGGGGCCAGCGCGGCATCCAGCACGTACGCCCGGTGGCCGCCGATCGGGCGGCCGATCGGCGGTCGGGCGGCGGGCGGCGGATCCGACGGCGCGGTGTGAACGTCGGCCCGCTGCGGGCCCGGGCCGGGGTGCAGCCGGTCGCTCCAGGTGGCGCAGACCGAGGCCTCGGTCGGCCCGTAGGCGTTGCGCAGGTCGATCCGCCCGGCGAGCCGGTCGACCAGGCCGGGCGGGCAGGCCTCGCCGCCGACCGCGAGCAGCAGGCCGGCCGGCAGCGGCGCGTCGTCCGGCAGACCGGCCGCGACGGGGGGCGGCAGGATCGCGTGGTCGACCCCGTGCTCGGCCAGCAGCGCGGCCAGCTGGTCCCCGGCGAGCCGGCTCTCCTCGGTGGCGAACACCAGGGTGCCGCCGCCGCACAGCGAGGCGGCCAGCTCCCACACCGTGGCGTCGAAGCTGAACGAGGCGAACTGGAGCACCCGGCGGCCCGGCCCGAGCAGTCCGCCCAGGTCGGAGGCCAGGTTGACCGCCCCGGCGTGCGGCACCGCGACGCCCTTGGGACGGCCGGTGGAGCCCGAGGTGTAGATGACGTAGGCGGTGTCCTGCGGGGTCAGCGGGCGGGTGCGGTCGGCATCGGTCGGGTCGGTGTCCGGCTGCCCGGCCAGTTCGGCCGCCGTCCCGGGGGCGTCCAGCCGGAGCGGGTCGGCGCCCGTCGGGGGCAGCGCGACCCCGTCCACGGTCAGCACCAGGGCGGGCGCCGCGTCGCCGAGCATGTGGGCGATCCGCTCGGCCGGGTAGCGCGGGTCGACCGGCAGGTAGGCGGCGCCGGTCTTGAGCACCGCCAGCAGGGCGACCACCAGCTGCGGGGAGCGCGGCAGGGCGAGCGCCACCACCGCCCCGGGGCCGATCCGGCGGGCCAGCAGCAGGTGGGCGAGCCGGTTGGCCCGGGCGTGCAGCTCCCGGTGGTCCAGCCGCAGGGTGTCCGGTCCGGCCGGGACGGCGTCGGGGGCGACCAGCGCCGGGTGCCCCGGCGCGGTGGCGGCGGCCCGCTCCAGCAGGGCGGGCAGGGTGCGGGCACCGACGGCCGGGGCGGCCGGGCCGCTCCACTCCTCCAGCAGGACCCGCCGCTCCTCGGTGGTGAGCAGCGCCAGGGTGCTGAGCGGGGCGTCCGGGGTGCGGGCGGCGGAGTCGAGCAGGGTGGCCAGCGAGCGGGCCAGCCGGACGGCGGTGGCGGCGGTGAAGAGGTCCTCGCGGTACTCCAGCAGGATGTCCAGCCCGGCCGGGGCGGGGGCGCCGCCCGAGCCGCGGTCGGAGCGGTCGGAGCCGCCGGGGCCGCGGTCGGCGCCGGGGGGCCCGTTCGGCGCGGTGCGCTCGCGGACCTGGAAGGACAGGTCGAACTTGGCCGTGGTGGTGGCGACCGGCAGTACCTCGGCGGTCAGACCGGGCATCGACGGCAGCGGCTCGGGGGCGGTCTCGAAGGCCAGCACCACCTGGAACAGCGGCTGGCGGCCCATCGAGCGCGCCGGGTTGAGCTCCTCGACCAGGTGCTCGAAGGGCAGTTCGGCGTGGGCGTAGGCGGTCAGGTCGGTCTCCCGGACCCGTCCGAGCAGCTCGCGGAAGGACGGGTCGCCGGAGGTGTCGGTGCGCAGCACCAGGGTGTTGACGAAGAAGCCGACCAGCTCGCGGACGCCCTCCTCGGAGCGTCCGGCGACCGGGCTGCCGAGCGGGATGTCGGTGCCCGCGCCGAGCCGGGTGAGCAGGGCGGCCAGGGCGGCCTGGACGGCCATGAACAGGCTCGCGCCGTCGGCCCGGGCCAGTTCGGCGAGCCGGGCGTGCGCGTCGGCGGGCAGTTCGAGGCCGACCTCAGCGCCGCGGTGACCGGCCCGGGCCGGGCGCGGGAAGTCCGCGGGCAGCTCCAGCTCCTCCGGGATGCCCGCCAACTCCTTCCGCCAGTGGGCGAGTTCGGCGGCCGCCAGGCTGTCCGGGTCGTCCTTGGCGCCGAGCAGGGCGCGCTGCCACAGCGCGTGGTCGGCGTACTGCACCGGCAGCGGTGGCCAGTCGGGCCCGCGGCCCTCGGCCCGGGCCCGGTAGGCGGCGGCGAGGTCGCGGACCAGCGGGCCGAGCGACCAGCCGTCGGCGGCGATGTGGTGCACGGTCAGCGCGAGCGCGTGGTCCTCCGCGCCGAGCACGAACAGCCGGGCCCGCAGCGGGACGTCGGCGGACAGCCGGAACGGCCGGGCGGCCTCGGCGGCCAGCGCGGCGGTCAGCTCCGCCGCCGGCAGCTCCACCGACTCCAGCCGGGCACCGGCCAGTTCGGCCTCGGGGACGGTCAGCACCAGCTGCGAGGGCAGGCCGTCCGCCTCCGCGAAGACGGTGCGCAGGCTCTCGTGCCGGGCCAGCACGTCGCCGACGGCGGCGGCCAGCGCGGCCCGGTCCAGCGGCCCGGTCAGCCGGACGGCCAGCGGGATGTGGTACGTCCCGCCGGGGCCGTCCATCCGGTCCAGGAACCAGAGCCGCTCCTGGGCGTGCGACAGCGGCACGGTGGCGGGCCGCTCGGCGGCGCCCAGCACCGGCCGGGCGCGGGCCGTGGCGGCAGCCGTTCCGGTCGCGGTTCCGACTCCGGTCGCGGCTGCGGCTGCGGCTGCGGTTCCGGTCGCGGTTCCGTCCGTGGTTCCGGCCGCCGCGGGCTCCAGTGCGCGGGCCAGCGCCTCGACCGTCCGGGCGTCGAACAGCGCCCGCACCGGGACGTCCCGGCCGAGCGCGGACCGCAGCCGGTTGACCACCCTGGTCGCGGACAGCGAGTGCCCGCCGAGCGCGAAGAAGTCGTCGTCCGCACCGACCCGTTCCAGCCCGAGGGCCTCGGCGAAGGCCGCGCAGAGCAGTTCCTCCCGCTCCCCCGCCGGCGGCCGCCCACCGCCCGACCGCTCCTCCGACGGGTCGGGCAGGGCCTTGCGGTCGACCTTGCCGTTGGGGGTCAGCGGCAGCTCGTCCAACCGGACGTAACCGGCCGGCAGCATGTGCGCGGGCAGCAGCGCGGCCGCCCGCTCCCGCAGGCCGTCCAGGTCGACCGCCGCCGGGACGACGTAGGCGATCAGCCGGGCGTCCCCCGCCCGGTCGGCGCGGGCCGTGACGACGGCCCGTCGGACGCCGGGCTGCGCGGCCAGCACCGACTCGATCTCGCCCAGCTCGATCCGGTGGCCGCGGATCTTCACCTGGAAGTCGCTGCGCCCGGCGTACTCCAGCACCCGGCCGGCCGGGTCCCAGCGGACGACGTCCCCGGTGCGGTACATCCGGGTGCCGGGCGGGCCGTACGGGTCGGCGGTGAAGCGCTCGGCGGTCAGGCCGGGACGGCCCAGGTACCCCCGGGCCAGGCCCGCACCGGCCAGGTACAGCTCCCCGAAGGTGCCGTCCGGGACCGGCCGCAGCGCGCCGTCCAGCACGTACGCCCGGGTGTTGGCGATCGGGGTGCCGATCGGCGGCGGGCCGGGGCGGGCCGCCGCCGGGCCGGCCGACAGGTCCGCCGACAGGTCGGCCGCGGTGGACCAGACGGTGGTCTCGGTGGGCCCGTAGACGTTGGTCACCGAGGCGCAGTGCGCGGTGAGGGTGCGGGCCAGCGGCTCGGGCAGCGCCTCGCCGCCGACCAGGGCACGCAGGCCCGCCAGCCGGGGGGCGTGGTCGGCGACGAGCGACTGCCACAGGCTCGGGGTGGCCTGGAGGACGGTGGCGCCCAGGCCGGTGACCGCCGCGGCCAGGGCGGCCGGGTCGCGGACGGTCTCCCGGTCGGCGAGCAGCAGTTCGGCGCCGGTGACGAGCGGGACGAACAGTTCCAGGTTGGCGATGTCGAAGCCGAAGGTGGTGACGGCGAGCAGCCGGTCGGCCGGGGTGACGGCGAAGCGGGCGGCCATGTCCCGGACCAGGTTGACCAGGGCGCCGTGCGGCACCACGACGCCCTTGGGGCGGCCGGTGGAGCCCGAGGTGTAGATGACGTACGCGGGGTGGTCCGGCGACGGCTCACGGCGCGGCTCCCGCGCCCGGCCGGGGCCGGGGCCGGGCGCGAGCGGGAGCCCGAGGGCCGGGGGGAGCCCGTCCGGTTCGTCCAGGACCCAGACCTCACCACCCGCCGGCAGCAGTTCGCGCACCCGGCGGTGGGTGAGGGTGACCACCGGGCTGGCGTCGAGGAGCATGTGGTGCAGCCGCTCCAGCGGGTGGTCCGGGTCCAGCGGCAGATAGCCCGCGCCGGACTTGAGCACGGCCAGGGCGGCCACCACGAGGTCCGTCGAGCGGTCCAGGGCGATCGCCACCACCCGCTCGGGCCCGGCCCCGGCGGCGACCAGCCGTGCGGCCAACTCCTCGGCCTGCCCGTCCAGTTCGCGGTAACTCAGCTGCTGCCCGGCACACCGCACGGCCGGCGCATCCGGGGTCCGGGCGGCCTGGGCGGCCAGCAGCGGGGCCAGCCAGGGGCCGGGCGGCTCGGTCGCGGTGGCGTTGCGGCCCTCGACGATCCGGGCCCGCTCGGCTCCGTCCAGCACGTCCAGCCGCCCGCAGGGCAGGTCGGGCGCGGCCACGGCGGCGGCCAGCAGCCGGGCGAAGCGCCGACCGATCAGCTCGGCCCCGGCGGCGTCGACCAGTGCGGGCAGGTGGTTGACGGCGAGGCCGAACGGACTGCCGGGGAAGACCGTCAGGGTGACCGGGAAGTGGGTGGCCGAGCGGATGTCGACCCCGGTCACCTTCGGCCCCTCACCGGGGTCGAGCCGCAGACTGCCCATCGGGTAGTTCTGGAACATCAGTGCGGTGTCGAAGAGTTCGCCGCGCACGGCGGTGAGCTGCTGCACCTCGGCCAGGGTCAGGTGCTCGTGCGGCAGCAGCGCGGTCTGACCGCGCTGGACGGCGGCGAACAACTCGGCCGGGGTCAGCGCCGGATCGACGTCCACCCGGACCGGCAGGGTGTTGGCGAACAGCCCGACCATCCGCTCGACGTCGGCGAGCCCGGCCGGGCGGCCGGAACTCACCGCGCCGAACAGCACGGTGGACTGGCCGGTCAGCCGGGACAGCAGCAGGGCCCAGCAGCCCTGCACCACCGCGTTGACGGTCAGGCCGCGGGCCCGGGCGAAGCCGGTCAGCGCCTCCGACACGGCGGGGGCGAGGTCCAGCGGGACGGACCGGGGCAGCCCGTCCGGGACGGCTCGGGTGCCTTCCTGGGCCGTGCCGTCGTGACCGGCGGCGGCCTGGTCGGCGGTGTGGGCGGCGGTGTCCGGCGCCGGGGCGCGGCCCGCCGACACCAGTCGGGTCGGCTCGGTCACCCCGGCCAGTGCCGCGGTCCAGGCCGTACGGGCCGCCGCCCGGTCCTGGGCGCCGAGCCAGGCGAGGTGGGCCTGGTAGCGGGCGACGGGTGCCCCGGGCGACGGCTCGACCGCCGACGCAGCCGTCGAACCGGCCGCCGGAGCGGACGTCGGGCCGGGCGTCGATCCGGCCGCCAGTTCGGCGAGTTCACCGAGCAGCGTGACCATCGACCAGCCGTCCACCAGGATGTGGTGGACCGTCCACACCAGCCGGCACCGCCCGTCCCCGGCACGGGCCAGCGTCAGCCGGTGCAACGGCGGGCGGGCCAGGTCGAAGCGGCGCAGCCGGTCCTCCTCGGCCAGCCGCTCGAACCCGGCGTCCGCGTCGGGCCCGGCGGCCGCCACCTCGACCTCCCGCCAGGGCAGCGCGACCGAGGTGGGCAGCACCTGGATCGCCTCACCGTTCCTGCGGTGCCGGAAGCAGGCCTTGAGGTTCGGGTGCCGCTCCAGCAGCGCCTCCGCCGCGCCGCGCAGGGCGCCCGCCCCGGCATCGGTCAGCTCCTCGAAGTCGAGCACCAGCTGAATGGTGTAGACGTCCGTCCCCGCGCGGTCGTACTCCGAGAGAAAGAGCAGTCCCTGTTGCAGCGGCGAGAGCGGAAGGACTTCACTGATGGCGGACGGCCGATTCAAACCGGGCTCCTCACGGAAGGCCCGCACAAGTGCGGTGCAGTGCGGTGCACGTACGGAATAACAAACGTTTTCCGATCCCGCTGACGGGCAACTGACCGGCAGCTGACGGACGGCTGACGCACCGCGCCGAGCTGGGCCGACGCCCGGGACGGCGACGACCGTCAGCAATCCGTCAGCACCTCGTCAGCGAACGGCGGGAGTCTTGCCGGCGAGGCTAATTCGTCACCGAAGGCCAGGAGTCCCCGTGCCGGTCATTTCCGCGTCGCACGAATTCGAGGTCAGCGACCTCTTCGTGAATCTTCAGCCGATCTTCGGGCACCGCCTCTTCCTGAAAGTGGAGGGATTCAACTTCGCCGGTTCCATCAAGCTGAAGGCGGCCCGGGAAATGGTCGCCCAGGCGGAGGCGGCCGGTGTCCTGCGGCCCGGCTCGACGCTGGTGGAGTCCTCCTCCGGGAACATGGGCGTGGCGCTCAGCGTGCTCGCCGCGGCGCGCGGCTACCGGTTCGTCTGCGTCACCGACTCCCGCTGCAACGAGGCCACCCGGCGGACCATGACGTCCTACGGCGCCGAGGTGCACGTGCTCACCGAGCCGCACCCGACCGAGGGCTTCCTCGGCGCGCGGATCCGGCACGTCCAGGCGCTGCTGGCCGAGGACGGGCGGCGGGTCTGGCTCAACCAGTACCTCAGCCCGGGCAACTGGATGGCCCACTACCGCACCACCGCGCCCGCCATCGCCCGCCAGTTCCCCGACCTCACCGTGCTGTTCGTCGGCGCCGGCACCACCGGCACCCTGATGGGCTGCGCCCGGTACTTCGGCGAACGGCGGCCCTCGGTACGGGTGGTGCCGGTGGACAGCGTCGGCTCGGTCACCTTCGGCGCCCCGCCGGCCACCCGGCACATCCCGGGCCTGGGCACCAGCGTGCGCCCGCCGCTGCTGGACGACTCGCTGGTGGACCGGGCGATCCACGTCGAGGAGCGCGACACCGTGCGCACCTGCCGGGAGCTGATGCGCGGCGGCTTCCTGTTCGGCGGCTCCACCGGCACCGCCGTGAGCGGGGCGCTGCGCTGGCTGGACGAGCACCACGGCGACGGCGCGGGCGGCGTCCGCGAGCGGGTGACGGCGGTGACCATCGCGCCGGACCTCGGCGAGCGCTACCTCGACACCGTCTACCACGACGAGTGGGTGACCCGCTCGATCGGGCCGGAGGGCCTGCTGCCGGGCGTCGGGCGCGGCGGCCCGGGTACGGACCGCGGGGCGGAGCACGGGACCGGCCACGGCGCCGGGGTGCCCGCGGTGACGGGCTGAGCCCACGGAACGCACCGAACCGGTGGCGCCGCGGGTTCCGGCGGTTCGGTGCGTTCCATGGGTTCGGCGCGTTCGGTGCGTTCCGTGGGTTCGGTGGGTTCCGACCGTTCCGCAGGTTCCGGGTCTTCCGGGTCTTCCTGATGTTCCAAGAGTTCCGTTTGTTCCGAAAATTCCGAAATTCATGAAGTTCCCGAGGGTTTCCCCGGGTTGTCGACGCGGGCTGAGGCGAGGATGACGGAGAACGAGGCAACGACGACGAACCGGGGCGCGGTCCTGCCGCTCACCGCGGCGCAGGCCGAGATCTGGTTCGACGAGCAGTTCGCCGCCGGGCCGCTGGCCTACAACATGGCGGACTACATCGACCTGCGCGGCCCGCTCGACCCGGAACGGCTCGGGCGGGCCCTGCAACGCCTGGGCCACGAGGCCGAGGGGCTGCGGGTGCAGTTCGTCGAGGAGGACGGCGGGCCCGGTCAGATCATCCGCCCGCTCGCCCGGCTCCCCCTGCTGCAACTGGACTTCAGCGGCGAACCGGAGCCGCTGGCGGCCGCCGAGCAGTGGATGCGGGAGGACCACGCCGACCCGATCAAGATCACCGACTTCCCGCTGTTCCGCGGCGCGCTGCTCCGGCTCGGCGCCGACCGGCACCTGCTCTACCTGTGCATGCACCACATCCTCGCCGACGGCTTCAGCCGAGGGCTGCTCTACCCCAAGCTCTCCGGCCTCTACACCCGGCTGGGCACCGGCCCCGACGCCCCGGCACCCGCCACCGAGGACCCCACCGCCCCGGCACCCGCCACCGAGGACCCCACCGCCGAGGTGATGCCGCCGTTCCACCGGCTGCTGGAGGCCGAACGCAAGTACCTCGATTCCAAGATGGTCGGCAAGGACCGCGCCTACTGGACCGACCGCCTCACCTCCGACCGGCACGGCCCGCGGCCCGAGCTGGTCTCGCTCTCCGAGCAGGAGCCCGCCCCCGCCCGGGTCGCCCTGCGCGAGACCGTCCGGCTCTCCCCGGAGACCACCGCCGCCCTGCACGCCCTGGCCCAGGACGGCAAGGTCACCCTGCCGGTGCTGATGGTCGCCGCGACGGCCGCCTACACCCAGCGGGTCACCGGCGTCGCGGCGCCGCTGCTCACCCTGCCGGTCACCGGCCGGGTCGGCGCGCTCAGCCGATCGATCCCCGGCATGCTCGCCAACTACCTGCCGCTGGCCGTCCGGATCCGGCCGGAGCTGACCCGCACCGAGCTGCTGCGCGCGGCCTGGCGCGAGGTCGCCCGCGCGCTCCAGCACCAGCGCTACCGCGGCGACCGGATCCGCCGCGACATCGGCCTGCGGATCGACGACCAGCGCGCCTTCGGGCCGTTCATCAACGTGCTCGACCAGGACCCGGAGCTGGCCTTCGGGCCGGACTGCCGCGGTGTGGTGGTCAACCTCTCCACCGGCATCGTCAAGGACCTCATCCTGACCGTCCTGAACGCCGCCGACGGCACCGTGGAGCTCCACCTCGACGGCAACCCCGCCCTCTACACGGCCGCCGAACTCGCCACCCACCTGGCCCGGTTCGCGACCTTCCTGGGCACCCTCGCCACCATGCCCGCCGACCGCCCGCTCGGCCAGGTCGGGCTGGGCGCGGCCGGTGAGCCGCTCGGGCTGCTCGGCCGGTGGGACACCGCCGCCGCCCCCGACCGGGGCCTGGTCGAGCAGGTGCGCGCCGTCGCCGCCGCGCAGCCCGAGGCGGTCGCCGTCCGGGACGGCCGGGAGCGGGTCGGCTACCGCCAACTGCTCACCCGGGCCGCCGGAGTCGCCGCCCGGCTGTCCGCCGCCGGGGCGGGCCGCGGCTCGGTGGTCGCGATGCTCGCCGAAGCCGGCGCGCCGTTCGTCACCGGGGTGCTGGCCGTCCAGGCCGTCGGCGCCGCCTACCTGCCGCTGGACCCCGCCGCGCCGGCCGCCCGCAACGCCGCACTGCTCGCCGACAGCGGCGCCCACCACCTGCTGCTCGGCACCGACTGCGCGGCACCGGACGGCACCGGGGCCGCCGTCCTCCCGCTGAGCGAGCCCGCCGACTCCGCCTGCACCGCCGAACTCCCGTCGCTCGGCACCGGGGCGGACCTGGCGTACGTGATGTTCACCTCCGGCTCGACCGGCCGCCCCAAGGGCGCGATGGTGCAGCGCTCCGGGATGATGAACCACCTCTGGGCCAAGGCCCACGACCTGGAACTCGCCGCCGGTGAGGTCGTGGTCCAGAACGCGCCGCTGACCTTCGACGTCTCGGTGTGGCAGATGCTCGCCCCGCTGGTCGTCGGCGGCAGCATCCGGGTCGCCGGCGCCGACACGGCCGCCGACCCCAACGCGCTGTTCACGCTGACACGCGACGAGCGGATCGCCGTCCTGGAGGTCGTCCCGTCCCTGCTGCGGGCCGCCCTGGACGCCTGGGACCTCGACGGCAGCGCACCCGAACTCCCCGAACTGCACTGGCTGGTGGTCACCGGCGAAGCCCTGCCCGCCGACCTCTGCCGACGCTGGCACAGCCGCTACCCCGACGTCCCGATGATGAACGCCTACGGACCGACCGAATGCTCCGACGACGTCACCCACGCCGTCATCGCCGTCGACGACGAACTCGACGGCCGGGTCCCGATCGGCGGTGCGGTGCGCAACACCCGCCTCTACGTCCTCAGCGACGAACTCCAGCCCGTCCCCGTCGGCGTCCCCGGCGAACTCTACGTCGGCGGCGCCGGCGTCGGCCGCGGCTACCTCGACGACCCGGCCCGCACCGCCACCACCTTCACCGCCGACCCCTTCACCGGCAACGGCGCCCGGATGTACCGCACCGGCGACCGCGTCGTCCAACGCCCCGACGGACAACTCGAGTTCATCGAACGCCGGGACCACCAGGTCAAGATCCGCGGCCGCCGGGTCGAGACCGGCGAGATCGAAGCCGTCCTGCGCACCCTCCACCCCATCACCGACGCCGCCGTCGCCGTCCTCCCCGACACCTCCGGCAACCCCCGCCTCGTCGCCTACCTCACCGGCCCCGGCGTCCGTCCGGCCGACATCCGGGCCGAACTCGCCCAGTTGCTGCCCGCGTACATGATCCCGGCCTCCTGGCTGGTCCTGGACGCCCTGCCGCTCACTCCCAACGGCAAACTCGACCGCAAGGCCCTGCCCCAGCCCGACCCGGGCGCGCCGGACAGCCACCGCGGACCGCGCACCGAACGCGAACGCATCCTCTGCGACATCCTCGCCGAGGTCCTCGGCACCACCGGCATCGGCATCGACGAGGACTTCTTCACCCTCGGCGGCGACTCCATCCGCTCCATCCAGGTGGTCAGCCGGGCCCGCAAGGCCGGACTGCTCTTCACCACCCGGGACATGTTCACCCACAAGACCGCCGCCGCCCTGGCCCGGATCGCGGCCGGCGACGACACCTCCCCCCGCGGTGCCTCCGGCAGCTCCGATGACCCGGCCGCCCGGGAGCGGGAGAGCGGCACCGGCCCGTACGAACTCACCCCGATCAGCGCCCAGTTGCACGCCGACACCGGCCGCCTCGACGGTCCGGTGGCCGGCTACGGCCAGTACGTGGTGGTCCGGGTCCCCGCCGGGCTGGACGTCGACCTGCTCGACACCGCCCTGCACGCCCTGGTCGACCACCACGACGCGCTGCGCACCCGGGCCACCGAGCCCTCCCCCGGCCTGTGGCACCTGGAGGCGCTGCCGCCCGGCGCCCTGGCCGGGGTCCGGCTGGCCACCACCGCCGAACCCGAGCCCGCCCCCGACCCCGAGCCCGCCGCCGCCCCCAGCGAACCACAGGCCACCGAACAACAAGCCACTGAACGACAAGCCGCCGAACGCCAGGCCGCCGCCGCCCACGCCCGGCTCGACCCCGGCGCCGCCGTGATGCTCCAGGCCGTCCTGATCCCCGCCGCCCCCGGAGCCGACAGCGCCCACCTGCTGATCTGCGCCCACCACCTGGTCATCGACGGCGTCTCCTGGCGCATCCTGCTGCCCGACCTGGCCGCCGCCTGCGCCGCGCTCGCCGACGGCCGCACCCCGGCCCCGGACCCGGTCGGCACCTCCTACCGCGCCTGGTCCCGGCTGCTCGCCGACCAGGCCCGGACCCAGCACCGCGGCACCGAACTCGCCCACTGGCAGAGCACCCTGGACGGTCCGGACCCGCTGATCGGCACCCGTCGGCTGGACCCGGCGACCGATGTGCACGGCACCCGGCGCACCCTGCGCCTGGAGCTCGGCCCCGAGGTCACCGGCCCGCTGCTCACCGACCTCCCGGCGGCCTTCCACGCCGAGGTCAACGACGTCCTGCTGACCGGCCTCGCCATCGCCGTCGCCGACTGGCGCCGCCGCCACGGCCACCCCGACCACCCCCGGACGCTGATCGAACTGGAGGGCCACGGCCGGGAGCAGCTCAGCGACCACCTCGACCTCTCCCGCACCGTCGGCTGGTTCACCGCCGCGTTCCCGGTCCGCCTCGACCCCGGCGCGCCGGACTGGGACGAACTGTGGTCCGGTGGCCCCGCGTTGGCCACCGCGCTCAAGCGGATCAAGGAGCAGCTGCGCGCCCTGCCCGACCGGGGCGTCGGCTACGGCCTGCTGCGCTACCTCAACCCGCACGCCGCCCGGGTGCTGGCCGGCCGGCCCGGCCCGCAGATCGGCTTCAACTACATGGGCCGCTTCGACGCCCGGCGCACCGGCCACTGGGAGCCGGTCGGCGGGGACGGCGTGGTCGGCACCGGCGCCCACCCCGACCTGCCGCTGCCGCACCTGCTGGACGTCACCCCGGCCACCGAGGACCGGCCGGACGGCCCGCACCTGATCGCCAACTGGTCCTGGGCCGGCCTCGCCGTCGCCGAGGAGGACGCCCGGGACGTCGCCGAGACCTGGTTCCGTGCCCTGGAGCTGCTCGCCCGCCGCTCCGGCGGGGGCGGCCACACCCCCTCCGACCTGCCGCTGGTCCGGCTCGAACAGTCGGAGATCGACGAGTACGAGTCCGAACTCGCGGCCGCCGGGACGGAGTTGGTGGACATCCTGCCGCTCACCCCGCTCCAGCAGGGGATGCTCTTCCACGCCGACCACGATGCCGCGTCCGAGCAGGACGTCGACGTCTACACCCTGCAGATCGTCGCCGACCTCGAGGGCGACCTGGACCCGGCCGCGCTGCGCGCCGCCGGCCAGGCCCTGCTCGACCGGCACCCCAACCTGCGCGCCGCCTTCCGCGCCCGGGCCGCCGGCGAACCCGTCCAGGTGGTCCCCCGGCAGGCCCGGCTGCCCTGGTCGGAGGCCGACCTGACAGAACTCCCGGAGCCCGCCCGGGCCGCCGAGCTGGACCGGCTCACCGAGGCCGAGCGCACCCGCCGGTTCGACCCGGCCGCCCCACCGCTGCTGCGCTTCGCCCTGATCACCCACGGCGAGGGCCGGCACCGCTTCGTCTGGACCAGCCACCACATCCTGGTCGACGGCTGGTCGATGCCGCTGCTGGTGCGGGAGCTGTTCACGCTCAGCACCCCGGGTGTCCCCGGTCCTCCCGGTCCGGGCCCCGCCCCGCTGCCCGATCCGGCCCCCTACCGCTCCTACCTCGCCTGGCTCGCCACCCAGGACCGCGCCGCCGCCCGGACCGCCTGGCGCGAGGCGCTGGCCGACCTGGACGGGCCGACCCTGGTGGCCCCGCCCGGCCACGGCCGTGCCCCCGCCCTGCCGCAGTCCGTCCACACCGCGCTGCCGCCCGGGGAGACCGCCGCCCTCACCCGCTGGGCCCGCGGCCGGGGCCTCACCCTGAACACCGTCGTCCAGGGCTGCTGGGCGCTGCTGCTCGGCCGGCTCACCGGCCGCCAGGACGTGCTCTTCGGCGCCGTCACCTCCGGCCGTCCGGCCGAGGTGCCGGAGGTCGAGGCGATGATCGGCATGTTCCTCACCACCGTGCCGGTCCGGGTCCGGCTGCACCCCGGCACCCCCCTCGCCGAACTGCTGCACACCCTCCAGGACCAGCAGAGCGCGCTGCTCCCGCACGAGCACCTCGGGCTCGCCGCGATCCACCAGGCCGCCGGGCTGACCGGCGAGGCCTTCGACACCGTGGTGCTGTTCGAGAACTTCCCGCTGGACGAACGCCACCTGACCGGCACCGGCGGCGACGGCCCCCGGGTGGTCCGCGCCGAGGCCCGGGACGCCCGGCACCACCCGCTCAGCCTGGTGGTCCACCCCGGCGAGGCGCTCAGCCTGCGGTTGGACCACCACCCGGCGCTGTTCACCCGGGCCGGGACCGAGCGGATCGCCCGGATCCTGCTGCACCTGCTGCGCACCGTCGCCGAGCGGCCGGACCTGCCGCTCGCCCGGATCGACGTCACCGCCCCGGCCGACCTCACCGGGACCGCCACCCCCGGCGAGCTGGGCGGCCTGCTCGGCCAGTGGGACCAGTCGCTGCCCGAGGAGAGCCTCGGCGTGGTCGAGCGGGTCCGCGCGGTGGCCGAGCGCACCCCCGAGGCGGTCGCCGTGACGGACGCCGACGGGCCGCTCCGCTACCGGGACCTGGTGACGGCGGCCGGCGGGCTGTCGGCGCTGCTGACCGGGGCGGGGGCGGGCCGCGGTTCGGTGGTGGCGATGCTCGCCGAACCCGGCGCGCCGTTCGTCGCCGGGGTGCTCGGTGTCCTCGGTGCCGGTGCCGCCTACCTGCCGCTGGACCCGGCCGCGCCGGCTGCCCGCAACGCCGCGCTGCTCGCCGACAGCGGCGCCGGCCACCTGCTGCTCGGCGCCGGCCAGCGGGCTCCGGAGGGCAGCGGGGTCGCCGTGCTCGGGCTGGAGCAGTCGCTCGCCGCACCCGCCCTGCCGGAGCCGGTCGGCACCGGGGCGGACCTGGCGTACGTGATGTTCACCTCCGGCTCGACCGGGCGGCCCAAGGGCGCGATGGTGCAGCGCTCCGGGATGATGAACCACCTCTGGGCCAAGGTCGGTGACCTGGACCTCGCCGCCGGCCAGGCCGTGGTCCAGAACGCGCCGCTGACCTTCGACGTCTCGGTGTGGCAGATGCTCGCCCCGCTGGTCGTCGGCGGCAGCGTCCGGGTGGCCGGAACGGCGACGGCGGCCGACCCGACGGCGCTGTTCACGCTGGTCCGGGAGGAGGGGATCGCCGTCCTGGAGGTCGTCCCGTCCCTGCTGCGGGCCGCCCTGGACGCCTGGGACCTGGACGGCGGCGCGCCCGAACTGCCTTCGCTGTGCTGGCTGGTGGTGACCGGCGAGGCCCTGCCCGCCGATCTGTGCCGACGCTGGCACAGCCGCTACCCCGACGTCCCGATGATGAACGCCTACGGACCGACCGAATGCTCCGACGACGTCACCCACGCCGTCATCGCCGTCGACGACGAACTCGACGGCCGGGTCCCGATCGGCGGTGCGGTGCGCAACACCCGCCTCTACGTCCTCAGCGACGAACTCCAGCCCGTCCCCGTCGGCGTCCCCGGCGAACTCTACGTCGGCGGCGCCGGCGTCGGCCGCGGCTACCTCGACGACCCGGCCCGCACCGCCACCACCTTCACCGCCGACCCCTTCACCGGCAACGGCGCCCGGATGTACCGCACCGGCGACCGCGTCGTCCAACGCCCCGACGGACAACTCGAGTTCATCGAACGCCGGGACCACCAGGTCAAGATCGGCGGCCGCCGGGTCGAGACCGGCGAGATCGAAGCCGTCCTGCGCACCCTCCATCCCGTCACCGATGCCGCCGTCGCCGTCCTCCCCGACACCTCCGGCAACCCCCGCCTCGTCGCCTACCTCACCGGCCCGGGGGTCGACGCCGAGCGGGTCCGCCACCGGCTGGCCGAACTGCTGCCCGGGTACATGGTCCCGGCCTCCTGGCTGGTCCTGGAGGCCCTGCCGCTCACCCCCAACGGCAAACTCGACCGCAAGGCCCTGCCCCGGCCCGAGGCCACCGCCGGGGACGCCCGGCGCGGCCCGCGCACCGAGCAGGAGCGCATCCTCTGCGACATCCTCGCCGAGGTGCTGGGCACCGCCGCCGTCGGCATCGACGAGGACTTCTTCACCCTCGGCGGCGACTCCATCCGCTCCATCCAGGTGGTCAGCCGGGCCCGCAAGGCCGGGCTCACCCTCACCACCCGGGACGTCTTCACCCACAAGACCGCGGCCGCCCTGGCCCGGCTCGCCGAGGAGGCCGGGGCCGAGGGCACCGAACCCGCCCCGGCGGAGCCCGCCGGCCGCCTGGTCGAACTCTCCGACGAGGAACTGGCCGATCTGGAATTCGAGTTGAACGAGGAGCTCTCGTGACAAGCGGCCCCAGACCGACCCCGGCCGGGAACGGAGCGAGGATCAGCGAGGTGCTGCCGCTCTCCCCGCTCCAGCAGGGCCTGCTGTTCCTCTCCTCCTACGACCGGTCCGCGCCCGACCTCTACACCCTCCAACTGGTCGCCGAGCTGGACGGCCCGGGCGCCGCCGACGGCGAGCGGCTGGCCGCCCGGCTGCGCACCGCCGCGGCCGCCCTGCTGGAGCGCCACCCCAACCTGCGGGCCTGCTTCCGGCACCGCCGCACCGGCGAACCGGTCCAGGTGGTGCCCAGGGACGCCGACCCGGAGTGGCGACTGCACGACCTCAGCGGCCTGCCCGAGGCCGAACGCGACGCCGAGGCACGGCGGTTGGCCGACGAGGACCGGCTGCGCCGGTTCGACCCGGCCCGGCCGCCGCTGATGCGGTTCACCCTGATCCGGCTCGGCCCGGGGCGCCACCGCTTCCTCTGGTCGGTGCACCACATCGTCCTGGACGGCTGGTCGTTCCCCCTCGCGGTACGGGAGTTGGGGTTGCTGGGGGACCCGGACCGAGCCGCCGCCCTGCCCCCGCCCGCACCGTACCGGTCCTTCCTCACCTGGCTGAACGGCCGCGACCGCGCCGCCGCCCGGACCGCCTGGGCGGAGCTGCTGGCCGGCCTGGACGGGCCGGTGCGGGCGCTGCCGCCGGTCGGCCCGTCGCCGGAACTCCCCCGCACCGAGCGCCGGTTGCTGGACGCGGCGGCCACCGCCGCGCTCTCCGGCTGGGCCCGCGGCCAGGGCCTCACCCTGAACACCGTCGTCCAGGGCTGCTGGGCGCTGCTGCTCGGCGGGCTCACCGGCCGCCAGGACGTGGTGTTCGGCTCGGTCACCTCCGGCCGTCCGGCCGAGGTGCCGGAGGTCGAGGCGATGATCGGACTGTTCGCCAACACCTCTCCGGTGCGCGCCGACCTGCGCCCGGACCGACGGGCCGGCGAGCTGTTCGCGGCGCTGGCCGCCCAGCAGCTGGCGATGATGCCGCACCAGCACCTGCCGCTGGCCGAGGTCCAGGCCGCCTCCGGGCTGCGGGGCGAACTGTTCGACACCGTGCTCGCCTTCCAGAGCTACCCGATGGACGAGGCGGCGCTGTACCGGGAGTCCGGTGGCACGGTGAGTTCCGCCCGCATCCACTCCGCCACCCACTACCCGCTGAGCCTCACCGTCTTCCCCGGCAAGCGGCTGGACCTCCAGCTCGGCCACCGCGCCTCGGCCCTCGACCCGGCCGGAGCGGCGCGGCTGCTCGACCGGCTGACCGGCATCCTGGAGCGGGTCGCCGAGGACCCGCACACCCTGCTCGCCCACCTCGGCGCGCCCGAGCCCGCCCCGGTCCCGCAGACCCCCGCCGTCCCGGCGGCCCGGCCCACCACCCTCCCCGCGCTCTTCGCCGAGCAGGCCGCCCGCACCCCGGACGCCGTCGCGGTCACCGCGCCCGACGCCGACCTCACCTACCGGGAGCTGGACGCCCGCGCCAACCGGCTGGCCCGGCTGCTGGCGGCGCGCGGCGCCGGACCGGAGCGCTACGTCGCCGTCGCCCTGCCGCGCGGCGCCGACCTGGTCGTCGCCGTCCTCGCCGTGCTCAAGGCGGGCGCCGGCTACCTGCCGATCGAGCCCGCCCACCCGGCCGAACGGACCGGCCACGCACTGGCCGACGCCCGCCCGGCGCTGCTGGTCAGCACCACCGGCCTGCTGCCGGACGCGGCCCTGCCGAGGATCGACCTCGACACCCCCGGGACCACCGCCGAGCTCGCCGCCGCCCCGGCCACCGCGCCCGCCACCGGCCCGGGGCCCGACCACCCGGCCTACGTGATCTTCACCTCGGGCTCCACCGGCCGCCCCAAGGGCGTGGTGGTGCCGCACCACAACGTGGTCCGGCTGCTCGACACCACCGCGCCCCGGTTCGGCTTCGGCCCGCAGGACGTCTGGACGCTGTTCCACTCGATCGCCTTCGACTTCACCGTCTGGGAGCTGTGGGGCGCCCTGCTGTCCGGCGGCCGGCTGGTCGTCGTCCCGTACGACGTCTCGCGCTCCCCCGACGCCTTCCTGGCCCTGCTCGCCGCCGAACGGGTCACCGTGCTCAACCAGACCCCGTCCGCCTTCTACCAGCTGATCCGCGCCGACGCCGACCGCCCGCGCGAACTCGCGCTGCGCACCGTGGTGTTCGGCGGCGAGGCGCTGGACGAGGGCCGGCTCGCCGACTGGTTCGCCCGGCACCCGGCGGGCACCCCCCGGCTGGTCAACATGTACGGCATCACCGAGACCACGGTGCACGTCACCGCGCACGAACTGAGCCCCGGGCCGGCCCCCGCCGGCGCCGCCGGCGCGATCGGCCGGGCCATCCCCGACCTGCGGACGCACCTGCTGGACGGCGCCCTGCGCCCGGTGGCGACCGGGGTGCCGGGCGAGCTGTACGTCACCGGCCCAGGCCTGGCCCGCGGCTACCTCGCCCGGCCCGCGCTGACCGCCGAACGCTTCGTCGCCTGCCCGTTCGAGCCCGGCGGCGCCCGGATGTACCGCACCGGAGACCTCGCCCGGTGGCGGCCGGACGGCACCCTGGAGTACCTGGGGCGGATCGACGAGCAGGTACAACTGCGCGGCTTCCGGATCGAGTTGGGCGAGATCGCGGCCGTCCTCGGCCGGCACCCGCTGGTCGCCGAGGCCACCGTGCTGGCCCGCGAGGACCGCCCCGGCGACCAGCGGCTGGTCGGCTACGTCGTCCCGGCCGACCCCGACGCCGCCGCCCCCGACGCCGCCGACACCGACCCCGACGCCGCCGCCCCCGACGCCACCGCCCCGGGCGATCCGCGCCGTGCGGAACTCGCCGCTGCGGTCAGGGCGTTCGCCGCCGACCGGCTGCCCGACCACATGGTCCCCGCCGCCGTGGTCACACTGCCCGCGCTCCCGCTCACCGCCAACGGCAAACTCGACCGCCGCGCCCTGCCCGCCCCCGTGTACGCCACCTCCGCCCGCACCCCGCGCGGCCCCGAGGAGCAACTGCTCTGCACGGTCTTCGCCGAGGTGCTCGGCCTGGCCGGGATCGGCCCCGACGACGACTTCTTCGCCCTCGGCGGGCACTCCCTGCTGGCCACCCGGATCGTCAACCGGGTCCGGGCCGAACTCGGCACGGAACTCCAGGTCCGGGACCTCTTCGAGGCCCCCTCCCCGGCCCGGCTCGCCACCCGACTGGGCGGCACCGCAGCGCACCGCCCCCCGCTCACCGCGGCGCCCCGCCCGGCCGTGCTCCCGCTCTCGCCCGCCCAGCAGCGGCTCTGGTTCGTCGAGCAACTGGGCGCCCCCGGCGGGCTCTACCACATCCCGCTGGCCGTCCGGCTGACCGGCCGGCTGGACGCCTTCGCGCTCGCCGCCGCCCTCCAGGACGTGCTGGCCCGGCACGAGGCACTGCGCACCGTCTTCCCACGCCGGGCCGGCACCGACCCCGACGACAGCAGCACCACCGCCACCGCGGAACAGCGGGTGCTCGCCCCCGCCGAGGCCACCCTCCCGCTCCCGGTCAGCCGCACCACCGAAGCGGAGCTGCCCGCCGCCCTCGCCGCCGAGGCCGCCCCGGGCTTCGCCCTGGAACGCGAACTCCCCGTCCGGGCCCGGCTCTTCGCCCTCGGACCGGAGCTGCACGTGCTCTCCCTGGTCCTGCACCACATCGCCGCCGACGGCTGGTCGCTCGCCCCGCTCACCCGGGACCTCACCGCCCACTACCGGGCCCGCCGCGCCGGCCGCACCGCCGAACTCCCGCCGCTGCCCGTCCAGTACGCCGACCACACCCTCTGGCAGCACGCACTGCTCGGCTCCGAACGCGACCCGGACAGCCGGCTCTCCCGCCAGCTCCACTACTGGACGCAGCGGTTGCACGACCTCCCGACGGAGCTGGCGCTGCCCTTCGACCACCCGCGCGGCACCCGGACCGACCACCGCGGGGCCCGCCACCGCAGCACCGTCCCCCCACAGCTCGCCGACCGCCTGCGGAGCACCGCCGCCGACTGGTCGGTCAGCCCCTTCATGCTGCTGCGCGCCGCCCTGGCCGCCCTGCTCACCCGGCTCGGCGCGGGCACCGACATCCCGCTCGGCAGCCCGGTCGCCGGCCGCACCGACCAGCAACTGGACGACCTGGTCGGCATGTTCGTGAACACCCTGGTGCTGCGCACCGACACCTCCGGCGACCCGTCCTTCCGGGCGCTCGTCGAGCGGGTCCGGGAGTCCGACCTGGCCGCGCACCAGCACCAGGACCTGCCCTTCGAGAAGCTGGTCGAGGTGCTCAACCCCGAGCGCTCGACGGCCCGGCACCCGCTGTTCCAGGTGATGATCGGCCACCACCGCGACGCACCGGCCCCCGCCCCCGACCCGGAACTCGACATCGCCGAGGAACCCGTCCCGGTCCACACTGCCAAGTGGGACCTCTTCCTCCAGTTCACCGAACGGCCCGACGGCTCGCTCACCCTCACCCTCGAACACCGCACCGACCTCTTCGAGCCCGCCACCGCCCGCCGGATCACCGGGGCCTACCTGCGACTGCTCGCCGACCTCCTCGCCGACCCCACCGCCCCGCTCTCCCGCCCGGCCCTGACCACCCCCGAGGAACAGGCCGAACTGCTCGCCCTCGGCACCCACCGGCTCGGCACCCCGCACAGCACCCTCACCGCCCTGGTCGACCGCCGGATCGCCGCCGCCCCGCACTCCGTCGCCCTGGTCCACACCGCCCCGGACACCCCTGCCGACCCGGACGCCCCTGCCGACCCGGACGCCCCTGCCGACCCGGACGCCGCCGCCGGCCCGGACGCGCCCGACGCCCCCGACGCCCCCGACGGCCTGCGGTACACCAGCTACGCCGACCTCGACGCCCGGGCCAACCGCCTCGCCCACCTGCTGACCGCCCGCGGCGCCCACCGGGACCGACCGGTCGCGCTGCGCCTGGAGCGCGGCCCCGAGGCGGTCCGCACCCTGCTGGCGATCGCCCGCACCGGCGCGCCCTACCTGCCGATCGACCCCTCCCACCCCGCCGAGCGGGTGCACGGGATGCTCGCCGACAGCGGCGCCCGGCTGCTGGTCACCCAGCGCTCGCTGGCCGGCCTCGCACTGCCCCCGGACGTCGCCCCGGTGGTCCTGGACGACCCCGGCACGGCGGCCGACCTGGCCGCCCGGCCCACCACCGCCCCCGAGGTCACCGTCCGCCCCGACGACCTGCTGTACGTGATCTACACCTCCGGCTCCACCGGCCGCCCCAAGGGCGTCGCGGTCACCCACCGGGCCGCCGTCCGGCTGGTGCTGGGCCTGCCCGAGCTCGCCCCGGCCGCCGAGGACACCTTCCTCTACTTCGCGCCGGTGGCCTTCGACGCCTCCACCTTCGAGATCTGGGGCGCGCTCGCGCACGGGGCCCGGCTGGCCGTCCAGCCGCCCGGCCCGGCCGACCCGGAGGCCCTGGCGGACTTCCTCGCCCGGGCCGGGGTGACCGTCGCCTTCCTCACCACCCAGCTGGTCAACACCCTGGCCGACACCCGCCCCCGCGCCCTGGCCCCGCTGCGCGCCCTGCTCACCGGCGGCGAGGCGCACTCCCGGGACCACCTGGACCGGCTGCGCGCCGCCCTGCCCGGCACCACCGTCCTCCACGTCTACGGCCCCACCGAGGCCACCACCTTCGCCACCGGCCAGGACCTCGGCCGGGCCGACGGCACCGTCCCGATCGGCCGGCCGATCGGCGACACCGCCGCCTACGTGCTGGACGAGGCGCTGCACCCGGTGCCGCGCGGCGTGGTCGGCGAGCTGTACCTGTCCGGCCCGGGCCTGGCCCGCGGCTACCTCGCCCGGCCCGTGCTGACCGCCGAACGCTTCGTCGCCTGCCCGTTCGAGCCCGGCGGCGCCCGGATGTACCGCACCGGGGACCTGGTGCGCTGGGACCGGCACGGCCGGCTCGAGTACGTCGCCCGCGCCGACCAGCAGGTCAAGATCCGCGGCCACCGGGTCGAGCCCGGCGAGGTCGAACGCCTGCTGGCCGCCCACCCGGCGGTGGCCCGGGCCGCCGTACTGGCCCCGGCCGACGCCGCCACCGGCCAGCGCCGGCTGGTCGCCTACCTCGTCCCGGCCGAGGGCCGGCCCGCCCCCCGGCCGGCCGAGCTGCGCCGCCACCTGGCCCGTTCGCTGCCCGACCACATGGTCCCGGACGCCTACGCCGTGCTGCCCGCGCTGCCGCTGAACGCCAACGGCAAGCTGGACGTCCGCGCCCTGCCGGAGCCGACCACCGCCCCCGCCTCCACCCGCGCCCCCCGGACGGCCGCCGAACGCCTGCTCTGCGCCGCCGTCCGGGAGGTGCTGGCGCTGCCCCGGGTCGGCCCGGACGACTCCTTCTTCGCGCTCGGCGGGGACAGCCTCAAGGCCATCCGGCTGGTGAACGCGACCGCCCGGGCCGGCCTGCCGCTCACCCTCGGCGCGGTCTTCGAGCACCGCACCCTGGAGGCCCTGGCCGCCACGGTCACCCCCGCCACCGCCACCGTGGGCGACCACTCCCGGGCCCTCGACCCGCTCGCCCCCGTCCTGCCGATCCGCCCCACCGGTAGCCGCCCGCCGCTGTTCTGCGTGCACGGCGGCCTCGGTTTCGCGCTGCCCTTCGCCGCCCTGGCCGAGCACCTCGACCCGTCCCGACCGGTCTACGGCCTCCAGGCCCGCGGCCTGTCCGACGACGACCCGCTGCCCACCGGGCTGGGCGAGGTCGCCGAGGAGTACCTGGCCCGGGTCCGGGCGATCCAGCCGCACGGGCCGTACCACCTGCTCGGCTGGTCCTACGGCGGGCTGGTCGCCCACGAGATGGCGGTGCGACTGCGCGCCGCCGGCGAACCGGTCGCCCTGCTGGCCAACCTGGACGCCTACCCCGACGACGCCCGCGGCGCCCACCCCACCGACGCCGAGTTCCTGGCCGACTTCCTGACCGAGGCCGGGGCCGACCTGCCCGAACCGGCCGACCCGGCCGACCCCGAACCGCTCACCCCCCGCTCGGTCGCCGCCCACCTCGCCCGCACCGCCGGCCCGCTGGCCGGTCTCCGACCCGCCCTGCTGGAACGCCTGCTGGCCGTCATGCGGAACAACCTCACGCTGTTCCAGCGCTTCACCCCGCGCCGCCTGGACGACTGCCCGATGACCCTCTTCCTGGCCGTCGGCGGCCCCCGCCGCCCCACCCCGGAGGAACGCGCGCTCAAGCTCAAGAGCTGGGAGCCGTACCTCGGTTCGGCCGTCCGCGCGCACGACGTGGACGCCGGCCACCAGCAGCTCCTGCACCCCGGTCCGGCCGCCGCGATCGGCGCCGTCCTCGACCGCGCCCTCGCCGACGCCCCCGACCACCCGTAAGCCGCCGCAGCACCCGCGCAACCCGCAGCACCTGCACCCCGCACCCCGCACCCCGCACCCCGCACCCCGCACCCCGACGGACGAACCCACAGGAGCGAACCAGCATGGCGAACCCCTTCGACCGCGAAGACGGCACCTTCCTCGTCCTGGTCAACGAGGAGGGCCAGCACTCCCTCTGGCCGTCCTTCGCCGCCGTCCCGGCCGGCTGGTCGGTGGCGCTGGACGCCACCGACCGGGCCGCCGCCGTCGCCCACATCGAGGCCAACTGGACCGACCTGCGCCCGCTCAGTCTGCAACGCCAGGACTGAACACCCGCCGCCCGCCCGGGAATTGCCCGACCCCCGGCGCCCCGGCCCCGCCGACACCGCCCGCCGCACCGTGGAGCCCCCGTCCACCCGGTGCGGCGGGCGGCCGTTTCCGTTTCCCCCGGGACCGGTCTCCACCAGGCCCGTTGCCACCCCCCGACTGCCGTCAGTGAACGGTCAGTTGGACGTCATCGACCCGTCATCGGCGCTGATTAGTTTTCTCGCCGGAAGCAGATTCCCGGGCATCTGGAAAACGGAGGAAACGAGCATGACGACGGTTGCGCCGGAGCGCCTCACCCGTATCCGCGAAATCATCGCCGAGAACATCGACGTGCACACCGAGTTCTCCGACACCGCTTTGTTCGTCGACGAGTTGGGCGCCGACTCGCTCAAGCTGATCGACGTGCTGAGCGCGCTGGAGATGGAGTACTCCATCGTCATCGACATGAACGAGCTGCCGAAGATGGTGAACGTGACGACCACCTACCAGGTGACGGCGGCCGCGGCCGGCTGGTAGCCGCCCACACGCCGGCCGCCCTGGCACCGGCCGCCCGCCCCGCACCCGCCCCTCCCGCCGTCCACCGCTCGAGGAACCCCAGGAGAGGTCCATGAACTCCACCGCACAGTCACCAGCGGCCCCCCGGTCCGGCACGCCGGCCGGGCGCCGCCGGGTCGTCCTCACCGGCCTCGGGGCGATCTCCAGCATCGGTACGGGCGTCGAGGAGTACACCGCGGGGCTGCGGGCCGGGCGCTCCGGCGCCCGCCCGATCACCCGCTTCGACACCACCGGCTTCGGCCAGAACACCGCCTGCGAGGTCCCGGACTTCGAACCGGAGCGCTGGATCCACCGGGTCCCGCTCCAGGAGGTGGGCCGGGCCGGCCAGTTCGCCGTGGCGGCGGCCCGGATGGCGGTGGACGACGCCGGGCTGACCGAGGACGACCTCGGTGAGCGCCAGGCCGTGATCAGCGTCGGCACCACCGACGGCGAGTCGCACGACATCGGGCTGCTGGTCGAGCAGGAACTCGCCGCCGGGGACCCGAAGGCGATCGACCCGGTGCTGGCCCGCCGGATCAACGCCGGCCGGCTGAGCACCGCGATCGCCCGCGAGCTGCGGATGCCCAACGTCGAGCCGACCACCATCACCACCGCCTGCGCGGCCGGCAACTACGCGATCGGCTACGGCCTGGACGCGATCCGCTCCGGCGAGGTGGACATCGCGCTGTGCGGCGGCGCCGACGCCGTCTGCCGCAAGGCCTTCGCCCTGTTCAAGCGCTTCGGCGCGCTCACCCCGGACGTGGTCCGCCCGTTCGACCGCAACCGCCAGGGCATCCTGACCGGTGAGGGCGCGGGCATCCTCGTCCTGGAGAGCCTGGAGTCCGCGCTCTCCCGGGGCGCCCGGATCTACGCCGAGGTGCTCGGCTACGGCCTCAGCTGCGACGCCGCCCACGCCACCGCCCCCAACCGGGACGGCATCGCCCGCGGCATCCGGCTGGCCCTGGCCGACGCCGGGGTCGAGCGCGACGAGGTCGACTTCATCTCCGCGCACGGCACCGGCACCAAGGCCAACGACCGGACGGAGTCCGCCGCGATCCTCGACGTGTACGGCGACAGCCCGCCGCGCACCGTCGCGGTGAAGTCGATGCTCGGCCACTCGATGGGAGCGGCCAGCGCACTCGCCGCGATCGCCTGCGGCATCGCCATCGAGCACCAGTTCATCCCGCCGACCATCAACCACCAGGAGACCGACCCGGACTGCCCGCTGGACGTCGTTCCCAACCGGGCCGTCGACGCCGAGGTCCGGATCGTGGAGAACAACTCCAGCGCCTTCGCCGGCAACAACGCCATCCTGATCCTGGGCACGTACGGAGAGCGAGTCCGCTGATGACCACCGCCACCCGCTCCCCCGAGCACCGCGAGCACCCCGCGGCCCCCGAGGCCCCCCTCGCCCCCGACACCCCCGTCATCACCGGCTGGTCGGCCGTCTCCCCGTACGGCCTGACCCGCCGGGCCTTCGCCGAGGGCCTGCGGGCCGGCGCCCGGACCGCCGCCGAGCCGCCCGAGGCGTACGGGCCGCTGCCCGCGCCCCAGGCCTGCCTGGTGCCCGGCTTCGACATCAAGGGCCTGCTCGGCCCCACCGGCACCGCCAAGATGGACCGGCTCACCGCGCTCACCCTGGTCGCCTCCGACGGCCTGCTGAACGACGAGGACGGCAACCGGGTGGTGGCCACCGACGAGCGCACCGGCGTGGTGCTCGGCATCTCGATGGGCAGCCTGGAGAACGTCACCAACTTCCTCAAGCAGTCGTACACCAACGCGCTGCCCTTCCACGTGGACGCCGGCCGGATCCCCTTCGGCAGCCTCAACCACGCCGCCGGCGCCACCGCGATCCGGCACGGCCTCGTCGGCCCCAACACCACCCTCGCGGGCGGCCGGGTCAGCGGACTGCTGGCGCTCAACTACGCCCGCCGGCTGCTCGGCCAGGGCCGGGCGACCAGGTACCTGGTGGGCTCCGCCGAGGAGTTCTCCGCCGCCCACGCCTGGTTCGAGCACGCCGCCGTCGCCCCCGGCGACCCGGCGCCGCTGCTCGGCGAGGGCTGCGGCCTGCTCGTGGTCGAACCGGCCGGCACCGCCCGACGCCCGGCCCTCGCCGCCGTGCTGGCGGTCGAGACCCGGGTCGACGTCGACGACGACCCAGGCGCCGCCGTCACCGCCTGCGTGCGCCGCGCCCTGGCCCGGGCCGGTGCCACCGCCGAGGAGGTGTGGGCCGCCGTCCCCAGCGCCGCGCAGACCGCGGCCGGCCGGGCCGAACAGGACGCGCTGGCCGCACTGTTGCCGGCCGCCGCGCTCACCGCCGTCCCGTCCATGACGCTGCTCGGCGACACCAGCGCGGCCGCCGCCACCTTCCAGATCCAGGCCCTGCTGGCGGTCGCCGAGGCCGAGCCGGCCGCGGCCGGCCGGACCGCCCTGGTCACCGCCATCGACCGGGACGGCGCGGTGGGCTGCGCCGTGCTGCGGCTGCTCGCCCCGCACCGGGACGCGGCATGATCGCCCTGGTCAGCGGCGGCTCCCGGGGCATCGGCCGGGCCGTCGTGCTGCGGCTCGCCCAGGACGGCTACGACGTCGCCTTCTGCTACCGCTCCGACGCCGGGGCCGCCGAACGCCTGGTCGAGGAGGCCGGGAAGTCCGGCACCCGGATCACCGCCACCCGCTGCGACGTGGCGGACGCCGCCGAGGTCCGCGACTGGTACACCCGCACCGAGCGCGAACTCGGCCCGGTCGACGCCGTGGTCACCTCGGCCGGCATCACCAGGGACCGTCCGGTGATCCTGATGCCGGAGCAGGACTGGGACGCGGTGCTGCGCACCAACCTGGACGGCGTCTACCACGTGTGCCGCGCCGCGGCCTTCTCGATGAGCAAGCGCCGCACCGGAGTGATCGTCAACCTCTCGTCGGTGTCCGGTGTTTACGGTAACGTCGGGCAGGCCAACTACGCCGCCTCGAAGGCCGGGATCATCGGGTTCACCAAGTCCCTGGCCAAGGAGTGCGGCCCGCGCGGCGTCCGGGCCAACGTGGTCGCCCCGGGGCTGATCGCCACCGACATGGTCGGCGACATGTCCGAGGCCGCCGTGGCGCGGATGCTGGGCACCATCGCGCTCGGTCGGGTCGGCAAGCCCGAGGAGGTTGCCGACCTGGTCTCCTTCCTGCTGTCCGACCGCGCGGCGTACATCAGCGGGTCGGTCTTCGAGATCCACGGCGGCGGCACGTTCTGATGGTCCGACGAGTGGGGGCGGAAATGCGCGCAGGGCAGGGGCCGAGAGCCGACGGCGACGGCGGCGGCCGGTACGACGTGATCGTGGTCGGCAGCGGCCTCGGCGGACTGGTCAGCGCGGCCTACCTGGCCGCCGGCGGGCGCAGCGTGCTCGTCCTCGAACAGCACGACGTGGCGGGCGGCAACGCCCACGTCTTCCGCCGCCGGCGCAAGTACGAGTTCGACGTCGGCACCCACTACCTCGGTGACTGCGGGCCGGACGGCATCATCCCGGCGATCCTGTCCGGACTCGGCGTCCGCGACCGGGTGTCCTTCCGGCCGATGGACAACGAGCACGGCTTCGACCGGATCATCACCCCCACCGCCACACTGGACGTGCCGGCCGGCTGGGCCGCCTACCGCGACCGGCTGTGCGCCGCGCTGCCCGAGGAGACCGAGGGCATCGACCGCTACGTCGAGCTGGCCCGGGCGGTGGCCGGCGCCAACCGGGACGGCCTGCTCGGCAAGTCCGTGGTCGACCTGTTCCGGGCCTCCCCGGAGACCATGCGCTGGACCCGCCGCACCCGCACCTTCGCCGAGGCCCTGGACCACTGCGGCCTCTCCGCCCGGGCCCGCACCCTGCTGGCCGCCCAGGCCGGCAACTACGGCACCATGCCGGCCGGCATCACCTTCGGCGAGCACGTCGGCATGCTCGACCACTACCTGCGCGGCGCCTACTACCCCGAGGGCGGCGGGCAGGTCGTGGTGGCCGCCCTGGTGGAGGCGCTGGAGGCGTACGGCGGCGAGCTGCGCACCCGCTGCGAGGTGCGCCGGATCCTGATCGAACCGGGCGCCGCCGACCGGGACGGCGGCGGTCAGGCCGGAGCCGGGGCCGGGGCCGGACGGCCGCCGCGGGCCACCGGCGTGGAACTCGCCGACGGCACCCGGCTGTCCGCCCCGCTGGTGATCTCCAACGCCGACTACCGGCGCACCGTGCTCGACCTGTGCGGCGGCGAACGGGCCTTCCCCGCCGACGTGGTCGAGCGGACCCGCGACGCCACCATGCGCGGCGCCGTGGTCGCGCTGTACGTCGCACTGGACACCGAACTGCCGGGCCTGCCCAACGCCAACATCTGGTGGCACGACAGCGACGACCTGGAGGCCGCGCACGCCGCCATGGTCGACCGCTGGGAGCGCGACGGCGTGCTCGACTCCCTGCCGCACCTGATGTTCTCCTTCGCCTCCCTCAAGGACCCGGGCGCCGGCGCGGTCTGCCCGCCCGGGCACAGCAACTTCCAGCTGCTGACCGGCTGCCCGCCCGGCTACGACTTCTGGGGCCTGAGCGGGAGCGCGGTCGACGGCGCCCCGTACCGCCGCAACGCCGCCTACCTGGCCCGCAAGCGCCAGTTCACCGAACTGATGCTGACCACCGCCGAGAAGGTGATCGGCCCGTTCCGCGAGCACATCAGCCACCTCGAACTGGCCAGCCCGCTCAGCCAGGAGCGCTACACCCGCAGTTCCGGCGGCACCCCGTACGGCATGGCCACCTGGGGCAGCATCGGCCGCCGGCCCGACGTCCGCACGGAGGTCGACGGCCTCTACGTGGTCGGCCAGAGCGTCCGCTACGGCAGCGGGCTGAACGCCGTCGCCACCACCGGGATGGTCGCCGCCGGACAGCTGCTGGGCCGCCCGCTGCTGTCCGAGGTGGCGGCCGGCGCGGTGCTCGGCGACCCGGCCCGGCTGCCCGTCCGCGGCCCGGGCTGGGACCCGCTGCTGGTCTCCCGCGGCCGGGCCCGGCGGGACGCCAAGGGCCTCGCCCGGATCGGCTGAACCCCTCTCCGCCCGCCTCCCGACGTCCGTGACCCGACGCCCGACGCCCGCCTCGCGACGTCCGTGACCCGACGCCCATCTCCCGACGCCCGTCTCCCGACAGGAGCAGTGTTGCCATGACCCATGCCGCCGCCCAGGCCCCCACCTTCGCCGTGATCCCCGGCTCCCAGGTGCACGAGGCGCTGCACGGCCGGGAACGGGACGTCGTCGCCACCGTCGAGGCCGCGTACCGGCTGCACGGCGAGGGGCAGACCGTGAACCCGGACTCGTACTTCCTGCGCTTCCCGGACCGCCCGGCCGACCGGATCATCGCCCTGCCCGCCTCGGTCAAGGGCGGGGTCGGGGTGCACGGCGTCAAGTGGATCTCCAGCTTCCCGGGGAACGTGGCGGCCGGGCTGCCGCGCGCCTCGGCCGTCCTGGTCCTCAACGACGCGGAGACCGGCTACCCCTTCGCCTGCCTGGAGAGCTCCATCATCAGCGCGGCCCGGACCGCCGCCTCCGCCGCCCTGGCCGCCGCCCGGCTGGCCGACGCCCGCGGCGAACGCCCGCGCCGGGTCGGCTTCTTCGGGGTAGGCCTGATCGCCCGCTACGTCCACACCTACCTGGTCGCCAACGGCTTCGAGTTCACCGAGGCCGGGGTGCACGACCTCGCCGCCGACCACGCGCACGGCTTCGCCGACTACCTGCGCCGGTCCGGCGACGGCGGCCCCGCCGTCACCGTCCACGAGAAGCCCGAGGACCTGGTGCGCTCCGCGGACCTGCTGGTGTTCGCCACGGTGGCCGGCGAACCCCACGTCACCGACCCGTCCTGGTTCGCCCACCACCCGCTGGTGCTGCACGTCTCGCTGCGCGACCTCTCCCCGGAGATCGTCCTCGGCGCGTGGAACGTGGTCGACGACGTCGAGCACTGCCTGAAGGCCGGTACCTCCCCGCACCTCGCCGAACAGCGCGTCGGCCACCGGGAGTTCGTGGCCGGCACGCTGCACGAGGTGCTCACCGGCGCGATCACCCCGCCCGCCGAACAGACCGTGGTGTTCTCGCCGTTCGGCCTCGGGGTGCTGGACCTCGCCGTCGCCAAGCACGTCTACGACCACGTCCTGGCCGCCGGACAGCTGCACACCGTCCCCGGCTTCTTCCACGAGCTCAAGCGCTACGGCTGACCGGGCCCGCCCCGGATGCCCGCCCCGGCCCCCGGGGCGGGCATCCGCCACGCCCCCGCCCGTCCGCCACGCACCCGCCCATCCGCCGTCAGCCGCGCGTCAGTTGAGCGTCAGCAGGCGGGGCGGAGAATCACCCCATGAGATCCTTTGCGACCCTGGCCGAGTTCACCGAGGCGACCGGCGAGCACCTCGGCTACAGCGAATGGCTCGAAGTCACCCAGGACAGCGTGGACCGGTTCGCCGGGGCGACCGGCGACCTCCAGTGGATCCACGTGGACCCGGAGCGCGCGGCCACCGGCCCGTTCGGCGCCACCATCGTGCACGGCTACATGACGCTCGGCCTGCTGCCCGCGATGATGCGCGCCATCTTCGAGATCGAGGACGTCACCATGGGCGTCAACTTCGGTCTGGACAAGGTCCGTTTCCCGCACCCGGTGAAGGTCGGCACCCGGGTCCGCGGCGGGGCCCGGGTCACCAGCGTGCGGGAGACCCCGATGGGCCACCTGGCCGCGGTGCGGATGACCGTGGAGATCGAGGGCGAGCCCCGGGCGGCCTGCGTGGCGGACACCCTGTCGCTCTTCCTCGCCCACCCGAACCCCGCGGTCCAAGAGGGGAGTTAGTACTACCGATTTCGTCGCCCCGGCCCCGCCAGAATGGTCCCACGGCCACCACGGCCGGGCAGCACGAAGGCACCAGAGAGGAGCGCGGCCATGGACCGCACGATGCAGCTCGGGTCGGACCCGGCACCGGTCGAGATCAGGGGCTTCTCCGCCGCCGCCGGACTCGTCGGACTACGGCGCGCGCTGACGCTCTGCTGGATGTCGGTCGCCGCCTTCGGCCGCTCGCTCGCGCTCACCACCGCGATCTCCCTGATCGGCCCGGGCCTCGGCCTGGTCCCCCGGTCGATGGAGCGGGTGCGCGCCCTGGCGGCCCGTCAGCGCGGCTTCGCCGAGGACTGGTCGGGCGTGCGGATCCCCGGGCCGCCCGGACCGCTGCCGCCCGCCCCCGAGGGCGCCACCGGGACGATCGCCCGCTACCGCTGGATCATGGGCGACCCGCAGACCCGGCGGGAGTTCACCTGGCTGCTGACCGACCCGGTCGCCGGCGGCCTGCTCGCCTTCGGTCCGCTCGCCCTGGTCCTCAGCGGCCTCTGGGGCGTCTTCCTGGCCTTCTTCGGCGTCCCGCTGTCCCTCGAGTGGGACGGCCTCTGGTACCAGTTCATCCCGATCGACGGCCAGGCCACCGCCGTGCTGGCCGGCGTGCTCGGCGTGCTCCAACTCCCGCTCGCCCTCTGGGCCGCGCCCCGCGCGGTGCGCCGGCACGCCCTCTACACCCGGTCGATGCTCGCCCCCAGCGAGCAGGAGCTGATGGCCAGCCGGATCGAGCACCTCACCACCACCCGCTCCACCGCGGTGGACACCCAGATGGCCGAGATCCGCCGGATCGAACGCGACCTGCACGACGGCGCCCAGGCCCGGCTGGTCGCGATGGGCATGACCCTGGACGCCGCCGAACACCTGCTGGAGACCAACCCGGACGCCGTCCGCGCCCTGCTGATCGAGGCCCGGGAGTCCTCCTCCAAGGCCCTGGAGGAGATCCGCAACCTGGTCCGCGGCATCCACCCGCCGGTTCTCGCCGACCGCGGACTCGCCGACGCGGTACGGGCGCTGGCGATGGTCTGCCCGGTCCCCACCGAGGTCGCGGTGGACCTCCCCGGCCGCCCCGAGATGCCCGTCGAGTCGGCCGCCTACTTCGCCATCTCGGAGATCCTCACCAACGTCTCCAAGCACTCCCACGCCGACCGCGCCTGGATCGACATTCGCTACGATCACGGCATGCTGCGCATCACCGTCACGGACACCGGCCGCGGCGGAGCGGACGCCACCCGCGGCACCGGCCTGCGCGGCATCGAACGGCGGCTCGCCACCTTCGACGGCGTCCTCGCCGTCAGCAGCCCCCTCAACGGCCCCACCATGGTCACCATGGAGCTCCCGTGCGCATTGTCCTCGCCGAAGACCACTTCCTCCTGAGGGACGGCCTGATCCGCCTCCTCCAGGCCTACGGCCACGAGGTGGCCGCCGCCGTCGACAACGGCGCCGACCTCCTCCGCGCCCTCACCGAACACCGGCCGGACGTCGCCGTCGTCGACGTCCGGCTGCCGCCCAACTTCACCGACGAGGGCCTGCGCGCCGTCCTCACCGCCCGCCGCACCATGCCCGGCCTCCCCGTCCTCCTGCTCTCCCAGTACGTCGAACCCCTCTACGCCCGGGAACTCCTCGCCAGCGGCGGCCGCGGCGTCGGCTACATGCTCAAGGACCGCGTCACCAACGGCTCCCAGTTCCTCGACTCGATCCGCCGGGTCGCCGACGGCGGCACCGCCATGGACCCCGAGGTCATCTCCCAGCTCCTCATCCGCAAGGAGCGCGACGAATCCGTCGCCGCCCTCTCCACCCGCGAACGCGAAGTCCTCGAATGGGTCGCCCAGGGCCGCTCCAACGCCGGCATCGCCCAGGGCCTCTTCATCACCGAGAAGGCCGTCGCCAAGCACATCAGCAACATCTTCACCAAGCTCAACCTCCTCCCCACCGACGGCGACAACCGCCGCGTCCTCGCCGTCCTCGCCTACCTCGACCAGTAGCCGCCCGGCCCGCTCAGTCCGGCAGCACCTCGACCGGGTCCCCGTCACCGAGCCCGGCCGGCACCGCGTTCACCGGGTACACCGGCACCCGGTACTCCCGCAGCAGCGCCGCGAAGTGCGACAGCACGCTGCCCCGGAGCAGCACCGGGTGGCCGGCCGCCCGCAGCGCCCCGGCGACCGCCCCGACCAGCTCCGGATCCCGCAGGTCCAACCGCTCGAAGTCGGGCGCGACCACCCGCTCCCCCGCGCCGTCCAGCGCCCCGAGGTCGGCCGGCGCCCCGAGGACGGTCAGCCGCCCGGAGGCGACCGCTTCCGGGCCCGCGCCGCCGGCCCCGGCCGGGCGCACCCGGAAGTAGCGCAGCCCGGCCGTCTCCCGCAGCTCGGTGACCTGCCAGGCGACCACCCGCTCGGCGGCGTCCCCGGTGCCGTTGAGCACCAGCAGCTCGACCCGCACCGGCCCCAGCCGTTCCGCCAGCCGCGCCGTCGTCGCGGCCACCGCGCGGACCTCCCGCCGGTCCAGCACCCGCCGGTCGCGCAGTTCCGCGGGCAGCGGCCGCGGCGGACGGCGCGGCTCCGTCACCGCCACCGGCTTGTGCGGCACGTCGGCCCGTTCGGTCCGCAGCGGGCCCGCCGCCACCGTGTACCGGTCGTGGGCGCAGCTCTCCAGCCCCTCCAACTGGCCGTACAGCGCGCCGATCTCGATCCGGCCGTCCGTCCCGGCGGTCGCGATCACCGAGGCCCGCAGGTCGGTCCAGTTGGCCACCAGCAGGGCGACCTCGGCCGAGTAGTCGGCCTTGCCGTGCTCCAGCACGTAGCGCCAGTAGTGCTCCAGGTGCGCCTCGAAGTCGGCCACCGAGGTCAGCAGCGGCGACTGCGGGAGCATGTCCCCCGAGCCGAGCGCCGACCAGTAGACCGACCGCACCGACACCGGCCCGCGGGCCGCGTACCGGGCGAACACCTCCCGGCACTCCCCGGGCACCCGCCCGGTGGCCCGGTACGCGGCGAAGGCCGAGGGCAGCACCAGGTCGGCCTCCACGGTGTTCAACTCGACCTGCCCGCGCAGCCGGAAGGGCCGCAGCTTGTCGCTGCGCAGCGCCGTCCCGACCGCCGGGGCGACGTACGGCGGCGCGGCCGCGGTGACGGGGTGGGGCAGCCGCCGGGCCTGCAGCAGGAACAGCTCCCCGGCGCCGTCCAGCAGCCATTCGAGGTCGAGCGGGCCGTCCAGCTCCCGTTCCAGGCCGGCCGCCCAGTCGGCCAGCGTCCGCAGCCGCTCCCCGCTCACCGGGCCGTCCTCGGGGACCGCCGGTGCGGACCGGTCGCGCTTGCCCAGCACGCTCCGCAGCGGCGGCACCAGGTTGTCGGTCACGTTCCCGGGGGCCCCGGCCGCGTACTCGATCAGCACCGTCGCCGGGTCCCCGCCGGGCGGCAGCGTGTAGACCACCCCGCCGGCCAGGGCCGGGACGGCCCGCTGGACGATCACCGCCATGGCGTCCTCGTCGCCGGCCAGCCCCATGGCCCGCCGGTAGTCCACGGCCGCGGCGGAACCGGCCGAGCCCCAGACCCGGCGCACCGCGGCGAGGACCTCCTCGTCCCCGCCGAGCCCGACCTCGCTGCGGTAGACCCCGGGCGAGAGCGCCCCGGCGGTGTCCTCCGACAGGTACGAGGACCGGACGGCGAAGGAGTCCGCCCCGGCGGCCCGCAGTCCGGCCAGCGCCCGCCGGATCTCCCCGTCCACCTCCGCCCCGGCGCCGGCCAGGGCCGCCCGGCGGGCCGCCACGGTGACGCAGAAGGCCGCCGGCACCGGCAGCCCGGCGGCGATCAGCGTGCCCAGGCCCTTGGCCTTGCCGCCGATCGCCGCCACGGGCAGCTCCGCGAACTCCGCACTCCACCGAACCGCGCCGATCATGGGCATCCCCTCGGGTCACAGCACCGGACCACACCGCCGTCGCGGTGAGTCTGACACGGCCGAACGGCCTTGCGCGGCAGCCGGGTTCGGCCGGCCGGTCAACCCTGCCGGGCCCGGATCGCCTTGCCCCGGACGAGCGGGCAGGTGCCCCGGCACATCGTGCACGCCTCGCCGTGGTGGTAGCCCTGCCGCGCCACCAACTCCTGGGCGTCGGCCGGGTGGACGGCGAGTTCGGCCATGGCCGTCCAGTCGTTGTCGTTGCGCGCCCGGGAGAGCTTGGCGTCCCGGGCGACGTCCCCGGTGCGGCCCACCTCGGCGATGTGCAGGGCGATCTGGAAGTACTTGACCGCCGTCACGATGTCCTCGGCGTCCGGGATCCGGCAGTGCTCCCCGGCGGTCACACAGGTCACCCAGGAGGTGCCGTGCAGCGCCGCGGTGGTCGCCCCGATCGCCCCGGCCACGTGGTCGTGGGTGATCGCGATGTCCGTCGGGGAGGGCCCCAGCGCCCCGAACGGCGCACCGTCCAGCCGCTCCCGCCCCAGCGCGCAGTAGGCCGGGATGAGGTGGACCGGCACGTGGTTGACCAGCTCGACCGAGACCTTCACCCCCTTCGCGTGGGCCCGCCGCACCAGCCCGGCCTGCACCTCCACCTCGGCCAGGTGGGTCGCGTCCAGGGCGTCCGCGATGCTCCCGGGCCGGAACGTCCCGGCGAGGCTGAGCGCGGCGCCGGTGGCCCGGCACAGGTCCAGCACCTCGTCGAAGCACTCGGCGTACGGGTTGCCGACGCCCAGGGCGTCCATCACCTCGACCATCATGGCGCCGCCCCGGCTGGTGACCGGGATGACGCGGTCCGAGGCCCCGAGCGCCCGGGCCTGCTCCGGGGTGGCGGAGGCGTGGACGGTGAAGAAGTCCACCCCCTCGGCCGCCTGTTCCTCCAGCACCGCCAGCACCGCGTCCCGCGGGGCCTGCCGGCCGCGCCGGATCCTGCGGAAGACCTCGTAGGTGGGCACCGTCCCGTAGACCGTGTTCAGGCTCTCCAGGACGCGGCGGCGCAGCGTCGGACCGCCGTCGGTGGTGACGTCGGTGAGCGTGTGCGCCCCCTGGGCGACGGCGCGCACCGCCTTCGCGTACTCGGTCTCCGGCGTGGTCTCGCCGGGGGTGACCCCGATGATCACCCCGAGCACCGCGGGGTGGGGCCGCCCCAAGACGACCCCGTCGACGGCGTGGGCGTCGTTGCGCAACAGAAAGGACCTGGCCTGGGCTCCGGCGTCCATGAGTTCCCCTCCCGATCGAACCGGCGTACGGACGTGCGAAGGTCGGTGGGCCCGCGGCGGGTGCGACCGCTCAGCTTGCGCTCAGCAGCCTGAACCCGAGGCCCGGGTAGCGCAGTTCGGGATCGTCCCAGCCGCGGAAGGTGGACCGGGCGAAGGACCGGGAGACCAGCCAGGACCCGCCCCGGACGACCCGCGCGCCGGTCGACCCGTGGTCCGTCGCGGCCCCGCCGGCGTCGGACAGCAGGTTGCGGCACCACTCCCAGACGTTGCCGTGCAGGTCGTGCACGCCCGCGCCGGTGGCACCGTCGGGGTAGAGGCCGACCGCGACCGTCCGGCCCAGGCCGCTCTCCAGCAGGTTGGCCCGGGCGTCCTCCCAGCCGCCGCCCCAGGCGTAGCCGCTCCCGTCCCCGGGCCCCGCGGCGGCGAGCTGCCACTCCCAGTCGGCCGGCAGCCGCACCTCGGTGCCGGTCCGGGCGCCGAACCACCGGCAGAAGGCCACCGCGTCGTACCAGGAGACGTTCTCCGCCGGGTGGTTGCCGAGCTTGCGGAACTGACCGCCCGGGCCGTCCGGCCGCACCGCCAGGCCCTCGAACCAGCGCGGATCGGCGAAGCCCCCCGGGTCGTCCAGGAAGGCCCGGTACTGCCGGTGGGTCACCGGGTACGCCGCCAGCCGGAAGCCGGGGACGTCGACCTCGCCGACGTCCCGCAGCCGGACCCGGCCGCCCGGCACCTCGCACCACCGGATCTCCGGCAGCCCGTCGGCGTCCAGCCCGACCCCGGGCCGGGGGTCGCCGATCTCGCAGAGCCGGTCGCCGAGGCTCGCCCGGCGCTGGTGGCTGGTCGCCGGCTCGGCGCTCTCGGCCAGGATGCGGACCGCCTCCGGGACGATGAACGTCTCGACCTCCCGGTCGAGTTCGGGGTCCAGGTTGCGCAGCATCGCCTCGACCAGGACGAGCCGCTCGTGCGGCCAGAGGAAGGAGGCGGGGCGGTCGGCCTTCACCCAGTCCACCGCCGCCCGGCGCAGCTGGCGCAGCAGGGTGAGGTCGTCCTGGGTCTGCTGGATCCACTCGGCCAGCCGCGGCCAGGAGCCGAACAGCGCCTCGTGGGCGACCTCCACGGTCGGCTCGCGGTACTCGTCGTCGCTGACCACCAACAGCCGTGCCCGAACCAGGAGATCGACCAGTCGGCGGGTCGCCGGGTCGGCCGAGAGGCCGGCCAGCTTCGCCCGCCGGCGCACCGGCGCGTCCGACTCGCTCACGTCGGTGAGCTTCCGGAACAGCGCGGGCAGCTGCTCCCGGTCGGCCTCGGCCAGTTCGTCGAAGATCTCCTCGGCCCGGGTGGCCACGGCGCCGCGGATCCCGCCGATCCGCCGGTACTCGGCGAGCAGCAGCAGTCCGTCCGAACTGACGTGCTGCCAGACCGCGTTGAGCGCGAAGGCCATCAGCGCCAGACTCCCCGGCTCGGCCCCGGCGTCCTCCAGGATGCGCTCGGCGAGGTCCCCCTCGTACTGCAGCCCGGCGATCTCGGCCGGGCGGGCGATCATCCGGTAGAGCGCCCCGAGGCCGACCCCGCCGAGCGGGAAGGAGCCGGTGCGCAGCAGTTCGGCGAGTTGCTGGTGGTTCAGGCAGTGGGCGTAGAAGTCCGCCCGCAGGGTGACCAGCACGATCGCCCGCTCGGCCGCCACCACCGCGGTGAGCAGTTCGACGAAGCGGGCCCGCCGGTCCTCCTCGACCCCGGAGCCGAAGAGCTCCTCGAACTGGTCGACGACCACCAGCAGTCGGGCCCACGAGGGCACTCCGGCCAGCGCCCGGTCGACGGCCCGGCCGACGCCCGCCGGATCCCGCTCCAGCTCCCGGGCGAGCTCCGCGGGGGTGACCGGCCAGGGCGTCCGGCCGTGCTCGGACAGCTTCGCGGCCAGCGCCAGGAACGGGTCGCCCTCGATCTCGCCCGGGGTGAAGCGCAGCACCCGCCAGCTCTCCGCCCCGGGGATGGCCCCGGCCCGCAGCGCCGGCATCACACCCGCGTTGACCAGCGAGGACTTCCCGATCCCGGACGCCCCGATGACGGCCAGGAAGCGGTGCCGCTGATCACCGAGGCGTTGGATGATCTCGCTCGTCTCGTGCTCCCGGCCGAAGAACACCAACGACTCCTCGTCGGTGAACGGCCGCAGCCCGGGGAACGGGGAGAGGGAGAAATCGCGGCGCGCTCCGGAGCCCGTCTCCAACGTCAACTCCTCATCCATGATCTCTTTGACGACCAGCCGCAGGTGGTTCTCCACCAGCGGTCTGAACTCACCGAGTTCGACGTACTGGTTGACCCCGACCGGGATCCCGTTCGCGGCGTCCGTGATCTCGGCGACGAAGGCGTCGACCAGCTGCTGCTGGGACCTCTTCTGCTCGAACTCCGGGTCCTTCAACGACACGAACAGGTCGGCGGTGCGGCGGTAGAGCAGGACCTTCGGGCGCCCGGTCCGCCGTTCGGCCCGGACCGCGTCGAAGAACTCCCACTCCGTACCGGAACGGTAGACCCGGCCGTCGTCCGAGAACGCGGGCACGTGCGGAGGGGTGCCCATCCGGCTCCACAGGACGATGACGACGACATCGCACTCGCTGGGGCGCGGAAGCCCCCGGTTCACCGCCTCCTGCGGCGGCAGCGAGGCGAACAGCGGGACCCCGGCCCCCGGCCGGTCCCAGGAGACCTCCTCCAGCTCCACCAGGCCGCGCAGGAACGCGTCGTACGGCAGGTCGCTGATGACCTTCCGCAGCACCGCCCGCTCCTCCCGGACGTCCGACGGCGAGGACAGAAAGACCTTGATGTGCCGCACCGGGCCCCCTCCCGATCAGCCGTGCCCGCCTCAACCGAGGCCCCGGGCAAAGGATTCGCACCACTGCGCCGAGGGCAGCCCGAACGGCGTCACCGCCACCGACCGCCCCGCCACCGCGTCCGTGTACCGCGCCCCGCCGTCCGGCCCGCCCTCCAGCACGATCACGTGCCGGAAGAACCCGAGCCCGCCCGCCACCGTCAGCTCCAGGTTGGCCAGGCTGTTGCACCAGGCCACCAGGTGCAGCGCGTTGGCCGGCCCCTCCCGCAACAGCCGCCCGAACCGGGCCGCCCCGGGATTCACCCCGTCCTCCCCGTACGACCCCCGGGACCGGATCCCGTGCGCGGACTGCAAGCCGCACAGGAACAGGAACTTCGCCGGCCGCGGCGCCCCCGGCTCCGCCCGCCGGCCCAACTCGTACTGGAAGTCGCTCAACGTCGTCATCGCGGTGTCGGTGGCCCGCTCCAGCTTCACCGGCAACGGCAGCGCCATCGCGGCCTCCCCGAACACCCGGGCCCCCTCGCCCCCGTGGAAGTCCATCACGCTGAACGGCGGCGTCGTGTACGCGCTCCCCCGGTCGGCCGCCCCGACGATCTGCGTCGCCAGGTCGAACAGCATCATCGCCAGGATCCCGAGCGCCGCCTCCGCGGACCGCCCGACCACCAGCACGTGCCCGCCACCGCCCCCGAACCCCAGCCGGAGCGCCTCCCCCGACCCCTCCGCCACCCCGACGCACCCGCTCAACCCGCGCCCGTCCCCGGCCCGCCCGAAGAACCCCGCCCCGTCCCCCGCCACCCGCCACACCCGCACGCGGCCCTCCCCTCACCGCCCACCAGCCCGCTCCCCCAACGGTCTACCACCCCCACCCCCCACCAAACGGCCTCCCCGCCCCCACGCAAAAGGCCCGGCCAGAACCTCTGACCGGGCCTTCCCACATCTGAGCCGCCTGCGGGATTCGAACCCGCGACCTACGCATTACGAGTGCGTTGCTCTGGCCAACTGAGCTAAGGCGGCACCGTCGCCACGTGTGGTGGCAACGCGGGCCAGTCTACACAGGTTCGCAGGTGATCCGTAGCCGGGGCGGATGGGGGCGGAGAGGGGGCGGATGAATCTCGCTTCAGTCGATCACCGGTACGACGTTACGATGAGCGCCCCCTGCCACCCTTCCCCACCTCCGGAGTCACCGTGTTCGGTGTCAACGACCTGGCGACGTACGTCCTCGGCGCCCTCGTGATCATCCTGCTGCCCGGCCCCAACTCGCTGTACGTGCTGTCGGTCGCGGCCCGGAAGGGCATCCGGACCGGGTACCAGGCAGCGGCGGGCGTGTTCGTGGGCGACCTCACGCTGATCAGCCTGACCTCGCTGGGGGCCGCCTCGCTGCTGAAGGCCAACCCGGCGGTGTTCGCGGTGGTGAAGTTCGGCGGGGCCGCCTACCTGCTGTGGATCGGGTTCGGGATGCTGCGGTCCGCCCGCCAGCTGTGGCGCGAGCACCGGGCCCAGGCCGAGCCGGCGGGCACCGACGCCGAGGCGGTCGCGGAGACGGGTGAGCGGCCGTTCCGGCGGGCGCTGGTGATCAGCCTGCTCAACCCGAAGGCGATCCTGTTCCTGCTGTCGTTCTTCACCCAGTTCGTCGACCCGTCGTACGGGCAGCCCGCGCTGTCCTTCATCCTGCTCGGCGGGATCCTGCAGACCTTCAGCCTGCTCTACCTCTCCCTGCTGATCTTCGCCGGCACCACGCTGGCCACCGCCTTCCGCCGCCGCCGGCGGCTGTCCGCGACCCTGACCAGCGGCGTCGCCGTGCTGTTCGCGGGCTTCGCCGCGAAGTTGGCGGTCTCCTCCGCCTGACCGGGCGGGAGCAGCGCCTACCGGCCGCAGCGCGTGCCCGGCTCCGGGGCCTCGCCGGTGAGCAGGTAGCGGTTGACCGCGCCGTCCACGCAGGGGTCGTGCCGCCCGTAGGCGGTGTGCCCGTCACCGTCGTAGGTGAGCAGCCGGCCGGACTCCAGCTGCCCGGCCAGCGACCGGGCCCAGTCGTACGGGGTGGCCGGGTCGCGGGTGGTACCGACGACGACGATCGGGGCGGCGCCGGCGGCCCGGACGGTGTGCGCCGCGCCGGTGGCCGGGACCGGCCAGTACCCGCAGGTCAGCGCCATCCAGGCCATCTCGCGCCCGAAGTGCGGCGAGGCCCGCTCGAAGTCCGGGAGGGCGCGCTGGACGTCCTCGGGCGAGCGGAACGGCGCGGGCAGGTCGAGGCAGTTCACCGCCGTGTTGGCGAACATCAGATTGGCGTAGGAGCCGTCCGCCGTGCGCCCGTAGTAGGCGTCGGAGAGCTTCAGCAGCCCGGTGCCGTCGCCCGCCCCGGCGTCGGTGAGCGCGGTGCGCAGCTTGGGCCACAGGAACTCGGCGTACAGCGCCTGGACGACGCCGGTGGTCGCCTGGGACCCGGTGAGCCGGCGCCCGTTGTCGGTGCTCGGCAGCGGGTGGGCGCGGACGGCCGCGAGCAGGGCGGTGAGCCGGTCGCCGATCTGTTGCACGGTGCGCCCGAGCGGGCAGTCCTCGCGCCCGGCGCAGTCCTCGGCGAAGGCGGTCCAGGCGGTCTCGAAGCCGCCGGCCTGGGTGCGGTTGCCGGCGACCGCGTCGAGCGACGGGTCCATCGCGCCGTCCAGCACCACCCGGCCGACCCGGCTCGGGAACAGCCCGGCGTAGGTGGCGCCGAGGAAGGTGCCGTACGACTTCCCCACGAAGTTCAGCCGCTCGTCGCCGAGCAGGGCGCGCAGCACGTCCATGTCGCGGGCCGCCTCGACGGTGCCGAGGTGGCCGAGCGCGGCCCCGGCCTGCCGGCGGCAGCCCTCGGCGAACTCCCGGTCGGCGGCGACCACCGCGTCGACCGCCCGCTGGTCACCGGGGGCCAGGTCGGCGGCGGTGTAGGCGTCCATCCGGTCGCCGTTCAGGCAGCTGACCGGGTTGCTGCGGCCCACCCCGCGCGGGTCGAGGCCGACCAGGTCGTACCGGGCGCGCACGGTCCGGTCGTACGTCCTGCTGACGGACTCCAGGTACTCGACGGCGGAGCCTCCGGGGCCGCCCGGGTTGAGCAGCAGCGAGCCGAGCCGGGGTGCTCCGCCGGCGTCGCCCGGTTCGGCGGCCGCACGGGCGGCCGCGAGGGTGAGGTCGCCGTCGCCCGGGTGGTCGTAGTCCATCGGCACCCGGAAGGTGGTGCACTCGTACCCGCCGTCACAGGGCTGCCAGGTCGGCCGCTGCGCGTAGTACGGGGCGAGCGCGGCCGGTACGGCGGCGGGCAGCGGCTCCAGCGGGGTCACGGCGGTGTCCGGAGCCGCGCCGGAACGGGACGGGCGGGCACCGGCCGCTCCGGCCTCGCCGACGCCACCGGCCGCACTCGCCGGGGCCGCCCCGGCCGGTCCCGGGGAGTCCGAGCCGCACCCGCCCGCCGAGACCGCCAGCAGCCCGACCGCCAGTGCCGCGGCAACCGGCCGCATCCGCCCGAAGGCCCTCATCCGCTTCCTCTCCACCGCTCCGGGAAAAGTACGAGAACGAAGAAACGCCGCTGCCCGGTACCCCTCCTGGATACCGGGCAGCGTATCGCCGGCTCGGCCGACGCTCAGGAGACCGACGATCAGGAGACCGCCGCTCAGGACGCCTTGGCCAGCGCCTCGGCCAGGAACTGCGCCGCCTGCCGCACCAGCCGCAGCCGCTCCCGGTCCGCCGTGTAGTCCTGCACGTTGTCCGAGATCCGCACCTCGGCCTTGGCCGCCGCGCCGGAGCCGGCCTTGAGTGCGCCCTGCAGCTTGCGAGCCGCGTCCAGCCCGGCGGAGTCGCCCTTGGCGGCGGCCAGCAGCAGCTTGGCCGAGCTGCCGGCCGGGGCCTCGGCGCCGGTCTGGGTGAGGGCGGCGGCGTCGTACCGTCCGGAGACCGCGGCGGCCGCGCCGTACAGGTCGGGGCGGGCCAGCCCGGCGGCGGCCGCGCACGGCGCGCCGCCCTCGACGCCGAGGGTGCCCCAGGAGGCCGGGCCGGGCGGGAGGGTGCGGAAGGAGGCCGCGACGGTGGCGCGCAGCGTCGCGTCGTCGGCGACCGCGGCCGGGGCGGCGGCGAGCAGCTCGCAGGGGTGCGCGGTGCCGTTCGGGGCCTCGGGGGCGACCAGGATGAACGGCCGGGCGCGGCCGGCCTGGAGCGCCGCACTGACGCCCTCGAAGACGTCCGGCACCTCGGCGTCGGCGGTCTTGCGCGGCGTGGCGGCGTGCATCACCACGACGGGGAAGCGCGCGTTCGGCTCCTTGGCGTACTGCGCGGGCAGCCAGACCCGGACGTTGCGGGGCTTCCCGTCCGGTCCGAGCACGGCGGACTGCAGCAGCTCGCCGCCGCCCGGGTGCCCGACGCTGTCGAAGTGGCTGGCCACGGCCGCCGTCGCCGCGGCACCGGCGGCCGAGCCCGCCGCACCCTGGGCCGCGGCCGGATCGGTGGCGGCCGGCGGAGCCGCCTGCTGCCGACCCGCCGGGCCCGCCCAGGCGCCCGCCGCCGCGGCGTCCGCGGCGGTCTCCGCCCGGTCCGTCCCCTGCCCGCCGCGGCTCAGACCGCCGAACGCCCCCAGCGCGGTGAGCACCGTCAACGCGGTGACGCAGACCCCGCAGACCATCGCCCCGCCCGCCCGCACCAGCATCGGCCAGCGGTCGCCCGCCAGTTCGTAGGTCTCGGCGGCCCGCAGGTCGCGCCAGCGCTGGAGCGCGCCGCGCGCCAGCCAGATCCCGCCGACGGCGGCGGCCAGCAGGGGAATGACGAGCAGCGGACGAACCACGGAACGCACCACCTCGGGACGAGCGCCGGCGCCGGACCGGACCCGGTGCCGTGCGGGAGGCGACCGCTCCGGCGGCGGGCCGTCCCGGCGGGGAGGCCCGGGTACGGCCGGGGCGCAGTCGGCCCCCAGCGTGCACAACGGGCACGCCGTCACACGCGGGTGTGCCCGGCGAGTATCGCCCGTTCACTCGAAGGTGGGACGCCGGGCCGACCCCGGACGCCTCCGGGCGGCGTACGAACCGGCCCCGCCCGGCCGCCGGACGACGCACGGCTCCGACCCGGGACCGCTCGAGCGACGAACCGGCCCCGCCCGGCCCCCGGACCGTCAGAAGCCCCGGACCGTCAGAAGCCCCGGACCGACCTCAGCCCGCCCGCAGCGCCACCGTCATCGCCTCGACCGCGAGCAGCGGGTCCACGTTGCGGTCCAGCGCCTCCCGGCAGGCCAGCACCGACTCGATCCGGCGCAGCGTGCCCTCGGCCGTACCGCCCTGGGCGACCCGGTTGAGCGCCTGCCGCTGGTCCTCGTTGGCGAGCGCGCCGGTGGAGCCGAGCTGGATCGCCAGCACGTCGCGGTAGAAGCCGAGCAGGTCGAGCAGCGCGACCCCGAGGGTCTCCCGGCGGGTACGGGTGGCGCGGCTCTTCTGCCGCTTCTCCAACTCCTTGACCGCCCCGGCCATGCCGCGCGGGGCCTTGCTGCCCTCGGCCGCGCCGTAGGCGGCCTTCAGGTCGTCCGTCTCCTTGGCGTCCTGGGTCTCGGCGAGCGCCTCGGCGTCGGCCTTGGCGGTGTCGACCAGGCGCTGGGCGGCGGTCAGGCAGCCGCCGATGTCGGCGACCTCCAGCGGGATCCGCAGCACCTCGGCCCGGCGGGTGCGGGCCTGCTCGTCCACGGCGAGGCGGCGGGTGCGCTCGATGTCGCCCTGCCCGGCGAGCGCGGCCAGCCGGGCGGTCTCCGGGTCGACACCGTCGCGGCGGACCAGCATGTCGGCGACCGCCTCGGCGGCCGGCGTGCGCAGCACCAGCAGGCGGCAGCGGGAGCGGATGGTCGGCAGCACGTCCTGGACGGAGGGGGCGCAGAGCAGCCAGACGGTGCGGGGGGAGGGCTCCTCCACACCCTTGAGCAGCGCGTTCGCGGCGGCCTCGGTGAGCCGGTGGGCGGCGTCCACCAGGATCACCGACCAGCGGCCGCCGGTCGGGTAGCTGGACGCGCGCAGGACCAGGTCGCGCATGTCGCCGACGCCGATGGACAGGCCGTCGGTCCGCACGTACTTGACGTCGGCGTGGCTGCCGGCCAGCACGGTGTGGCAGCCGTCGCAGAACCCGCAGCCGGGCGTGCCGCCGAGCGCGAGGTCGGGGCTGGTGCACTGGAGGGCGGCGGCGAAGGCGCGCGCGGCGGTGACCTGACCGGCGCCGGGCGGGCCGGTGAACAGCCAGGCGTGGGTCATCAGGGAGGCGTTGCCGCCCTGCTCCGGGGCGGCGCCGCGGCCGGCCTCGACCGTCGCCCCGGCCGCCCGGGCCGCGGCGGTCAACTGGTCGACCACCCGATCCTGGCCCACCAGGTCGTCCCAGACGGCCACTGCTGCTCCCAAGCTCCGTACGGCAGCGCTCCCGGCGCCGATTCCCCGCCGTCGAGCATACGTCTCCGCTCCGACAGCCACTGCTCCGTCCGGGTCACGCCCGGGGATCGCCCCGGGGGCGGCCCAGGGGCGGCCCGGGGCGGCCCCGGAACGAAGGACGGGCGGCGCCACCCGGGACCACCGCCCCGGCGACACCGCCCACCCGTTCGTCAGCCGTCCTGCCCGGCTCCACCGAGCCGGCTCCACCGGCCCGGGCCCGCTCGGCCCCGACGACTCAGCCCCGACGCCCCCAGCGCCGGGCCTTGCCCTTGCCGCCGTCCCGGCCCTGGTCGTCCCCGCCACGGCCCTCTCGACCCTCGTGCGAGCCCGGCCCGCCCTGGTCGCCGTTGTGGTCCCACTGGGCCCACTCGTCACGCGAGCCGAGCAGGGTGTCGGTCAGGCTCGGCAGGTCGTCCATCGGCGTCTCCTCGGCCCACTCCGGCCGAGGCCGCTCTGCGGCGGGCCGCGAATCGGCAGCGGGCCGCGGCTCAGCCGCCCGGCGCGGCCCTGCGGCAGCAGGTCGGTCGTCCACCACCGGCAGCTCCCGGGTGCTGTCCACCGGCTCCTCGGGACGCCCGGACCCGATCCGCGGCAGCACCGCGGTCTCCTCCACGGCCGGCACCCTCGGCAGCACCGCCGTCTCCTCGACCGCCGGAATGCGCGGCAGCACCGCCGTCTCGTCCGCAGCAGCCGACGGAACCCGCGGCAGCCGGGCGGTCGCCTCGACGGCCTCCGCCGCCCGGACGGCCGCCTGCCGGTCGCGCAGCGTCAGCTCCCGGGTCGACTCGTCCCCGAGCCCCCCGGCCGAAGGCCGCGGGTCCCGGTGGTCCCACGAACCGTGCGCGTCCCGCGAATCCCGAGAGTCCCCGGAATCCCGCGAATTCCCGGAATCCCGCGAATCCCGAGCGTCCTGCGAACCCCAAGAGTCCGGCGCGGTCCCGCCGCCCGTCCGCAGCTCCGTGGTGGTCGCGTCCCCGGCCGGAGCCGAGCCCGCGCCGCGCCCATCGCCACCCCGGCCCTCGCCACCGCGGCCCTCGCCACCCCGGCCCTCGTCCCGCTCCGCACCCGCCCGGTCCGAAGCCGTCTCCGCCGCAGCCGCAGCCGCCGCGAGCGCCGCGGCCTGCGCCAGCCGGGCCTCCTCGGCCCGCTGCAGCGCCTCCTCCGCCCGGCGCCGCTGCTCCTCGCGCGCCAGCTCCCGCTGCCGCTGGAGCTCCGCCTGGGCGGCCGCCTCGTCGGCGATCCGCTTGCGCTCGGCGGCCTCCGCGGCCAGCCGGGCCTCCTCGACCCGGCGCCGCTCGGCCTCCTCCTCGGCCCTGCGCTTCGCCTCCTCCTCGGCCCGGCGGCGCGCCTCCTCCTCGGCCTTGCGCCGCGCCTCGGCGGCGACCCGCTCGGCCTCCTCCTTGGCCAGCCGCTCCTGCTCCGCCTGCTCGGCCCGCAGCTGCGCCAGCACCTCCTGGCGCTTGCGCTCGGCGGCCTCCTCCTCGGCCTTCTTCCGGGCCTCCTCGGCGGCGCGCCGCTCGGCCTCCTCCCGCGCCAGCCGCTCCTGCTCGGCCCGCGCGGCCTTCTCCTGCTCGGAGAGCGGCAGCTCGCGGTCGAGCCGGTGCCGGATCGCGGTGGTCACGAAGCCGGGGGCCTGGCTGCCGTCGACGACCAGGTAGCGCGCCGGGTCGGCGGCCGCGAGGGCGAGGAAGCCGGCCCGGACCCGCTGGTGGAACTCGGTGGGCTCGGACTCCAGCCGGTCCAGCGCCTCGGTGAAGCGCTCCCGGGCGCGGGTCGGGTCGACGTCCAGCACCACGGTCAGGTCGGGCAGCAGCCCGCCGGTCGCCCAGCGGGAGATCCGGGCGACCTCGGTGGCGGCCAGGTCGCGCCCGGCGCCCTGGTAGGCGATGGAGGAGTCCATGTACCGGTCGGTGATCACCACGGCGCCGCGGGCGAGGGCCGGCCGGATGACGTTCTCGACGTGCTCGGCGCGGTCGGCGGCGTAGATCAGCGCCTCGGCGCGGTGCGACAGACCGGTGTTGCCGACGTCCAGGACGAGCCCGCGCAGCCGCTGCCCGACCGGGCTGCCGCCGGGTTCGCGGGTGAGCACCACCTCGTGGCCCTTGCCGCGGATCCACTCGGCGAGCGCCTGGGCCTGGGTGGACTTGCCGGCGCCGTCGCCGCCCTCCAGGGCGATGAAGAAGCCGGTGCCGGTGCCCCGGTGCGGCACCGGGCCGCTGCCGCCGCGCACCGCGTCCACCAGGTCCCGGCCGAACGGCACGGTGCCGCGCCGGTCGTCGGTGCGCAGCAGCACGACGGCGGCGAGCACCAGGGTGAGCAGTCCCGCGGTGGCGACGGCGAGGGCGCCGCCACCGTGGATGAAGGTGAAGGAGCCGGGCTCGACGGTGCCGTACTCGACGTCCCCGTACCCGGCGGCGATCAGCGGGACGGCGACCAGCGCGGCCCCGACCACGACCCGCAGCACCGCGTACAGGTGCTCGGTGACCTTGGCCAGCCGGGCCTCCTCGACCTCCTGGGCGAGCAGGTTGCGCCCGGCCGAGACGACGATCCCGGCGGCCAGCCCGGCCAGCACGGTGAGCAGCAGGACCAGCACGAAGTCCAGCACCAGCCCGGCCAGGATCAGCGCGACGCCCTCGGTGAGCAGCGCCAGCGCGAGCAGGCGGCGGCGGGAGAGCGAGGGCAGGGTGGCCCGGGTGAGCCGGGCGCCCAGGGCGGGGGCGCCGGCCGCGGCGAGCACGACCAGGCCGTAGCCGATCGGCCCGGCCCGGTGCTCGACGGCGGTGAGCAGCGCCAGGGCGGCGACGCCCGCCATCGAGGCGAACCCGGCGGCGACCGCGAAGGTGAAGTACGGGGCGCTGCCGGTGCGGCCCTTGCTCAGCGCCGGACCGGGGGCGGCGTCGGTGGGCGCCCGCAGGCCGGTCAGCGGCGAGTGCGGGGCGACGGTCACCGGACCGCCGGGCAGCTGCTGGAGGTAGCCGCGGACGGCCGCGGCGGCGAACAGGCCGGCCGCGCCGAGCGCCGCGAAGGTCAGCTGGTGGGCGCGGAGCCAGTCGGAGCCGACCGCCGCACCGATGTTGTTGACCAGGGTGAGGGCGATCAGTGCGACGGCGCCGAGCGGCACGGTGACCCAGCCCGTGAACCGGTCGATGCTCCGGACGGTGTCCAGGTTGGCGGCGGCCGGCCGCTGCTCGGCGACCGGGGCGTACGGGTTGGCCGGCGGCAGCAGGCCGGGGACGGCGGCGGCCTTGGCGATCCCCCGGACCCGCTCGGCGGCACCAGTGACGAACACGGTGGCGAGCAGCGCGTAGAAGGCCCCGCCGGAGGGCTCGGGGCCGGAGCCCAGCCAGACCGTCCACCAGGGCGCGATGCCGATCAGCAGGGCGCAGAGCGCGTCCGCGCCGAACAGCGTCCAGCGCCGGTCCAGCTTCCCGGCCACCAGCTGGTGCACCGGCTCCAGCAGCGCCACGCCGACCAGCCCGGTGGCCGCGACCCGGGCGGCGAGGACGGCGGCGACGGCGAAGGCGAGGCTGCGCGGCAGGTCGCCGAGCGAGCCGCCCTGGGCGGCGGCGATCACGGTCAGCGCGAGCAGCACCAGCAGCCCGAGCCGGTCGGCGGTGCCGCCGATCAGCTGGGTGGTCCACAGGCGCCGGTAGGGCCGGGTCCGCAAGAGCGCCCGGGCCCGGTCCACGGGGGTTCCGGCGGGCGCGACCTCGGGCAGCTCTGGCCCGACGGCTCTGGCGGCCGGGGCGGCGCTGGGGGTGGGCTGCTCCTCGCTCGTCATACGGTCAGCGTAGCGGGCTGGGCTTTGCCCGATTGAGACGAACGGGGTTCCGGTTCGCGCTCATCACCGGCCCGTGACGATCCCTGCACAGCCCCGGGACGCTCCGGTGCGGGCCAGGTGACGGTCCGGTGCAGGTCAGGAGCCGTCCGGGGCGGCTCCTGGGCCCATCCGGTCCCGGGGATCGCCGGGTGCCGGAGCGGGGACTCCCCCGGACAGGCCACGGGCCCGCGCCCCCGGGTGGGGAGCACGGGCCCGGCACCTGCCGTCGGTGGGTTGGATCGCCCCGACCGGCGGGACGGGTCGGGACGGATCGCCCGACCGGCGGATCAGCCCTCGTCGGCAGCGGTGGTCCGGGCGGCCGCGCTCTTCTTCGCGGCCGTCTTCTTCGCCGTCGCCGTCTTGGTCGTGGTGGTCTTCTTCGCCGCCGTCTTCTTGGCCGCGGTCTTGGTCGCCGTCGCCTTGGCGGTGGTGGTCTTCTTGGCCGCCGCCTTCTTCGCCGGGGCCTTCTTCGCCACCTTCTTCACCGGCCCGCGGGCCCGCTTCTCGGCGAGCAGCTCGTAGCCGCGCTCCGGGGTGATGGTCTCGACCTCGTCGTCCTTGCGCAGCGTGGCGTTGGTCTCGCCGTCGGTCACGTACGGGCCGAAGCGGCCGTCCTTGACCACCACCGGGCGCTCGCTGACCGGGTCGGTGCCCAGCTCCTTGAGCGGCGGGGCGGCGGCGGCCCGGCCGCGCTGCTTGGGCTGGGCGTAGATCGCCAGCGCCTCGTCGAGGGTGATGGTGAAGAGCTGGTCCTCGCTGGTGAGCGAGCGCGAGTCGGTGCCGCGCTTGAGGTACGGGCCGTAGCGGCCGTTCTGCGCGGTGATCTCCGCGCCCTCGGCGTCGGTGCCGACCACCCGCGGCAGCGAGAGAAGCCGCAGCGCGTCCTCCAGGGTGACGGTGTCCAGCGACATCGTCTTGAACAGCGAGGCGGTGCGCGGCTTGACCGCGTTCTTGCCGGTCTTGGGCGTGCCCTCGGGCAGGATCTCGGTCACGTACGGGCCGTAGCGGCCGTCCTTGGCGACCAGCATGTTGCCGCTGACCGGGTCCGGGCCGAGCTCGAAGTCGCCGCTGGGCTTGGCCAGCAGCTCCTCGGCCAGCTCGACGGTCAGCTCGTCCGGCGGCAGCTCGTCCGGGATGTCGGCGCGCTGGCCGGGCTCGCCCTCGACCTCGGAGGCGCGCTCGACGTACGGGCCGTAGCGGCCGACCCGCAGGGTGATGGAGTCGCTGATCCGGAACGAGCTGATCTCCCGGGCGTCGATCGCGCCGAGGTCGGTGACCAGTTCCTTCAGGCCGCCCAGGTGGTCACCGTCACCGTTGCCGGCCTCGGCGGCGGCACCGGCCGCGCCCTCGCCCTCGCCTTCGCCGAAGTAGAAGCGCTTCAGCCACGGCACGGACTGCGCCTCACCGGCGGCGATCCGGTCGAGGTCGTCCTCCATCTTCGCGGTGAAGTCGTAGTCGACCAGCCGGCCGAAGTGCTTCTCCAGCAGGTTGACCACGGCGAAGGAGAGGAAGGACGGGACGAGCGCCGTGCCCTTCTTGAACACGTAGCGGCGCTGGATGATCGTGTCGATGATCGACGCGTAGGTGGAGGGGCGACCGATCTCCCGGTCCTCCAGCTCCTTGACCAGCGAGGCCTCGGTGTAGCGGGCCGGCGGCTTGGTGGCGTGGCCCTCCGGGGTGATCCGCTCGGCGGCCAGCGGGTCGCCCTGGGTGACCTGCGGCAGCCGGCGCTCGCGGTCGTCGAGCTCGGCGTTCGGGTCGTCCGCGCCCTCGACGTAGGCCTTGAGGAAGCCGTGGAAGGTGATGATCTTGCCGGAGGCGGAGAACTCGACGTCCCGGCCGTCGGCGGAGGCGCCGCCGACCCTGACGGTGACCGACTGGCCGACCGCGTCCTTCATCTGGGAGGCGACGGTGCGCATCCAGATCAGCTCGTACAGCCGGAAGTCGTCGCCGGTCAGGCCGGTCTCGGCGGGGGTGCGGAAGCGGTCGCCGGAGGGGCGGACGGCCTCGTGCGCCTCCTGGGCGTTCTTGACCTTGCTGGCGTAGGTGCGCGGGGCGTCCGGCAGGTAGTCGGCGCCGTACAGCTGGGTGACCTGGGCGCGGGCCGCGGCGACCGCGGTGTCCGACAGCGTGGTGGAGTCGGTTCGCATATAGGTGATGAAGCCGTTCTCGTACAGCTTCTGGGCCACCTGCATGGTCCGCTTGGCGCCGAAGCCCAGCTTGCGGCTGGCCTCCTGCTGGAGCGTGGTGGTGCGGAACGGCGCGTACGGCGAGCGGCGGTAGGGCTTGGACTCGACGCTGCGGACGCTGAACGCGGTCTGCTCGAGGGCGGCGGCCAGCTGACGGGCCGCCTGCTCGTCCAGGTGCAGGGTGTTGGTGCTGCCGGCCTTGAGCCGGCCGTCCGAGCCGAAGTCCCGGCCGCTGGCGATCCGCTTGCCGTCCACCGAGGCCAGCCGGGCACCGAAGGTCTCCGGGTTGGCGGCGTCCGCGGGGGTGCGACCGGTGCCGAAGGTGCCGACCAGGTCCCAGTACGAGGCCGTGTGGAAGGCCATCCGCTCGCGCTCCCGCTCGACCACCAGACGGGTCGCCACGGACTGCACCCGGCCCGCCGACAGCTTCGGCATGACCTTCTTCCACAGCACCGGCGAGACCTCGAAGCCGTACAGGCGGTCGAGGATGCGGCGGGTCTCCTGGGCGTCGACCAGGCGCTGGTTCAGCTCGCGCGGGTTGGCCACCGCCTCCTGGATCGCCGTCTTGGTGATCTCGTGGAACACCATCCGGTGCACCGGCACCTTGGGCTTCAGCACCTGCTGGAGGTGCCACGCGATGGCCTCGCCCTCGCGGTCCTCATCGGTGGCGAGGAAGAGCTCGTCGGACTCCGCGAGCAGCGACTTCAACTTGCTGACCTGCGACTTCTTGTCCGCGTTGACCACGTAGATGGGCGCGAAGTCGTGGTCGACGTCCACCCCGAGGCGGCGCACCTCACCGGTGTACTTGTCCGGCACCTCGGCCGCGGTGCTGGGCAGGTCGCGGATGTGCCCGACGCTCGCCTCGACGATGTAGCCGGGGCCCAGGTAGCCCTTGATCGTCTTCGCCTTGGCCGGCGACTCGACAATGACGAGTCGCTGTCCGTGCGCGGTCTCGCTGCTCGGGGACACCTTCGCTCTTCTCTCCCGGTCCTTATGTGGCTGGTCGGCGCCGGGCGCACGGGCTGCGCTCCGCCCGACCCCTCCACCGTCCCGGGGCTGCCGCTGTACGACACCCCACCAGCGGAGTGTGACCGTACCCCGGCCACCCTTGTCAAACGGACGGTTACCGCTTTTTCGCTTGCCGGGCTCACCGACGCCACTCGAACGGTAACCCGATGACGGAGGTTCGCGCCCCGTGGAGGGGGGCTTCGGCAGGTTCCGGAGGATGGAATGACGGATTTCAAGATCTGTCAACGGAAAAATCGGCGCGCTTGCGGTACCGCGCCTTCCGGATCGCGCCGGAGACGGCCGGGGCGGCCGGGACGGGCAGGGGCGGCGGGGCGGCCGGGACGGGCAGGGGCGGCGGGGCAGGCGGCCGTGGGGCTGTGGGGCCGTCGGAGCGGCGGGGCGGCGGAAGCGGCCGGGTACGACCGGCCGACGGCCGCGGGCCTCAGCGGCCGATCGCCGCCAGCAGCCCGGCTCCCGCCCCCAGACACGCCACGCCCAGGGCGCTCCAGAACAGGTCGACGGCCGCCCCCCGGCCGGTCTCGCCCGCTGCCAGCACCGCCCGACAGGGACGGTCCGGGTCGTAACAGATCCGCACCGAGGCGCCCGGCGCAAAGCGCTCCGGACGGCGCAACGGCGTGTGCCCGCGCGGCCGGGTGAGCACGAGCTCCGCGATCCGGCCGGCGCCGGACCCACCCGTCCCCACCGCTCCGCCCGTCCCGGCCGCGTGCGGCCCGCCGATCGTCGGGAGCACGGAGAAGGAGAGCAGCGGCGCGCTGTCGAGCTGACCGTGCACGTCGTTCTCGGCGACGACCGTGGCCACTGCCGGCACCCCCCGGCGGCGCACCCGGTGGCGGAGGCGCAGTTCGGCGGCGCACCAGAGCAGCAGCACGCCACCGAAGAGGACGAGCACCGTCCCGCCCACGGCCGCCGTCGTCGTGTCCACCCCTGGCCCCCGGCTCCCCAGCTCTGTCCACAGCCTGTGGACAGAGCCTCACAGCGTCCGACCAACGGGGGGCGGCCGGACGGGGACCGCCGGACGAACCAGAAGGTACGGCCGGGTGAACCGGAGGGCGCCCGGGGCACGGCGTCACCGGGACGCGGCGCCCCCAGGGCACGGCATCACCGGAGCACGGGGGCACCGGAGCGTGGGGTTAGCCGGAACGCGGGGTCACCGCACCGGGTCGATGAACCCCTGCTCGGTCAGCAGCCGCAGCGACTCCGGCACCCGGTCCCGCAGCACCACCCGGTCCTCGCCGAGCAGTTGCGCGATGGCGTCGACGATCTCGCCGGCCGACAGCGTCCCGTCGCAGACCCCGACGAACCCGGCGCCGACGGTGTCCACCTTGGTGGCCCGTCGCATGCCCCGGTTGTGCCGCAGCACCACGTGCTCGGGGTCCTCCGCGCCCGGCGCGCCGACCTGCTCCTGGACCACCTCGTCGGCCAGCACGTAACGGGCCGCGAGCAGGCCCGCGTCGTCGTGCGAACGCAGGAAGTCCTGCCGGTCGAACCACTCGTCGATGTGCGGACCGAGCGGCTGCTCCACCGGGTGCGGCCACTCCTCCACCCGCACGGTCGGACGCTCCGCGCCGCTCGCCCGCAGGGTGATCCAGCCCATCCCGATGCCCTCGACCCGGCCCGCCTCGAAGGCGTCCAGCCACTCGCCGTACCGGGCCTGGTAGTCGCCGCCCGGACCGCGGTGGTCACCGCCGTCGCGCAGCCACAACTCGGCGTACTGGGCCACGTCCTGGACCTCGCGCTGGACGACCCAGGCGTCCAGCCCGGTGCCGGCCACCCAGCCTGCCAGCCGCTCGTGCCAGTCCTCGCCCTCGACGTGCTGCCAGTTGGCGAGCAACTGGCAGTAGCCGCCCGGCTCCAGGTGCTCGGCGGCCGACCGCACCAGGCTGCGGCACAGGTCGTCCCCGGCCATCCCGCCGTCACGGTAGGTGAACCGGCCGCCGGGCGAGATGACGAACGGCGGGTTGGAGACGATCAGGTCGAACTTCCGCTCCCCGACCGGCTCGAACAGGCTCCCGGTGTGCACCTCGGTGTTGTCGAACCCGGAGAGCGCCAGGGTGAGTTCGGTGAACCGCAGGGCACGCGGGTTGAGGTCGGTGGCGGTGACGCTCCCGGCGTGCCGGGCCGCGTGCAGGGCCTGCACGCCCGAGCCCGAACCGAGGTCCAGCGCCGCCCGGACGGGACGACGCACAGTGATGTTGGCCAGCGTCGTGGACGCCCCGCCGACCCCCAGCACCAGGTCCTTGCGGGCCACCCCGTGCGCGGTCTCGCCGGATCCGATCCCGCCCGCGCCACCCACCGCGCAGCCCAGGTCGGAGACCACCCAGGCGTCCGAACTCGGCATCCCGGCCACCTCGTTGGCGTACGGCCGGACGTCCACGGTGGCACGCACCAGATCCCCGTCCGGGCGCAGCCAGCCGTCCGCCAGGCAGTCCTCCACCGGCAGTGCGGCGGCCGCCGCCCGGTACGGCACCGGCTGTTGCAGCAGGAACAACCGCACCAACGTCTCCAGCGGGCTGCCGCCGCGCGTCGCACGCAGCGCCGGGACGGCCTCGCTACGGGCCAACGCCGCGTAGCCGGTGGGCCCGAGCAGGTCGAGGCAGCCGTCGGCGGTGAACGAGGCGGCCAACAGCGCCTCGCGCAGCTTGGCCAGACGGGTCGGGTCGAGAACGGGACTACTGATCACCCCGCCATTGTCCCCCGCCCGACCCCGGCCCGGCCCCACCGGCCCGCACCCAACCGCGCCGACCCGCGGACACCGCCGGGAGCGCGCCCCCGTCCCTGCGCCCCCGCCACCGCCGCGACGCCCCGTCTGCCGGCCCAGGAGATCGGCCCCGGCCGCCGCACCCGCTGTTCGGCGCCCGCCGCCCGGCGCCCACTGCCCGGGAACACGGCGGGGCCGGGGCCGCCCCTTCGAGCGACCCCGGCCCCGCTGCGGCATCCCGGGCGCGACCCGCCGTGTCCTGCCGCGCCTCGTCCTGCCGTGTCCTGCCGTGCGCGTCCTGCCGCGCCCTGTCCCGTGCCGCCCTCGATCAGCTCGCGCTGGGCGACGGCGCGGCCGGGCTCGACGCCGGGGCCGCCGGAGTGCTGGCGCCCGCCGAGGGGGAGGCCGCCGGGCCGGCGCTGTCCGTCGCGCCCGGTGCGGGGGTGCCGCTGGGGGCACCGGCCGAGGCGGAGGCCCCGGCGCTCGGGGTCGCACCCGCGCTCCCGGCCGCCGGGGAGCCGCCGGCCCCGGCGCTCGCACCGGGGGCGGGGGTGACCTGGGTGGGCTTGCAGCCCTCCTGCTTGGCCATCGCCGCGCCCAGGTCGCCGCGCTGCAGCTTGCCCTGCGCCTGGGTGGACAGCGAGGACAGCTGCCGCAGCTGGTCCGCGACGCTGTTCAGCCCGTCCGCGAACTTCGCCTGGTCGTTGTTGGGCAGCGCGTCCAGCTTCTTCTGGACGTCCAGGTAGCCGTCGGCCGCCTTCTTCAGTTCGTCGACGGTGTCCTTCTGGAGGGTCGCGCCGTTGTCCACCTTGGGGGCACCGGCCGCGTCGACCGCGGACGCGATGTCCTGGTTGGTCTTGGCCAGTCGCCCGATGTCCGTGGAGAGCCGCTTCTGCAGGTCGGCCGGACCCTCGCCGGTCTTCACCTGAGCGGTGTCGGCGAGCGCGCTCTGCGCCTGGGCGATCGGGTCCTTGGCCGCGCCGCAGACGTTGGACGCCCAGGCCTCCAGCTGCTTGCTGTTGTCGTCGCCGCCGCAGCCGACGGCGCCGAACGCGAGCAGCACGCCGAGGGCGGGTACGGCCAGCAGTCGCTTGTTCACCGGGAGATGCCTTTCGGTTTCGGTCGTCTTCGGTCGTCGAACCTACACGGCCGTCACCGTGCACCCGGTTCCCGGCCGCTCCACGGCCGACTCCCCCGCCCGGAACCCCCGGTCCCAAGCCCCACGCCCGAACTCCGCTCCCGACCCCCGCTCCGAACTCCCGTCCCGGGCAGCACGGCTCGGCCGTCGCTCAGGCCCGTTCGACCCGGACCGGATCGCCCGACCGGACGGTGCGCAGCACCCGGGCGTCCCCGTCCAGCAGGCCGAGGACGTTGCAGGGGGCGGCCAGTCGGCATTCGCCGTCCCGCGAGATCGGGGTCGGGCCGTACGGCAGCGCGAGGCTGTCACCGTCGGTCCAGAACGCGACCGTGCCGGGCTCGACCACCTGCCGGGCTGTGCCCTCGCGCGGCACGCTGACTGGCGTGCCGACGTACACCTCCTCGCCCCAGGTCTCGGCCGTCGAACTGATCGGCAACTCGGCCAGGAGCGCTTCGGTGGTGGGGGTGGTCGCCAGCGTGGCGGTGGCCTGCCCGGCCGGCCACAGGATGCGGATCCGCATGTGGTTCCTCTTCCGCGACAGATCCGATCGTCGATCGGACCCGGTCGTGCCGGAAGCAGCGAACCGCCAGGCTCAACAATCTGTCAATGTGTGTCCGGGGAACGGATACAGAGCGGAATCCAGGGCACGGCGCGGAAGCGGCCGTCGGACCGCTTCCACCTCCGCACCTGCGCCTGCGCCCGGCGCTCAGCCTCGGGCCTCGGGCCTCGACCCAGACTCCGGACCAGGGCCAGGACCCGCCCGGTGAGGTCAGACCGCGACGGAGGCGACCGAAACCGGCCAACTCATCCGGATCACGCCACCGTCGGCACCACTGGTGACCTCGAGGTCCTCGACCAGACCGGTGATCACGGCGAGGCCCAGGGTGTCCTCGTCCGGGTCGCCGCCCTCGGCAGCGCCGGGGGCCGGGACGCCGGCGGGACCGGCCTCGTCCTCGACCTCGATGAGGAAACGCTTCTCCTGATCGGTCAAGGCGACCCGTACCGTGCCGCCGATGCCACCACGCTGGTGCAGACCGACCGCACGGGAGCACGCCTCACCGACCGCGAGCCGTACCTCGTCGAGCACCGACTCGTCGACCCCGGCCCGTCTGGCGACGGCCGCGGCGACCAGCCGGGCCGTCCGCACGTGCTCGGGAAGCGCGCTGAATCGAAGTTCGACGGTTGCCATCTCTCCCCCTCGGGGTGCTCCGACCGGGGCCGACGAGTCGGCCCCGCGGACCGGCTGGACCGGCCCTGAGGCGCCCGGGGAGCACGGGGCCGCACGGACCCCGGCACACCCCGGACGCGTGGAACGGGCGGGCCGGCCGCAGGGACCGGCCCGGACGCGTCAGTCGGTCGCGGAGACCGCGTCGTCCACCGAGGTGTGGATCGGGAAGACCTTGGTCAGACCGGTGATCCGGAAAATCTTGAGAATGCGCTCCTGGTTGCACACCAGGCGCAGCGAGCCCTCGTGGGCACGCACCCGCTTCAGACCCCCGACGAGCACGCCGAGGCCGGTCGAGTCGAGGAAATCGACGCCCTCCATGTCGACGACGAGGTGGTACTTGCCGTCGTTGACGAGCTCGACCAGCTGCTCCCGCAGCTTCGGGGCGGTGTACACATCGATCTCGCCGCCAACCTCGACGACCGTACGATCGCCGACTGCACGGGTCGACAGGGACAGGTCCACGGAACCTCCAGCACCTTGCCTTGCTACGTCATGTGCGATCCTCGGCCGGACGGCCGCCACCGCATGGTCGCGAGCCCGGACGCGCCAAGCCAACGCGTGGCAAGCCTCAGCGCTGCGACCCACGGCCGTACGGCCGTCACCGCCACATTCAACCACCTGCGACCATGCCCGCACGATGGCTTACGACGATTCTGCGTCACGCCGGTGACACACTGGGTCCCCATGCCGCCCCGACACAGCCTGCCCGAGGCACTGCTCGCGACCCTGTCCACCGGTCGGGGGCGGGCCGACCGGCTCACCCATACGGAGCACCTTCCCGCCCGACCTGCGCGTTATTCGCCGTGGCCCGAGTCGATCCGACCGGAGATCGTCGGCTCGGCCCTGGACGTCGGAGTGGAACAGCCCTGGGCGCACCAGGCAGAAGCGATGAACCTGGCCAAAAGCGGCCAGACTGTGGTGATCGCCACAGGCACCGCCTCGGGCAAGTCGCTGGGCTACCTGGCCCCGGTGCTCAGCGACCTGCTGGACGGCACCGAGGCCCGCAACGGCCGCGGCGCCACCGCGCTCTACCTGGCCCCGACCAAGGCGCTCGCCGCCGACCAGCGCCGCCGCGCCGCCGAACTCGCCCCGCCGAGGGTCCGGGCGGCCCTGTACGACGGCGACACCCCGCCGGAGGAGCGCGAGTGGGTCCGCCAGTACGCCTCCTACGTGCTCACCAACCCGGACATGCTGCACCGGGGCATCCTGCCCGCGCACGCCCGTTGGTCCTCCTTCCTCAAGGTGCTGCGCTACGTGGTCATCGACGAGTGCCACAGCTACCGGGGCGTCTTCGGCTCGCACGTCGCCCAGGTGCTGCGGCGGCTGCGCCGCATCTGCGCCCGTTACGGTTCGTCACCCACCTTCCTGCTCGCCTCCGCCACCACCGCCGACCCGGCCGCCACCGCCGAGCGGCTGACCGGCCTGCCGGCCGTGGCCGTCACCGAGGACGGCTCGCCGCGCGGACCGATGGTGTTCGGCCTCTGGGAACCACCGCTGACCGAGAACGTCGGCGAGCACGGCGCCCCGGTGCGCCGCACCGCCACCGCCGAGGCCGCGCACCTGCTGACCGACCTGGTCGAACGGCAGACCCGGACGGTCGTGTTCGTCCGCTCCCGCCGGGCCGCCGAACTCGTCGCCCTGCAGGCCCAGGACCAACTCGGCCGACCGCTCGCCGAACGGGTGGCCGCCTACCGCGGCGGCTACCTCGCCGACGAACGCCGGGCCCTGGAGCGCGATCTGCACTCCGGCCGGCTGCTCGGGCTCGCCTCCACCTCCGCCCTCGAACTCGGCGTCGACATCTCCGGCCTCGACGCCGTCCTGATGGCCGGCTATCCCGGCACCCGGGCCTCGCTCTGGCAGCAGGCGGGCCGGGCGGGCCGTGAGGCCCAGGGGGCGCTGGCCGTCCTGATCGCCCGGGACGACCCGCTGGACACCTACCTGGTGCACCACCCGGAGGCCCTGTTCGCGACGCCCGTCGAGGCCACCGTGCTCGACCCCGACAACCCGCACGTGCTCGCCCCGCACCTGTGCGCGGCCGCGGCCGAACTCCCGCTCACCGACACCGACCTGGAGCTGTTCGGCCCCTCCACCGCACCGCTGCTGCCGGTGCTGGAGCGGCGCGGCCTGCTGCGCCGGCGCTCCGACGGCTCCTGGTACTGGACCCGCCGGGAGCGCGCCGCCGACGCCGTCGACCTGCGGGGCAGCGGTGGCAGCCCGGTGCAGATCATCGAGGCCGACACCGGCCGACTGCTCGGCACGGTGGACGCCGCGGCCGCCCACACCACCGTCCACACCGGAGCCGTCCACCTCCACCAGGGCCGCACCTACCTGGTCCGGGAGCTCGACCTGGAGGACTCGGTCGCCCTGGTCGAACCGGCCGACCCGCCGTACACCACGGCCGCCCGTGACATCACCTCCATCTCCGTCCTCGACACCGACACCACCGTCCACTGGGGCGAGGGCCGGCTCAGCTTCGGCTCCGTCGAGGTGGTCAACCAGGTGGTCGGCTACCTCCGGAAGCGGATCTCCACCGGGGAGATCATGGGCGAGAGCAAGCTCGACCTCCCGCCCCGCACCCTGCGCACCCGCGCGGTCTGGTGGTCCGTCACCGAGGACCAACTGCTGGACGCCGACCTCCCGCTCGACCAACTGCCCGGCGCGGCCCACGCCGCTGAGCACGCCTCGATCGGTCTGCTCCCGCTGTTCGCCACCTGTGACCGCTGGGACATCGGCGGCGTCTCCGTCCCGCTGCACCCCGACACCGGGTTGCCCACGGTGTTCGTCTACGACGGCCACCCGGGCGGGGCCGGCTTCGCCGAGCGGGGGTTCCAGCGGGCCGTCCAGTGGCTGACCGCCACCCGGGCCGCGATCGCCGCCTGCGAGTGCGAGCGCGGCTGCCCGTCCTGCGTCCAGTCGCCCAAGTGCGGCAACGGGAACGACCCGCTGGACAAGGCCGCCGCCGTCCAACTGCTCGACGTCCTGCTGGCCGGAGCCCCCGGCGCGGACTCCGCCACGGGGACGGACGACGGGGTGCCGACCGCCTCCTGAGCCAATGCCCTTCCATCAAGCCCCCGTTCGACAAGACCTCCGTTCGACAAGACCCCCGTTCCTCGGGCGCAGTTCATGAGTCCGCCGTGCCGCCCGGCGGCTCGCCGGGGCCGTCCCCGGCCGTGGTGACCGCGGCCCGGACCGGCCCGGCCCGGGCCCTCGCCCGCGCCGGTCCGACCGGCAGCCGCCACGGAATCCCGCCGACCGGCACCTCGGCCACCACCTCGACCGCGTCCGCCGAGCGGTCCACCGTGCACGACACCAGACCGGCCCCCTGCGCCGCCGCGACACCGGCCGCCCGGGCACAGCCGCCGTCCTGGTCCCACAGCAGCCGGTTCGCGGCCGCGAGGGCCGCCAGGTCCGCGGCCGCCTCCGCCCGGTGACGGGCGGTCACCACCGCGCCGAGCGCGATCGTCGCCGCGAAGGCCACCGTGCCCAGCATCGCCAGGGCGAGCAGCCAGACCGTCGCCGAACCGGCGTCCGGCCCGTACCCCGGCCCGCACGCCCCGGACGCAGCGCGCCCACCTGGTGCAGCGGGCCCACCGGGTACCGCCGTTCGACGGGTACGGACGAGCACCGCCCGCTCCGCCGCCCACCGGAGGCCGGTCAGGCGGGCCACTGACCGCCACCTCCCTCCGCGACGCCGCCGAGCACGTCCTCCCGCGCGGCCACGGCCGTCGCACCGACCCGCACCGCGAGCAGACCACCCAGCCGGCCCGGCGCCACGCAGGGGGCGTCCACGTCGATCCGCACCGTGTCCGCCGCCACCGCCATCCGCACCCGTGCGCCCGGAGGGGCCGCCGCCCGGGCGAGTTCGACGGCGTCCGACTCCCCACGCGCGGCCGCCCTGGCCCCGATCCGGGCCGCGTCCACGCAGGTGATCTGCGCGGCTGCCGCCAGCACGGCCCAGACCAGCATCGCCGCGAGCAGGACGAGCGCGGGCAGCACCACCGCCGTCTCCGCCGTGACGAAGCCCGCGTCCCCACGCCGCACCGGCCGCCGGCCCTCCCGACCGCACCCCGGCGCCGAACTCCCGTGATCCTCAAGGGAACCGGACGCGGCGCCGCCGGTACAGGCCGGTGCGACGCGGGCCGGCCCACGGGCGCTACGTCGCATGGAGCGCCCGCTCCAGCATCGAGGTCAGCGCCCCGGTGATGGCCTCACTGGTCACCACCTTGTACAACCCGGCGGCCAGGGCACACGCCGCCAGCGTCCCGACGGCGTACTCGGCCGTCGTCATCCCGGCATCCGAGCGGCCCCGGCGCCGCACCACCGTGCACGCCCGACCCACCGTCCCGTACCTCCTCCGTCGCCGTACCCCGGCCAGCTGCCGCGGCGGGCATCCGGTGCCGAGCCTGATCGCGATCACTGCAGTCATGGTTCTCTCCTGTCCGTTCTCTTCCGGTCATTCCTGGACTGTCCGGGCCGTCCCCGGACCCCTGTGCACCTCTTCGGATGTGCACCTCTTCGGACCGATTCCGGCGCCTCCCGTGGATCCCCACGGGCCCGGCGCGGCATCTGCCCCCGCTCACCCACCCGCCTCATCTCATCTGGGCGAACCGGCCGGTGAGGCCGATCACCACCGGCACCACCCCGATCAGGACGAAGGCCGGGAGGAAGCAGAGCCCGAGCGGCGCGGTGGCGAGCACCGCGGCCCGGCGGACCCGGGTGTGGGCCGCATGGGTGGCAGCCGTCCGCTGCGCCTGGGCCAGCACGATCAGCGGGCCGGCCGCGGGAGCCCCGCTGAGGCTCGTCCGGGCCAGGCAGCGCGCCAGCGGCGCCAGCGGCGGGTGCTGATCACCCAGCCTGGTCCAGCACGGTTCCGGCGGTGCGCCCAGGGCCAGTTCGGTCCCGATCGCCACCAGCCTCGGCCCCAGCGGCGCGCCCAGGCTCCGGCCCACCGCCGCCACCGCCGCCGAGGGCAGGGCCGCTGCTCCGAGACAGGCCGCCAGCAGTTCGGCACCCAGCGGGAGCTGCCTGGTCAGCAGCTCCTCCTCCAGTGCCGCACGGCGGTCCGTCGGCGACCGGGCCCGGGCCGTCCACCGGTACGCACCCACCGCCGCCAGCGCCCCGACCACCACTCCGGCGCCACCGCCGACCAGTACCGCCGCCGCCAGCCCCGCACCGACGGCCGTCGCCACCCGCCGGCCCGGCCCAACACCCCTGGCCCTCCGATCCATTGGCCCCTGCACCTCCTCCCGCGACCGCAACCACCGTCGCTCCCGACGCACCCGATACCGTTCCCGCTCCCGGACGAACGCCCGACGCCCACCCCGACGCCACACCAGCGCGGCCATCACGGCCACCACCACCGGCCCCACCGCCGACAGCACCCCGGTCGACACCCACCCGACGCCCCGCATCATCCGGCCCCCGCTCCGGCGCCGACCGGCCACACCCGCCCGGCCCCCCGTCGCCCGCCACCGCTCCCGTCCCGTCCGGCGGAGCCCGCCCCGGGCCGGCCCGCGACATCGCCCCGAGGAGCCTCCAGCGCACCCCGGGCCGCCGCCCGGACGATCTGGGCCGTCCAGAACACCCCCAGACCCTCCAGGACCGCCCCCGCCCCGAGACAGCCGAGCCCCGCCGAGGTGTGCAGCAGGACGTCCAGCGGAGCGGCTCCGAGCGCCCCGCCCAGGAGCAGCCCCGCGCCGGGCAGGGCGGCCAGGACCGCGATCGTCGTACGGGGCCCGGCCAGTTCCCCGGCGACCTCCTCCGCCAGCGCCCGCTCGCCGCGCAGCGCCTCCGCGACCCGATCCAGCGCGTCGGCCAAGCCCGACCCGCCGCCGGAGGCGACCCGCCAGCAGGCCGCGATCGCCGCCGCCCCGCTGCCGCCGGGCAGTTCGGCCAGCAGTTGGAGCGCCGCCGGGACGTCCCCGCCGTAACGCCCCGCCGCCAGCCGGGCCACCGCCTCCACACCGAGCCGACGCACCCCGTCCGGGGACGCGGCGAGCCTCACGGTGACCAGGTGCAGGGCCTGTTCGGGCGTTGCCCCGCTGCGCAACTCCCCGGCCAGTGCGGCGCAGAGCTCGACCACGGCGACGGCCCTCCGATCGGCCTCCGCTGCCAGGCGCCGTCGGAGCCGCCACCTCCGCAGCGGCAGCACGGCCAGCGCGCCCGCGAGCACCGGAACCGGCGAGGCGGTGGCCTGTCCGAGCACCAAGCCCGCCGGGAGGGAGAGCAGTTCGGGCACCATGAGCCGTCGGCACCGACGCCTCGCCCGCAGCATCACCTCCGACCCCGGCTCACTCACCGGGGGCCCGCTGCCGGCCAGAACCAGTCTGGAGCGCCGACCACCCGGCAGCTGTTCCTGTACCGCTCGCCACCCGGCCGTGGCCGACAGGCACACCACCGTCGCCCAGGCGAAATCGAACTGACCTTGCGTCATGTCATTCACCTCCACGCTTCCGCCCCTTCCGGCCCCGCACCCCGAGCAGCGCCAGGGCACCCGCCGCACACCCGGCCTGGAGCGCCACGAAACCGATCTCCACCACCCGCAGCTCCCGTGCCGCCCGCCCAGCCGTCGCCACCGGCCCGGCCATGACCACCGCCACCGCCATCGACGCGGCCGACACCACCGAAGCCACCGACGCCACGCTCATGGCACCCCCGCCCCGAGCACCACCCCGCGCGCTGCCAACAGCTCCACCAGCCGCTCCCAGCCCGCCCCGGGCACCGCCCCGCCCGCGGCCGGGAACTCCACCGCGGGAGTGGTCACGGCCAACCCGGCGCCGTCCCCGGCCAGCGTGTGGATCTCCGCCACCCGGCGCCGCCCCGAGCCCGGATCCCGGGCGAGGTGCACCACCACGTCCAGCGCGGCCCGCAGCTGGCTGTGCAGGGCCGGTCGGTCGAGCCCGGCGAGCGACCCCAGGGCTTCCAGCCGGACCGGCACGTCGGCCGCCGTGTTGGCGTGGACGGTCCCGCACCCGCCCTCGTGCCCGGTGTTGAGCGCGGCCAGCAGGTCCGAGACCTCGGCTCCGCGCACCTCGCCGATCACCAGCCGGTCCGGCCGCATCCGCAGGGCCTGCCGGACGAGGTCCCGCAGGGTGAACTCTCCCAACCCCTCCTGGTTCGGCGGCCTGCTCTGCAACCGCACCACGTGCGGATGGGCCGGTCGCAGCTCGGCGGAGTCCTCGGCGATCACGATCCGTTCGTCCGGCCCGACCAGGCCGAGCAACGCCGCGAGCAAGGTGGTCTTGCCCGAGCCCGTCCCGCCCGAGACCAGCAGCGAGAGCCGGGCCCGCACGATGCCAGCCAGCAGTTCGGCGCCCTCCGGCGGCAGCGCGCCGCCCGCCGTCAACTCGTCGAGCGTGAACGGCCTGGGCCGGCACACCCGCAGCGAGAGGTGGGTGCAGCCGGCCGCGATCGGCGGCAGCACCGCGTGCAGCCTGGTGCCGTCCGGCAGCCGGGCGTCCACCCAGGGCCGGGCGTCGTCCAGCCGCCGCCCGGCCGCGGTGGCCAGCCGGTGGGCCAGCCGCCGCACCGCCTCGGCGTCGGCGAACCGGACTCCGGTGGCTCGGTGCAGGCCGCCGCCACGGTCGACCCACACCTCGTCCGGACCGTTCACCAGCACGTCCGTGACGTCGGGCGCCGCCAGCAGCCGCTCCAGCGGGCCCGCACCCACCAGCTCGGCGCGCAGCGAGCGCACGGTGTCCAACACTTCGTCCCCGCCGAGCGGGGGCCGGGTGGCCCGCAGCACCGCCGCGACGGAGCCCGCCGTCGGGGCCGCGCCCGACTCGGCCAGCCGCAGCCGGACCGCGTCCACCAGCTCCGCCGCCCGCTCCTCGCGGGCCGTCCGGCCGTACGGGCAGGGCCCGTGCTCGGCCTGCGGCTGTTCGCCGGGCGGGGGCACGCTCCTCAGCGGCCGGTGCTCCCGCGCACCGCCGCCCGGACCGGGCACCACGCTCCGAAGACCTGTCCTGCGCAGACGGACCATCAGTACACACCTCCTTCGACCGCCGGAACCGGCGGCAGGACTTCGTTCAGGAAGGTCGCGCAGAAGCGCGCGAGCGGGCCGCCGTCCCGCAGGCCGGGCGGGACGCCCTTCTCGGCGTCCTCGGCGAGGCCCGGCTCCGGTTCCAGCTCCCCGGCCAGCTCCAGCCGCAGCCCGCGGGCGATCCGGTGCGCCGCGAGCCCGCCGGCCCGCACCGGCCGGACCACGGCCCGGACGTCGCCGAGACGCATCCGGGCCGCCGCCGCGACCCGGTCGGCGGCCGCCACCGCCCGCAGCTCGGCCGGGACGACCAGCAGGGCCAGGTCGGACTGTTCCAGCGCCTGCCCGGCAGCCGCGTCCAGCCGGCGCGGTACGTCGACCACCACCAGCCCCCCGCGCCGGCGCGAGGCGGCCAGCACGCTGCGCATCGCCTCCGGGGGCACGGTCAGGGTGTCGCCGCGGTCCCAGGACAGGCAAGACAGGGCGGACAGCCGTTTCAGGGCCGGCAGCGCCCTGACCAGCTCGGCCCCGCTGACCCGCCCGCGCGAACCGGCGAGGTCGGGCCAGCGCAGCCCGCGGGCGGTCTCGCCGCCGAGCAGGATGTCCAGGCCCCCGCCCAGTGGGTCGCCGTCGAGGAGCATCGTCCGCCGCCCCGTCCGCGCGGCCGTGACCGCGAGGGCACAGGCCAGGGTCGAGGCTCCGGCCCCGCCCCGGCCGCCGAGCACGGCGACGGTGAGGGCCGGGGGGCCGACCCCCTCGGCGGCGTCCGCGATCCGGTCCAGCAGCCAGGCCTCGGCGTCGGGCAGGAACAGCACGTGCTCGGCGCCGAGTTGGACGGCTCTGACCCACACCCCGGGGTCGTCGAGGTCCAGCCCGAGCAGCAGCACCCCGGCACGCCTGCCCAGCCCGGCGCAGTCCTCCGCCCGGTCGTCCCCGACCAGGACCAGCGGGGCGCCCTCCCACAGCTCGCGCGGCGGCGGCGCACCTCTGATCAGCCTCGGTTCGGTACCGGCTGCCGCGCAGACCCGGAGCAGGTGCTCGGCCAGGCCCTCGTCCCCGGTGATGACGAGCGGGCCGACGGCCGCAGGACCGGCGGTGGTGACCTGGTCGGTGATCGGCGTCGACATGGTGTTCTCCCCTCTGCGCCGTGGGCCACCAGGGCGGCCGCGGCGCGCGTCGGACGGTTCCGACGGACGGCCGCCAGGCAGACCTCTGGGAGAGGAAGGGGGATGAGGCCCTGCCCGGCGACCGCCGCCGACCATCACGGTGGGGGGAGATCCGGATTCCGTCATCCGGGTTCCGATTGCCTGTGGATAACTCGGGGGTTGTGGAGGAAAACGTTCACCCGGGCGGGGGGCTCAATCGGTGAAGAATTGACGAAAGGGGGTCACGGAGACGAACCGGCCGTCCACCGCTCCTCCACCCTTACCGCCCCCGCACCACCCCGCGGCTTTCCTCCGCACCGGCCGGACGGCTCCGGGGACCCTCTCGGAACCAGCCGCGGGAGCCGTGCGCGCCATGAGCAATCGGCGACGCAGAGTGACGAAAGATGGTGGACGGACGGAGCCGTCGACACCACCTGCACACCGTCGGCGAGACCTTCGCGAAAGCCCCCGCAGAGGGCCTTCAAGCCCTGAAAATGGCCCCGGACGTGCGACGACCCCCGCCGGGGGGGAGAGCGGGGGTCGTCTATCCACAGCCCGACTCGGGGGGGAGGAGCCGGACCGGGTTAGCACGGTCGCGAACGATCCGTGACTTCCATGGTGTACCCGAGCGGCCAGAAACACAAACCCGCACGCCCACGAGTACGCCGAATGGCGGGGTGTTTTGCGGCTCCCTCTATCCTCGGTTCCCGTGGACACCACCGAGAACGCCGACGACCACGCCGACGAGTCCCAGGGCGACCGCACCGGGCCCGAGGAGCCGAGCGCACCCGCCCGCCCCCGGCCGAACGGACTGCGCACGGCAGCCTTCTTCGACCTCGACAAGACCATCATCGCCAAATCGAGCGCGCTGGCCTTCAGCCGCCCGTTCTACCAGGGCGGCCTGATCAACCGTCGGGCCGTACTGCGCAGCGCGTACGCCCAGTTCGTCTTCCTGGTCGGCGGCGCGGACCACGACCAGATGGAGAAGATGCGCGAGTACCTCTCCTCGCTCACCCGGGGCTGGAACGTCCAGCAGGTCCGCGAGATCGTCGCCGAGACCCTGCACAACCTGATCGACCCGATCATCTACGACGAGGCCGCCTCACTGATCGAACAGCACCACGCGGCCGGCCGGGACGTGGTGATCGTCAGCAGCTCGGGCTCCGAGGTGGTCGAGCCGATCGGCCAACTGCTCGGCGCGGACCACGTGATCGCCACCCGGCTGCAGGTCGAGGACGGCTGCTACACCGGCGAGATCGAGTACTACGCCTACGCCGAGAACAAGGCCGCCGCCATCCGGGAGTTGGCCCGTACGGAGGGGTACGAGCTGGCCGAGTCCTACGCCTACAGCGACTCCTCCACCGACCTGCCGCTGCTGGAGGCGGTCGGCCACCCCTCCGCGGTCAACCCCGACCGCGCGCTGCGCAAGGAGGCGCAGGCCAGGGAGTGGCCGGTGCTGGTCTTCGACCGGCCGGTGCAACTGCGACGGCGGCTGCCCCGGTTCGCCGCGCCGAGCGGTTCGGTGCTGACCGCCGTGGCGGTCGGGACGGCGGCGGTGACCGCCGGGGTGATCTGGTACCTGGCCCGACGCCGCCGCCCCGCGGCCTGAGGCGACCACCGGGAGCCTCGGCCGACACGAAGGCCGCCAAAACGGGCATTCGGCACAGACTTCTCGTTTCGGGTTCCCCTTTCGGCCGAAACGCGATACAAAGGAAGCACGGCCCGCGAGACCCGGTCAGGACCGAAGAGGTCAAACCGACAACGCAGTTCAGGCCCCACGGACCGCGTGTACAGGTATCCGAGCACCCACATGCAGCCGACCCGCTGTCGGGCCGCCGGACCAGACGAACGGGCAGGATCCCCGTCTGATCGGCACTTCCGGTGCATGCTTGGTCACCCGGTATCTGCACCAGCGGCGGCACCCGTCAGGATCAGGTGCCGCCGCATCTCGCTGTTCGGGCCCGGTCAGGCCATTCCGCGCTGCATCGCCTCGCAGACCGCCGTGCTCTCCCGCACCCCGAGCCGCAGCGCCCGCCCGCAGTGGGCGATCCAGGCCCCCATCCCCTCCGGCGTGCCGGCCAGGTAGCCCGCGAGGGCGTGCCGGTAGGAGTCGGTGCCCAGTTCGGCCAGGCCGACCTCGGCGGGGCAGATCGACTTCGGGTCGAGGCCCTCGGCGATCAGCACGATCCGCTGGGCGGCCCGGGCGATCAGCCCGTTGTGGCTGCCGAACGGCCGCAGGGCGAGCAGTTCGCCGTGCACCACCGAGGCGACCACCAGGGCCGGCGTGCCCACGCCGTGGCCCTCCGCGCGGGCCACCAGCAGCCGGGAGAGCTGGTCGAGCCGGGCGGCGACCTCCTCCGCGTCCGGCGCCGTCGGCAGCGCGGGCAGCGGCCCGGCGACGGCCTCCACCTCGACGCTCTCCACCGGCTTGAGCTCCAGCGGGAACAGCTCCTCCGCACGCTCCCCCGCCCGGCGCGGCCGACCCGCGGCCGGGTCGGCGTCGCCGACCGCGAGCAGGTGCAGCCGGGCCAGCACCTGGAGCGGCGAGTGCCGCCAGACACTGAGCAGCTGCCCGGCCTCGGCGGCGATCCGCAGGGCCGCGCCGACCGTCCGGGCCTCGGTGTCCGCACCGAAGTCGGTGCGGCGCCGGACCTCCTCCAGCGGCCAGTCCGCTCCGGCCACGGCCGCCGATGCGCGGGCGCCGCGCAGCGCGGACTCGGAGGTGACCTCGGCCGCGCGGCGGCGCATCACCCGGTGGCCGTAGAGCCGGTCGACGGCCTTGCGCACCTCGGCCACCGCGTCGGGCACCCCGGGGAGCTGGGCCAACGGGGCGAGGGGATCTGTTCCAGTGCTCACCTACCCGAGAGTAATGAACAGCGACCCCCTCCCGGAACAGCAACCCCGCATCACCCGTTAGAGGCAATCCTCACTTCCCTCCCCCGGCGGAGCCCAAACCCCGGCTAGCATGGCCACTATCGGAGACGATAACGATTTCCAATTAGAGGGCGCCCCCGCACGCGCGCCCCTGAGCACGCGGCCCCTCCCCAGGGCCCAGAGCGAGAGCCGGAGCCCCAGATGAAGATCGCCTTCGTCGGCAAGGGCGGCAGCGGGAAGACCACGCTGTCCGCACTGTTCATCCGCCACCTGGCCGCCATCGGCCGGCCGGTCATCGCCGTCGACGCCGACATCAACCAGCACCTCGGCCCCGCCCTCGGCCTGACGGACGACCAGGCCGCCGAGCTCCCCTCGCTCGGCGCCCACCTGCCGGAGATCAAGGAGTACCTGCGCGGCAGCAACCCGCTGATCCGTTCGGCCGACGAGATGATCAAAACCACGCCGCCCGGCCGTGGTTCGCGCCTGCTGCGGATCGTCGAGGAGAACCCGGTCTACTCCGCCTGCGCCCGTCCGATCGCCCTCGACGAGGGCTCGGTCCGACTGCTGGCGACCGGCGCGTTCACCGAGGAGGACCTCGGGGTGGCCTGCTACCACTCCAAGGTCGGCGCCGTGGAGCTGCTGCTCAACCACCTGCTGGACGGGCCGGACGAGTACCTGGTCACCGACATGACGGCCGGTTCGGACTCCTTCGCCTCCGGCCTGTTCACCCGCTTCGACCTGACCTTCCTGGTCGCCGAACCGACCCGCAAGGGCGTCTCGGTCTACCGCCAGTACAAGGACTACGCCCGGGACTTCGGGGTGCAGCTGCGGGTCATCGGCAACAAGGTGCAGGGCCCGGACGACCTGGCGTTCCTGCGCCGCGAGGTCGGCGACGACCTGCTCACCACCTTCGGGCAGTCGGACTGGGTGCGCCGGCTGGAGCAGGGCGCCGAGCCGCCGCTCAAGTCGCTGGAACCGGCCAACCGGGCCGTACTGGAGGAGCTGCGGGCCGAGGCCGAGGCGGCGTACGGGCTGCGCGACGACCGCCGCTACACCGAGCAGGCCGTGCTGTTCCACCGGCGCAACGCGGAGAGCTGGGCCAACGCCAAGGTCGGCATCGACCTCACCTCCCAGGTCGACGAGGGCTTCGCCCCGGGCGGGTTCCCGGGCGGCCTCGCGACCGACGGCGCCCCGGCGACCCCGGCGGGCGCAACCGCCTGACGCCGTCCACGCCTTCGCGATACACCATCTGACACACCGACAGGCCGGGCCGCCACGGACCGGACGGGCCGCGGCCTCCCCCTCACCCCGGGGGAGGCCGCGGCCCGTCCGCCCTGTCGGCGCAGTGGCCGGGTCCGCCCGTGCGAGCCGCCCACCAGCAGATTCCCGTCGGTTCGAACACCACCCAATGGGGTGAACCGGGGATTTTCCGCTTCCCTCCGGAAGCGACGCTGTGCAAAGCTTTCATTACCCTCGGTTTACCGAGTCTTGATGACCCGTCCCGATGGCCCTCGGCGAGAAATCCCGCAGCTCGCCCTGGCCCTTGGCGGGTCAGATGGTCGACGCCGGCCGGTGACACCCGCATTCCCCCGCCGAGCCCACGCCATCCCGCCACACCGTCGCGACCCACGACAGCCGATCCGCCCCCGAGCCCCACCCCGGACTCACCACCGGACCTGACTGCGTTCGCTCCCCCGGACAGACGGGAAGACCATGACCCTCGACATCTCCAGCGCACCCATCGCCTCCGACACCACCGACCACGCACCACCGGGCCCCACCACCCGAGCCCGCTGGGGCCGGGACGTCTCCGCCTCCCTGGTGGTCTTCCTGATCGCCGTGCCGTTCTCCCTCGGCATCGCGCTCGCCACCGGCGCCCCGCTCACCTCCGGGCTGGCCGCCGCGGCCGTCGGCGGCATCGTGGTCGGACTGTTCGGCGGCACCTCGCTCATGGTCAGCGGCCCCTCGGCCGCACTGACCGTGATCACCGCCGGGCTGATCACCCAGTACGGCTGGCGGGCCACCTGCGCCGTCACCGCCGCCGCCGGGCTGCTCCAACTCCTGCTCGGCGCACGCCGGGTGGCCCGGACGGCGCTCGCGGTCTCGCCCGCGATCGTGCACGGCATGCTGGCCGGGGTCGGGCTCACCATCGCCATCGCCCAGTTGCACGTCGTTCTCGGCGGCTCCCCGCAGAGCTCGGCGATCGCCAACCTCCTTGCGCTTCCCGGGCAGTTGGCCGGGCCGCACCCGCCCGCGCTGCTGGCCGGCACGGTGACCGTGGCCGTCCTGCTGGCCTGGCCCCGGCTCAACCGACTCCCGGGCCGGGCAGGCGAGTTCGGCGCGCGCCTGGTCAAGGTGCCCGGCCCGCTGGTCGCGGTGGCGGCCGCCACCCTGCTCGTCCTCGCCCTGGACCTCCGACTCGCCCACATCGAACTGCCCGCCTGGCAGCCGCAGTCGCTCGTGCCCGCGCTGCCGCACGGTTCGCTCGCCGGGGTGCTGGCCGCCGTCCTCACCGTCACCGCCGTCGCGAGCGTGGAGTCGCTGCTGTCCGCCGTGGCGGTGGACCGGATGTCCCAGCGCACCGGTGACCTCGACCGCGAACTGCGCGGACAGGGCCTCGCCAACCTGGTCAGCGGGCTGGTCGGCGGACTGCCGATCGCCGGCGGCGCCGTCCGCAGCACCGCCAACGTCCGGTCCGGCGGGCAGACCCGATGGGCCTCGGTGCTGCACGGGGTCTGGGTGCTCGCCGCCGCGCTGGCGCTGACCGGCGGGTTGCGCCGGATCCCGCTCGCCGCGCTGGCCGCGCTGGTGCTGGTGGTCGGCCTGCAGATGGTGAGCTTCGCGCACATCCGCAACGTGCACCGGCACCGCGAGTTCCCGGTCTACCTGACCACCCTGCTCGCCGTGGTGGCCTTCGGCGTGCTGTGGGGCGTCGGCCTCGGCGCCGGCACCGCCGTCCTGCTCGCGCTGTACCGGCTGACCCGCGCCCACGTGGACGTCGGGACCGGCCCCGACGGCTCGGTCACCGTCCAGACCCACGGGCCGCTCACCTTCACCGCCGTCCCCCGCCTGAGCCGGGCGCTGACCGGGATCCCGGCGGGCGCCGAGGTCACCGTGGTGCACGACGGCTCCTTCCTGGACCACGCCGCGTACGAGACGCTGCACGACTGGCGGACGGGGCACCAGGCCGCGGGCGGGCGGGTCTCGTTGGTGACGCGGCGCCAGGAGGACGAGGTGCTCGACCCCGACGGCACCGTCCGCGCGGGCAGTTCGCCGGGTCCGCACCGCTGCCGGGCCTGGACCCCCTGGGTCGGCCACCACTGCATCGAGCAGCAGGAGGACCCGCACGGTCGGCTGCTGGACGGCGTCCGGGTGTTCCAGCAGCACACCGCCCCGCTGATCAGGCCCGAACTCGCCCGGCTGGCACGGGAGGGGCAGACGCCTTCCCAGCTCTTCCTGACCTGCGCGGACTCCCGGATGGTGACCAGCATGATCACCAACAGCGGCCCGGGCGACCTGTTCACCGTCCGGAACGTGGGGAACCTGGTACCGGCCCCGTTCGAGCCCGGCGCGGCCGACGACTCGGTGGCCGCCGCGGTGCAGTACGCCGTCGAGGCGCTGGAGGTCCGCTCGATCACGGTCTGCGGACACTCCGGCTGCGGCGCGATGAAGGCACTGCTGGACGGCGTGCACGAGCGCCCCGGGCCGCCCACCCCGCTGACCCGCTGGCTGCGCAACGGCCGCGGCTCGCTGGACCGGCTCCGACGGGCCCCGGCCGAGTTCGCCGACCGGCCGGTGCTCGACCTCGCGGAGCAGCTCTGCCTCACCAACGTGGTCCAGCAGTTGGACCAGCTGATGGCGAATCCGGCGGTGGAGCGCCGGGTCGAGGAGGGCAGCCTGCGACTGGTCGGGATGTACTTCGACTTCGCCACCGCGCAGGCCTTCGTCCTCGACCGCGCCGCCGGGACGTTCAGCCCCGTCGAGGCCCGCTCCGACCGCCGAACTGACGATGATTCGGCCGAACGGGTGAGAAAGGGCGATCTGGTGTCGGCCGCCGACAGCGAGGAGGGCCCTCAGCTGGCCGCCTGAAGAGCCGGGTCCGTGTCCCCGCCGGGCGGGCCGGGGCACGGGCCCACCGGCCGCCGGGCGGCCTGCCGCCCTTCCGCGGCGGCCGCCCGGCCGGTCGTTCGATGTTCGGTCAAAGGTCTACACCAATTCCAAGCAGCCTCTTGTCAAGTGGCCCATTTCCCTGGTGAGCTGTGTGCTGGGACACACGGGACAATCCCCACGCACGGGATCGCCCGGATCATGACTTGATGAGGAGTGCGCGTTGAGCAACGAGAGTCTGGCCAACCTGCTCAAGGAGGAGCGGCGTTTCGCCCCGCCGGCAGAGCTGGCAGCTGCTGCCAACGTCGACGCGGGCGCGTACGCCCGGGCCTCCGAGGACCGCCTGGGCTTCTGGGCCGAGCAGGCCCGCCGCCTCAGCTGGGACACCGAACCGACCCAGACCCTCGACTGGTCCAACCCGCCCTTCGCCAAGTGGTTCGCCGACGGCCGGCTCAACGTCGCCTACAACTGCGTCGACCGCCACGTCGAGAACGGCCTGGGCGACCGCGTGGCCATCCACTTCGAAGGCGAACCCGGCGACAGCCGCTCGATCACCTACGCCGAGCTCAAGGACGAGGTCTCCCGCGCGGCCAACGCCCTGATCGAACTCGGCGTCCGCAAGGGCGACCGCGTGGCGGTCTACCTCCCGATGATCGCCGAAGCCGTCATCGCGATGCTCGCCTGCGCCCGCATCGGCGCCACCCACTCCGTCGTCTTCGGAGGCTTCTCCGCCGACGCCGTCGCCTCCCGCATCCAGGACGCCCAGGCCAAGCTCGTCATCACCGCCGACGGCGGCTACCGACGCGGCAAGCCCTCCGCGCTCAAGCCCGCCATCGACGAGGCCCTCACCAAGACCGACAGCGTCGAGCACGTCCTCGTCGTGCGCCGCACCGGCCAGGACACCACCTGGACCGAGGGCCGCGACGTGTGGTGGCACGAGATCACCGCCCGTCAGTCCACCGAGCACACCCCCGAGGCGCACGAGGCCGAGCACCCGCTGTTCATCCTCTACACCTCGGGCACCACCGGAAAGCCCAAGGGCATCCTCCACACCTCCGGCGGCTACCTCACCCAGGCCAGCTACACCCACCACGCCGTCTTCGACCTCAAGCCCGCCACCGACGTCTACTGGTGCACCGCCGACATCGGCTGGGTCACCGGGCACTCGTACATCGTCTACGGGCCCCTCTCCAACGGCGCCACCCAGGTCATCTACGAAGGCACCCCCGACACCCCCCACCAGGGCCGCTTCTGGGAGATCGTCCAGAAGTACGGGGTCACCATCCTCTACACCGCCCCCACCGCGATCCGCACCTTCATGAAGTGGGGCGACGACATCCCCGCCAAGTTCGACCTGTCCTCCCTGCGTGTCCTGGGCAGCGTCGGCGAACCCATCAACCCCGAAGCCTGGATCTGGTACCGCGAGCACATCGGTGCCGGCACCTGCCCCATCGTCGACACCTGGTGGCAGACCGAAACCGGCGCGATCATGATCAGCCCCCTGCCCGGCGTCACCGAGACCAAGCCCGGCTCGGCCCAGCGCGCCCTGCCCGGCATCGCCGCCACCGTCGTCGACGACGAGGCGAACGAGGTCCCCAACGGCTCCGGCGGTTACCTCGTCCTCACCGAGCCCTGGCCCTCCATGCTCCGCACCATCTGGGGCGACGACCAGCGCTACATCGACACCTACTGGTCGCGCTTCCCCGGCCGCTACTTCGCCGGCGACGGTGCCAAGAAGGACGAGGACGGCGACATCTGGCTCCTCGGCCGCGTCGACGACGTCATGCTCGTCTCCGGCCACAACATCTCCACCACCGAGGTCGAGTCGGCCCTGGTCGGCCACCCCTCCGTCGCCGAGTCCGCCGTCGTCGGCGCCGCCGACCCCACCACCGGCCAGGCGATCGTCGCCTTCGTCATCCTGCGCGGGGGCGTCACCGAAACCCCGGAACTCGTCGACGAACTGCGCGCCCACGTCGGCCGCACCCTCGGTCCCATCGCCAAGCCCAAGCAGATCAAGGTCGTCGGCGAGCTCCCCAAGACCCGCTCCGGCAAGATCATGCGCCGCCTCCTGCGCGACATCGCCGAAGGCCGCGAGGTCGGTGACACCACCACCCTCGCCGACAGCACCGTCATGGCCACCATCCAGGCCCAGCTGCCGTCCAACGGCACCAACGGCTGAGCAGCCAACACAGGCGAACCGGCAACCCGGCGACCCCTGCAACCTGACGGTCCGACAACCTGACGGTCGCCGGTCCGCGAGCGGTCGCCGGAGCAGACCGCGGCAGTGACGGGGCCCCGGGCGGTGAGAACACCGCCCGGGGCCCCGTCCCCGTGTCCGCACGGGGCCGCCGGGGTCACACCCCCGGGGCCGCCGCGCCGCTCGCCGTACCGCGCTGCGCGGCCAGGGTGCGCAGGACCTCGTACGCGCTCTGGACCAGAGCCCGGCCGCGGGTGTTCCGCACCCCCGGCCGTGTCCTGGCCAGCACCGTCAGCCCGACCTGGGCCCGCGGGCTGAATCCGACGAAGGCGCTGGCCCCCCGGCTCGATCCCGCGTGGAACACCAGCTCATCGCTGTCCGCCGCCCCGACCGGGTCCGCGGCACCGACGCCACCGGCACCGGCACCGGCGGCAGCACCGATCCCGAGCCCGAGCACGCCGCCGACCCGGCCGCCGCCGACGGCCTCCCCGGCCTCCCCGGGCCCGTCGGCCGCCCCCGCCGGTCCGCGCTGGTTCCAGCCCAGGCAGAGCCGCAGGCCACCGCCCCGGCGCCGCCCCACCCTGGGCCGGCGGACCTCGCCGAGGGCCGTGCGCAACGCCGCCTCGTCGGCCCGCTCGGGCAGCGGCACCGCGTCCAGCGACAGGTGCGCCTGCACGTAACGGAGCATGTCGTCGGCGGTGGAGCGCAGTGCGGAGGCGCCCGGGAGGGCGGGCAGCCGGAAGGAGGGCACCCGGCGTCCGCGCCGGTACCCGCCGGCGTCCTCCCGGCCGGGGCCGCACGAGGTGTCCACCAGTCCGAGCGGCCCGCAGACCCGGGCGGCCAGCAGGTCGTCGTAGCGCTGTCCGGCCGCGTTGGCCAGCAGCAGTCCGAGCAGTCCGCAGCCGAGGTTGGAGTACCGCACCTGAGTGCCCGGGGTCCCCCGGACGGGGGTCCGCGGCAGCGCCCCGAGCAGGTGCGCCGGGCCGAACGTGGCGTAGGGCCGGGAGAACCACCGCGGGGCCACCGCGGGCAGCACGCCGACCGGCAGCCGGGGCAGGCCGGAGGTGTGGGTGGCCAGGTGGAGCAGGGTGATCGGCCGCTCGTGCGGATAGCCGGGGACGGCGTTCGCGGGGAGGTAGCGGTCGATCGGGTCGTCGTACCGGACCTCACCGCGGGCGGCCATCTCGGCGAGCAGCAGCCCGGTGAAGGTCTTGGTCACCGACCCGAGCTCGAACCGGGTGTCGGCCCGCACGGGGCGCTCGCCGGGCCGGTCGGACCGTCCCCGGCAGGCGACCACCCGCTCGTCGCCGCGGATCACCGCGACGGCGACGCCGCCGTCCGGCCCGGCGGCGCGGAACAGCGGGCGGAGCAGCCGTTCGAGATCGGCGGGGACCTCGGGGTGTTCGTCCCGGGGGACGCCCCGGCGGTCGTCCGGGGAAGCTCCCCAGGGGTCACCGGGGAGGGGTTCCGGGAGGAGCCCCGGGCCGCTCGGCGCGGCCGGCTCACCGGGTAACAGGGGCGGTTGGGGCAGGGCGGTGCCGCCACCGGGCATGGTCGTGCCTCCAGCAAGTACAGCGGAACGGAAAGGGCGTAGGGGGATGCGCACCGGCCCGGAACGGGCGGGCGCCTGCGACCGACATTAGGGAGCGGTTCACCCGACTGCACCCGGCCTGACCCGTTCGAGTGCCGGTCCGCTGCTCCTCGGGAGTGCAGAACCGGCCCGCAGGGCTTAAGTCCTTAATAAGGACAATCCGGATGTCACCCGAACGTCCCGCTAGACTGTTAAGGACGCATCAAGATCCTTGAGCAGGAGTCGCGGGCGTCACAGGGCGCGCCGGGAAGTCTGGTCGGCAACTGCACCACCCGTGCATCCGTTGCCGCTCCCAGCCCCAGGAGGTCCCCGTGACCGACCAGCCGCCCGTCCACGAGCCGACGACCCGCCGCCGGCAGTTCCTCGGCCGGCTGTCACTGCCCGAGCGCACCTTCATCACCAACGCCCTGCGCACCGAGACGGTCGGCGGCATGCTGCTGCTGGCCGCCGCCGTGGTCGCGCTGGTCTGGGCCAACGTCTGGCCGCACGCGTACGAGAACCTGCTGGACCTCCGGATCGGCCCGTCCGCCCCGCTCCACCTCGACCTCACCCTGGCCGACTGGGCCAAGGACGGTCTGCTGACGATCTTCTTCTTCGTGGCCGGCATCGAGCTCAAGCGCGAGTTCGTCGCGGGCGAGCTGCGCACGCCGAGCGCGGCCGCGCTACCGGTGATCGCCGCGATCTGCGGGGTCGCCCTGCCGGCGATCCTCTTCGCCCTGATCAACTCCGGCAGCGGCGGCCACCCCGGCGGCTGGGCCATCCCGACCGCCACCGACATCGCCTTCGCCCTCGGCGTACTGGCCGTGGTCGGCAGCCACCTGCCCTCGGCCCTGCGCGCCTTCCTGCTCACCCTCGCGGTGGTCGACGACCTGATCGCGATCCTGATCATCGCGGTCTTCTACAGCTCCGGGATCAAGTTCTGGGCGCTCGGCCTGGCCTTCGCCGGCCTGGTGCTGTTCTGGTTCCTGCACCGGCGCGGAGTGAAGGGCTGGTACCTGTTCGTCCCGCTGGCCGTCGTGGTCTGGGCGCTGATGCACGAGAGCGGCATCCACGCCACGGTCGCCGGTGTCGCGATGGGCCTGATGCTGCGCTGCCACCGCGAGGGCGACGAGAAGCACTCCCCCGGCGAGCACATCGAGCACCTGGTCCGCCCGCTCTCGGCCGGACTGGCCGTCCCGGTGTTCGCGCTGTTCGCGGCCGGGGTGACGATCTCCGGGCCCGCGCTGCGCGAGGTGTTCACCCAGGCCACCCCGCTCGGCATCGTGATCGGCCTGCTGGTCGGCAAGACGGTGGGCATATTCGGCGGCACCTGGCTGGCCGCCCGGTTCACCAGGGCCGAGCTGAACCCCCAGCTCAAGTGGGCCGACCTGTTCGCCGTCTCGGTGCTCGCCGGCATCGGCTTCACCGTCTCGCTGCTGATCAGCGAACTGGCCTTCCCGGACAACCTGGCGCTCGCCGACCGCTCCAAGACGGCCGTCCTGGTCGGCTCGCTGCTCTGCGCGGTGGTCGCCACCGTGCTGCTCAAGCTGCGCAACCGGCACTACCGCGCGCTGTGCGAGGAGGAGGACCGGGACGAGGACGGCGACGGCATCCCGGACGTCTACCAGCAGGACGATCCGGCCTGGCAGGCCCGGACCGCCGCCCCGGCGAAGGCCGCCGCCCCGGCGGAGGCAGCCGGCACCACGACGGTCGGCAACCCCGCGCAGACCGGCGACGCCACCCGGGGACGAGCCGACGGACGGCCCCACGGACAGCCCGAAGGACGATCCGACGGACGGCCCGGAACCGGCGGCTGAGCCGTCCAGGAGGGGCTCCCGCCGGCCTTGCGAAGCCAGGACACGTCCCTCCGGCGGGGCCCCGGAGTGGTGTCCGACTGACCGGTAGGGGCATGATTCTGAGCTGTCGACACACCACTGACGCCTCCGGACCCCCCACCGGCCCCGGAAACCGCACACCGCGACGGCGTCACGCCGCAGCAGCCGCAGAGGAGAACCGCTGATGCCCGCAGGAGCCGCAGACCCGTCCAGCAACGGCCGGGCGCCCTACGAGGGCGAGCGTTCGGTGGGGCAGCTGTTCGCGGCGGCCACCGCCGACCTGAGCGCGCTCGTCCACGACGAGATCGCGCTCGCCAAGGCCGAGATCCGCAAGGACGTCAAGCGCGGCGTCTCCGGCGGGGTCTCGATCCTGGTCGCCGCCACGGTGGCGCTGTTCGCGGTGCCGATGCTGAGCGCCGCGGCGGCCTTCGGCATCCACGCGCTGGGCCTGTCGCTCGGCTGGTCCTTCCTCGTCGTGGCGGGCGCCTACCTGCTGCTCGCGGTCCTGCTCGGGGTGCTGGCCTACCGCTCGTTCAAGAAGATCGAGCCGCCGCACCGCGCCATCGAGGGGGCCCAGAAGACGGCCGAGGTGCTGAAGAACGCGCGGCCGCGGCCGGCCACCCAGGAGGAGATCGACCGGGGTCTGGGCCGCATCCCGTAACCACGGGAGGGCCTCCGGGCCCACCGACAGCGAGTGCCGGGCACGTGTCCGGCGCGTGAATGTGACACGCTCTCGGTATGCCGCTCGACCAGACGCCCGTGACCGCGCAGCCGTCCGCCGGCTCCGGCCCCGGCTCCAGCCCTGACTCCGGCCCCGGTACCCGCCCCGCGCCGTCCCCCGGACCCGGCTCCGAGCCGGACGCCGGACCGGAGGACGGCGAAGGCGTCGAAGGCGTCGAAGGCGTCGAAGGCGCCCAGGGCGTCCGGGGCTCCGAGGGCGAAGGCGGACGCGGAGCCGTCGAGGACACGGCCGGGAGCAGGAACAGGGGCAAGGGCGTGGACGGGGGCGGGGGCGTGGCCGAGGCCTGGAGCATCCGGCAGCCCGGCCCCTGGACGCACCGCGACCTCGCGGCCAACGGCGCCCGCTTCCACATCACCGAGCTCGGCTCCGGCCCCCTGGTGCTGCTGGTGCACGGCTGGCCGGAGTACTGGTGGGCCTGGCGGCACCAGCTGACCGCGCTCGCCGAGGCCGGCTACCGCGCGGTGGCGCTCGACCTGCGGGGCATCGGCGGCAGCGACCGCACCCCGCGCGGTTACGACCCGGGCAACCTCGCCCTGGACATCACCGGCGTGATCCGCTCGCTCGGCGAGCCCCGGGCGCACCTGGTCGGGCACGCCTCCGGCGGCACGCTGGCCTGGGTGGCCGCGGTGATGCGCCCGTCGGTGATCCAGAGCCTCACCGTGGTCTCCGCGGCGCACCCCCGGGACCTCCGCCGGGCGCTGCTGACGGACCGCAAGCAGGCCGCCGCCTTCGACCACGTCCTGGGCTTCCAGCGGCCGTGGATACCGGAACGCCGCCTGGTCGCCGACGACGCCGCGCTGGTCGGCCGCTACCTGGACGAGTGGACCGGGCCGAGCAAGCTCGACGAGGCGGCGGTGCACGCGTACCGGCAGGCGATCCAGATCCCCAGCACCGCACACTGCTCGATCGAGCCGTACCGCTGGCTGCTGCGCTCGATGGCGCGCCCGGACGGCATCCAGTTCGCCCGGCGGATGAAGAAGCCGATCACCGCGCCGACCCTGCACGTCCAGGGCGCCTCGGACCCGGTGCTGCTGTCGCACACCGCGCTCGGCGGCGGGGAGTACGTGGCGGCGCCGTACCGCTGGCGGCTGCTGCCGGGGGTCGGGCACTTCCCGCACGAGGAGGCCCCGGAGGAGTTCACCGCCGAGCTGTTGGACTGGGTCGGTCGCCACAAGGAGTGACGGCCGGGGCCCGGCGGAGGCCCCTTCCCGAAGGGTCGAACGTCCCAACTCCCTTGACGTTGCGCTCATATGACAACTACGGGGACCGGTTTCGCCGAACCCGTGCGGTTACTCCCACCGGCCCAGGGGCATCCATTCCGGTATGACCTGGATGCCCGATCGCGGCGACGCCCCGCGCGGCCGACGCCACAACAGTCCCCAGCGCTCCGCACACCGCCCGGACCGGGCGGAGGACCTCGGCTTCGACGGCGGCGACCGTCGGCAGCGCGGGGTGCAACGGCAGATGGGCATCCCGCGCATCCTCGGCCGGCGCGCCCGGTGGGTCGGCGCGCGACTGCGGCGCGAGACCTGAGGCCTCGCGCCGCTTCGTCGGGGCCGCCCGCGTCGGAGCGCGGTCAGTTCACGATCGTCGGCGACAGCGCGGTGAACCAGAGAAGGACGAAGGTCGCCACCGACATGATCGGCACCAGCACCTTGGTCTCGACGTTGTTGCCGCTGCGCTTGATCAGCACGATCTCGTAGCGCTCCTTGTGCGGCCACAGCAGCGGCGCGCCCTTCTTGGTCAGGCAGTCGCCCAACAGGTGCGCCAGCGTGCCCAGTCCGACCGCGTACGGCAGCCAGCCCGGCGCGTTCGGCATCCAGGTGTTCATGCCGAAGGTGCCGAGCGCGGCCAGGCCGATGACGGTGATCCACGCCTCCGGGCCGTTGCTCGGCGGGCAGAGCCGCAGTGCCTTGATCGCCAGCGCCAGCAGGAAGAACGTCACCGAGAGGGTGAAGTAGCGGCCCAGGAAGGTGACGCCGGCCCAGGTGCCGCCGCCCATCAGCGCGACGAACAGCAGCGAGTGGGTGGCGTGCCGGTGCCCGCCGGAGATCCAGGCCACGAAGCGGCAGAGCGCCTTGGAGATCGGGCCGAGGAAGTTGGCGATCGAACCGTCGTGGTGGTCGAGGTCCGGCAGCAGTGCCGCGCCCGCGCACAGCACCGTGCCCATCAGTATGTCCGCCGGCTGCAGCGTGGTGTGCAGCAGCAGCGGGGGCAGGAACGGGGCGGAGGCGGCGTACAGCATCGCCCCGCTCACCGCGTGCGAATGACCCATCATCGGACTACCACGACCTCCCGTTGAGCTCACTCCGGGACGGCAACCCGGTTGAGCCGAACGGGTGAGCGCGGCCGAGGCTATCAGGGCGGACTGACGGTACGACGGATAACGCACCGGCAGCACCGCCGGCACCGGCGAGGCGTCGGGGCCCCGGGGGCCCCTGGCGTCACGGCCCGCAGGGTCAGAGCGCGCAGCCCTGGGTGTCCACCCTGGTGCTCGCGATGCTGCCCGCCGTCGCGTCCTCGCGCACCTCGGCCGAGGTGAGCACGTACCCGGTGTCGGCGCTGTCCAGGGACTTGGCGAACACCACGCCGTACACCTGGCCGTCCGGGGTGAGCAGCGGGCCGCCGCTGTTGCCCTGGCGGACCAGCGAACGCACCGAGTAGACGTCGCGCACCACCTGGCCGCGGTGGTAGATGTCCGGACCGTTGGCCTGGATCCGGCCGCGGATGCGGGCGGGCTGGACGTTGAAGGCGCCGTTCTCGGGGAAGCCCGCGACGATCGCGCTGTCGTTGGTCTTCGCCTCGCCCGCGAAGGTCAGCGGGGGCGCGTTCAGCTTGGGCACGTCCAGGACGGCGATGTCGCGCTGCCAGTCGTAGCGGACGACGGTGGCGTCGTACAGCTGGCCGACCCCGCCGATCTGCACGGTCGGCTCGTCGACCCCGCCGACCACGTGGGCGTTGGTCATCACCCGGTGCGGGGCGAAGACGAAGCCGCTGCCCTCCAGGGTCTTGCCGCAGGAGGTGGCGGTGCCGACCACCTTGACCAGGCTCTGCCGGGCCCTGGTCACCGCCGGGCTGTTGGCCAGGGCCGGGTCGGGGGTGTCGACCTGGGTGATCGGCTCGTGCTCGAAGGGGTTGAAGACCTGCGGGAAGCCGTTGCGGGCGAGCACCTTGGAGAAGTCGGAGAACCAGTTCGGCGCGTCGCCGGGCAGCGCGTCCTGGACGCCGCCGAGGATCGCCGAGGAGCGGACCTGCTTGGAGACCGTCGGCAGCGACGTCCCGGCCAGCGCGGAACCGATCAGCCAGGCCACCAGCAGCATCGAGATCACGTTGACCACCGCACCGCCGGAGGCGTCCAGCACCCGGGCCGGCCGACGGTCGATGTGGCCGCGCAGTTTCCAGCCGTAGTGCGCGGTGACCGCCTGGCCGATCGCGGCGCAGACGATCACCACCACGACGGCCACCACCGAGGCCGTGGTGCCGGGGCTGACGTGGTCGAGCAGCAGCGGCAGCAGCTGGACGGCCAGCAGGCCGCCGCCGAGGAAGCCGATCAGCGACAGGACGCCCACCACGAAGCCCTGCCGGTAGCCCGAAATGGCGAATCCGACGGCGGCGAGGACCAGCAGCACATCCAGCACGTTCACTCCGACACCCTCCCACGCTTCGCGACCGTGTCGCGCCGACGGACCGTCACGAACCCTCGGCATCGCCGCCCGGCAGGGCACGGGAGTGTTCGAGGTCGCCCTGGACGAGCGCGAGCGCGTCGTCCGACAGGTCCACGACCCGGGACGGGTCCCAGGGCAGTTCGAGACCGCTGTGGTGCAGCACCCGGTCGATCACCCCGGCGGTGAACCCCCAGACCAGCCGCCCGGCGACCGCGAAGGCCGGCCCGACGTGCCCGGACGGGTGCCGCAGCCGGACCCGGTTCGCCGGGTCGGCCAGCTCCGTGATGGTCACCCGGAACACCGCGCCGGTCTCGCCCCGGTCCACCGGGCGCACCGGCGACTCCTCGCGCCACCAGCCCAGCACCGGGGTCACCACGAAGCGGCTCACCGGGATGTACAGCCGCGGCAGCGCGGCGAAGACCTGCACCCCGGCCGGGTCCAGGCCGGTCTCCTCCCAGGCCTCGCGCAGCGCCGCCGCGACCGGGCCGGGGCCGTCCGGGTCACCGTCCTCCGGGTCCAGCGCGCCGCCCGGGAAGGACGGCTGGCCGGCGTGCGAGCGCAGCGAGCGGGCCCGCTCGATCAGCAACAGGTCCGGCCCGTCCGGGCCCTCGCCGAACAGCATCAGCACGGCCGCCGCCCGGCCGCCCTCGGCCGGCGGCAGGAAGCGGCTCAGTTGCTCCGGCAGCACCCGCTCGGCCGCGTCCCGGACCGGCTCCAGCCAGCCCGGCAGACCGTCCCGCTCGACGGCCCCCGCGATCACGCCTCCACCCCCTGGTCGGCGGCCTTCCCCCGGTGCGCGGCCGCGTCGGCGCGGGCGGCCGCCTCGCCCGGGAAGTCCGACGGCGGCCTCAGCCGCTGGCCGGGCTGGCCGCCCATCTCGTACTTGAGCAGCTTGCGGGCCTTCTCCGGGTCCAGCTCGCCCTCCCCGTAGGCGGGGCAGAGCGGTGCGATCGGGCAGGCGCCGCACGCGGGCTTCTGGGAGTGGCAGATCCGGCGGCCGTGGAAGACCACCCGGTGCGACAGCATCGTCCACTCGGACTTCGGGAAGATCTCGGCGACGGCCAGCTCGACCTTCACCGGGTCCTCCTCGGTGGTCCAGCCGAACCGCCGGGCCAGCCGCCCGAAGTGGGTGTCCACGGTGATGCCGGGGACTCCGAAGGCGTTGCCGAGCACCACGTTCGCGGTCTTGCGGCCGACCCCGGGCAGCGTCACCAGGTCCGCCAGCCGACCCGGCACCTCGCCGTCGAACTCGTCGCGCAGCGCCGTCGACAGGCCGATCAGCGACTTCGCCTTGTTCCGGAAGAACCCGGTCGGCCGGATGATCTCCTCCAGCTCCTCCGGGTTCGCCGCCGCCATGTCCTCCGGCGTCGGGTACTTCGCGAACAGCGCCGGGGTGGTCTGGTTCACCCGCAGGTCGGTGGTCTGCGCCGACAGCACGGTGGCGACCAGCAGTTGGAACGGGTTATCGAAGTCCAGCTCCGGGTGCGCGTACGGGTACAGCTCCGCCAGCTCGCGGTTGATCCGCCGGGCCCGCCGCACCATCGCGAGGTGCGACTCCGGCTTCCTCGGCTTCACCGCCGCCTTCTTCACGGCCGGCTTCGACGCCGCCGCCTTCCGGACCTTGCTCTCTGCCATGCACGAAGGCTACGCCGAGCGGCCGACCGCTCGGGGCCGATCAAGGAGGGAAGCAGGGCCTCCCGGGACGGCCGTCGCGTCATGGGCGGCGTTCCGGGCGGGGACGGTCACCGCGGCGGGCGGCCGATGGTGCCCTCGAGGGTGTTGAGCAGGCCGGCCAGGGCGTCGGCGAGGCGGGTCTGCTCGTCCGGGGTGAGGCCGGCGAGGAGGTCGCGGTCGTAGCTGACGAGTTCCTGGATGAGGCCGTCGACCAGGTCCCGTCCGGCGTCGGTGAGGGAGAGGTGGGCGACCCGGCGGTCCCGGGCGTCGGTGCGGCGGCTGACCAGGGCGCGCGCCTCCAGCAGCCGCAGCCGCTTGGTGACGGCGGCGCCGGAGGCGAAGCTCTCGCGGGCCAGTTGGGTGGGGGTCAGCTCGCGGTCGACCCGGCGCAGGGCGCCGAGGATGTCGAACTCGGCGCGGGTGAGGCCGGCCCGGGTGAGCGGGTCGGGGGTCTGCTGGAGGAGGGCCGCGCAGCGGTTGATCCGGCCGAGGACGGCGATCGGGCCGGTGTCCAGGCCCGGGTAGGCGCGCTCCCACTGGCGCAGCACACCTGCGACGACGTCCTCCACGTGCGCTGCTCCCGTTCCGCGACCGACCGTCCGTCGATCCTAGACGGCGCGTGCTCCGGCGCCGCGCCGTTCCAGCAGGGTCGCCAGCAGGTGGTGGGCGTGCTGTTCGGTGTCGGCGGCGCGCTGGTGCGGGAGGGCGGGGCGGCGCCATTCGCCGGTGGCGGCGTCGGCGGCCTCGCGCAGTTCCAGCAGGGCGGCGGCCAGGCCGGTCCGGGCCGCCGTCTCGACCCCGGACACCGCGCGGGCTCCGGCCGCTCCGGCCGCTCCGACGGTACCGACCGCTCCGTCGGCCCCGACGGCCGCGCGGGCCTCCCTGGCGGCCGTCTCGGCCCCGCTGAGGGCGTGCGACAGCCGGGTGGCGGTGCGGCGGTTTGTGACCAGCAGGCAGGCGGCGAGGCCGGTGAGCGCGCCCACGCAGGTGTCCAGCCAGCGGTCGGCGACCAGGGTCGCGGCGGGCTGCCGGCCGGCGAACTCGGTCATCATCAGCGCCATCGGGGTGACGAAGACGGTGGCCAGCCAGTAGCTGCGGGCGATGGTCGCCTCCGCGCCGAACTGGCACAGCAGCCCGAGCCCGATCAGCGCCACCGGACCGGAGTGGGCGACGGGCAGGGCGGCGGTGAACAGCGCCAGCCCGAGCAGGTTGCCGAGCACCCGTTGCAGCGCGCGCTGCCAGGAGAGCGTGCTGTTGGCCTGGAACACCGAGGCCGCCGTGACCACCGCCCAGTACGGCCGGCCGACGCCCAGGGCCAGGGAGAGCCACCCGGCGGCGGCGCAGCCGACCGCGACCCGCAGCGCGATCGGCAGCAGCGCCGAGCCCGGCCGCAGCGCCCGGCGCAGCGGCGGACGGGGGTGGGGGCGGCCGGCGCGCAGTTCGGCGGCCTCCGCCTCGGTGAGGTCGAGCCGCGGCAGCGGACGGCCCCGGCGCAGGTCGCGGGCCCAGCCGGCGTACCGCTCGGCGGCGGCCGGGCCGGGGGCGGCCGGGTCGGCGGCGGCGAGGGCGGAGGGACCGGGAACGGCGGGGAGGGCCAGGGCGGCCTCGGCGTGGACGAGCAGTCGCTCGGGCGCGTCGCCGAGGGCGCGCCGACGGGCCGGGGAGGACAGCGCGAGGCTCTGCCGGGCCGCGTCGACCGCGCCGACCAGGGCGGTACGGGCGGCCGCGTCCGACGGGCCGGGCCGGGTGCGCACCAGCCGGGCGGCGGCCTCCAGCGCGCGGGCGGTGGCGATCCGCTCGGGCCCGTACGGGCGGAGCAGGGCGGGGGCCATGCAGACCAGCCAGGCCAGTGCGGCGCCGAGCACGGTGAGCGCCAGGTGTGGCAGGAGGTCGGCGGGGCGTTGCGGGACGAAGGCGCAGCTGGCGGTGGTGAAGGTGATGATCAGGCTGCCGGGCGGGCCGATCCGGGCGGCGTCGCAGCCGAGTCGGTGCAGGGCGGCGAGCACCGCGGCCACCGCGACCAGCGGCACGGCGTCGTGGGTCAGCGCGGCGGCGGTGAGGGCCGCGGCGGTGCTGAGCACCGTGCCGAGCAGGACACCGGCCAGGGTGCGGGCCCGGGCCCGGTAGGGCAGGCCGTGCCCGTACAGCGCGCCGAGTCCGCCGGCCGAGGTGTAGAGGGCGAGGTCGAGCCGGCCGAGGGCGAGCAGGGTGAGGTTGAGGACGCCGAGGGTGGCCACGGCGCTGAGCGCGGGCTTGTGCCAGATGTCCCCGGGCGGGCCGACCCGGAGTGCCTGTCGGAACTGGGCGGTGGTGGCCATGAAGAGAAGATTAGCAGGTAATTTACCCGTGAAACATATAGCGGTACGGAGTGGCCCCGCGCCGCCGGTCTCCCCCGCCGGCCCGGAATCCGCCGAAGAATGTTCCGTCCGGAGCGATGAGTTCTGCGACGAACCGCGGTCCACCCCTACGACAGACTCGGACGACAGACAGAAGGAACCGCCCATGAGCACCGTGGTCTCCACCGACGGCACCACCCTCGCCTGCACCGTCACCGGCTCCGGCCCGGCCGTCGTCCTGGTGGACGGCGCGATCGGCCACCGCGGTTTCGACCCGGGCGTCGCGGTGGCCGAGCAGTTGTCCGCCCACCACACCGTGTGGGCCTACGACCGGCGCGGCCGCGGCGGCAGCGGGGACACCGCGCCCTTCGCCGTGGAGCGCGAGATCGAGGACCTGGCCGCCGTCATCGCGGCGGCCGGCGGCGCGGCCGCGGTCTTCGGCATCTCCTCCGGCGCCGCGCTCGCGCTGCGGGCCGCCGCCGCGGGGGTCGGGATGACCCGACTCGCCGTCTACGAGCCGCCGTTCAGCACCGACGAGGAGCAGAGCGAGCGGTTCGTCGGGTACGTCACCGACCTGGCGGCGGCGCTCGCCGAGGGGCGGCGCGGGGACGCCGTCGCGAGCTTCATGACCTTCGTCGGGATGCCCGGCGAGATGGTGGCGGGGATGCGTTCCGCCCCCGTGTGGCCGGTGTTCGAGGCGGTCGCCCCGACCCTGGCGTACGACGCGGCGGCACTCGGCGCGCAGACCGGCGCGACCGTGCCGACCGGGCTGCTGGCCACGATCACCGTGCCGACCCTGGTCCTGGACGGCGGCGCCAGCCCGGAACTGCTGCGCGCGCCCTGCCGCGCGGTGGCCGGGGCCGTACCGGGCGCCGAGTACCGGACGCTGGCCGACCAGACCCACGAGGTGGCGGCCGAGGCGCTGGTGCCGGAGCTGCTGAAGTTCTACGCCTGAGCACCCCCGCGCCCGGACGCCGGGCCGGTGAACCGCCGTTCACGTCCTCGCCCTAGTCTTCCGGTGGTCTGACGAACGGAGAAAGAGGAAGCATGCACGGGGACTTCAAGGACTTCGCGGACATTCCCACCACCACGCTGGCCGAGGACCTGGGCCGCGCCCAGGTCATGGACACCGGCCTGCGCCCGCTCTGGGCGGGCATGCCCCGGGTGGCCGGACCGGCCTTCACGGTGCAGTGCCCGCCCGGCGACAACCTGATGCTGCACGCCGCGATCTACCGGGCCGAGCCCGGCGCGGTGATCGTGGTGGAGTCCGGCGACCTGGACTACGCGCTGGCCGGCGGCAACGTCTGCGCCGTGGCCCAGCGCCGGGGCGTCGCCGCCTTCGTGGCCGACGGCCTGATCCGCGACCTCGGCGAGGTCCGCGAGCGGGGCTTCCCGGTGATCGCCCGCGGCGTCATCCCGATCCCCGGGTCGAAGAAGCGACTGGGCAGCCACGGCGTCCCGGTGCGCTGCGGCGGGGTGCTGGTGTCCCCCGGCGACATCGTGGTGGCCGACGAGGAGGGCGTCGTGGTGGTGCCCGCCGCCGACCGGGCGCGGGCCCTGGAGGCGGCCCGGGCGAAGCTGGCCAAGGAGGCCGCCGAGACCCTGGACGACTGGGAGGCCGCCCACCACGCCCGGATCGAGCAGAACCTCGCCGAGCTGGGCTTCGAGGGCTGATCACCGCCCGCCCGTCCGCCCTCCGGCCGGCCGGAGGGCGGACGGGCTACCGGCTACCGGCTACCGGCTACCGGTACAGCCCGTTCAGCTCCCCGAAGCCCAGCGCGCCGTCCAGCTCCGTCAGCGTTCCGGCGCCGAGGAGTTCGGCGGCGGCCCGGTGCGCCGCCGTGTACGCGGCCTGGGCGAGGCCGGTGCCGACGCTCACCCGCCGCACCCCGGCGGCGGCCAGCTCGGCGACGGTCGGCCCGCCCGCCCCGGCCATCGCGTTCACCGGCAGCGGAGCGCGCCGGCACAGCTCGGCGAGGACGTCGAGGTCCAGCAGCCCGGGGACGAACAGGCCGTCGGCGCCCGCCCCGGCGTAGGCCTCGGCCCGCGCCAGCACGTCGTCGAGCCCGCCCAGCCCGAACAGGAACACGTCGGTTCGGGCGTTGACCAGCAGTTCGGGCAGTCCGGCCGCCGCGGCCGCGGTACGGGCCGCCCGCAGCCGCTCGGCCTGGTCGGCCACCGGGAACAGCGGCCCGCCGACGGCCGTCGAGTCCTCCAGGTTGACCCCGGCCACGCCGACGCCGACCAGTTCGGTCACGGTCGCGGCCACGTCGGCCGGTCGCGGCCCGTACCCGCCCTCGGCGTCCACGGTGACCGGCAGGTCGACCGCCGCGACGATCCGGGCGGCCGTCGCGACGGCCGCGGCCCGGTCCATCCGCTGGCCGTCCCCGTGCCCGAGCGACCAGGAGACGCCGCCGCTGGTGGTGGCGATCGCCCGGGCGCCGGCCGAGGCGATCACCGCGGCGCTGCCCGCGTCCCAGGCGTTGGGCAGCACGAGAACGCCCTGCGCGACGAGCCCGCGCAGCCGCAGCGCCCGCTCGCGGGCCTCGGGGGTGGTGGACATGTTCGGTCACCGGCTTTCGTACGGATCGGTGGGGACGCAGGCATCCTGCGCCGCGCCGCGCACCGGCCGCCAGTGTTTAAGCTGGGGCCGAATCTTCCCGAGGGGGCTCTCAGGTGCGGACGGAACTCCACTTCTCGGCACGGGACTTGGCGCTGACCCGGTTCGCCGTCAGTCCGATGCAGGAGGTGGTCACCAGCCTGCGCGCGCTCGCCCGCTCGCCCGTCCCGGCACTGCACCGCCGCTGGGCCGGCCGGGTCCGCGAGCGGCTGGCCGCCGCCGGGCTGGACCGCGGCCGGCTGGCCGCGATGGTCCCGCCCGAAGGCCACCTGCCCGACTTCCTCAACCCCGCCCCGCCCGGCTTCTCCCCCGGGCTCGCCGAGGAACTGGCCGTGATCACCGCGACCGGCGACCGGCAGGTCCGGACCGACCTCGATCTGGTGGCCGCCGAGGCGGGCGGCCGGCTGCCGGCCGCGTTGACGCCGCTGTACCGCGACCCGGCCGGCCAGCTGCCCCGGCTGGCCGCCGAGATCGAGGCCTACTGGGAGCTGGCGCTCGCCCCGCACTGGGCCCGGATCAGGGCGCTGCTGGCGGCGGACGTCTTCCACCGCTCGCGGCAGGCCGCCGAGCACGGCACCGCGCGGATGCTGGACGAGCTGCACGGGACGGTCCGCTGGGACGGCACCGCGCTGCGGCTGGACCAGCGGCACTGCGGGGTCGCCCGGCTGACCGCCGGGGCCGGGCTGCTGCTCCTACCGTCGGTCTTCGCCTGGCCGCGGGTGCTCACCCGGGTGCTGCCGCCGGATCCGCCGCAGCTGGTCTACCCGGCGCGCGGCACGGCCGCGCTCTGGGAGGAGCGGCCGGGCTCGGCGGCGCGCACCGATGCGCTGGCCGCCGTCCTCGGCCGGTCCCGGGCCCGGCTGCTGGCCGAGCTGGGCTCCCCGGCCTCGACCAGCGAGCTGGCCCGCCGGACCGGGCTGTCCCCGGCCGCCGTCTCGCAGCACCTCACCGCCCTGCGTACGGCGGGCCTGACCAGTGCCCACCGGGCCGGGCACGCCGTCCTCTCCGCCCGCACCGCACTGGGCGACTCCCTGTTCGATCCGGACGGTCAGGAGTTCGACCGGATGACCGTCGCCGGGCCCTCCGACCCATGACCCGCCGGTACGAATGGCCCCGCACGGCACACCCCGACACACCCCCTCCTCATATGATCGGAGCGACATGCGCCATGCTTGGTGATGCAGAACACTGAACGGAACTTGCGCCGGACGGCCCACCCGCCGGACGGCCGAGAAGGAGGAAGCACGTGGACGACGTTCTGCGGCGCGCCGCACTCTTCGCGGCACTCGACGACGAACAGGCCGGCGAGCTGCGCGCTTCCATGACCGAGGTCACCCTCGCCCGTGGTGAGTCGCTGTTCCACGAGGGCGACCCGGGCGACCGGCTGTACGTCGTCGCCGAGGGCAAGGTCAAGCTGCACCGTGCCTCGCCGGACGGCCGCGAGAACATGCTCGCCGTGCTCGGCCCCAGCGAGATGATCGGCGAGCTTTCGCTGTTCGACCCGGGCCCGCGCACCGCCACCGCCAGCGCGCTCACCGAGGTCAAGCTGCTCGGCCTCGGCCACGGCGACCTGCAGCCCTGGCTGCACGCCCGCCCCGAGGTCTCCATCGCGCTGCTGCGGGCCATCGCCCGCCGACTGCGCCGGACCAACGACGTGATGTCCGACCTGGTCTTCTCCGACGTGCCCGGCCGCGTCGCCAAGGCCCTGCTGGACCTCTCCCGCCGCTTCGGCGTGCAGTCCGAGGAGGGCATCCACGTCGCCCACGACCTCACCCAGGAGGAGCTGGCCCAGCTGGTCGGCGCCTCCCGCGAGACGGTCAACAAGGCGCTCGCCGACTTCGCCGGCCGCGGCTGGCTGAAGCTGGAGGCCCGCGCGGTGGTGCTGCTGGACGTCGAGCGACTGTCCCGCCGCTCCCGCTGACGCCCGTACGCCCGGAGGGCCCGTCGCGATCACCGCGACGGGCCCTCCGGCGTGCCGGCGCGGATCAGCCCCGGTCGCGGATCAGTCCCGCTCGGGGATCAGCCCGTGCTCCGTCAGGTACTCCAGCTGGGCCCGCACCGAGAGCTCGGCGGCCGGCCAGAGCGCCCGGTCCACGTCGGCGTAGACCCGGGCGACCACGTCGGCGGCCGTCCGGCAGCCCGCCTCGACCGCGGTCTCCACCTGGGCGAGCCGGGTGGCCCGGTGGGCCAGGTAGTAGTCGACCGCGCCGAGCGCGTCCGCGAGCACCGGGCCGTGGCCGGGCAGCACCGTCCGCACACCGTGCTCCGAGGCCATCGTGTGCAGGTGGCGCAGCGAGTCCAGGTAGTCCCCGAGCCGGCCGTCGGGGTGGGCGACCATCGTGGTGCCGCGGCCGAGCACGGTGTCCCCGGTGAGCACCGCGCCGTCGTCCGGCAGGTGGAAGGTCAGCGAGTCCGAGGTGTGGCCGGGCGTGGCGACCACCCGCAGGTCGAGGCCGCCGACGTCCAGGCGCTGGCCGCCCACCAGGCCCTCGGAGCCCAGCCGGTGCGCCGGGTCCAGGGCCCGCACCTCGCTGCCGGTCAGCTCGGCGAAGCGGGCCGCGCCCTCGGAGTGGTCGGCGTGGCCGTGGGTCAGCAGGGTGAGCGCGATCCGCTGGCCGCGCTCCTCGGCGAGCTCGACCACCCGGCGCAGGTGGCCCTCGTGCAGCGGGCCCGGGTCGATCACCACCGCGAGGTCCGATCCGGGTTCCGCGAGCAGCCAGGTGTTGGTGCCGTCCAGCGTCATCGGGGACGGGTTCGGGGCCAGCACGCACAGCGCCCGAGCGGTGGCCTCGCCGCCGACCGCGCCGGCCGGGTCGCCCGGCAGGAACCCGCTCACCGGTCGCCCTCGCCGTCCCGGTGCAGGGCCCGCGGCGGCAGGGACCGCAGCGGCAGCGTCCGGACGAGGGCGCGCTGGGCGACCTCGACGAAGGGGACCGGGCTGTCGCAGGCCGCGGAACGGGGGGTCACTCGGCGGGCGGGCAGCTCGCGGGCCGTCCGGCGGACCACGTCGGCGTGGGTCATCGGGGGTCGGTCCTCTCTGGTCGGGTCGGTCTCCCGGATCCGGTCCGGTCGGTGTCCCGGGCCGACGACGGTCCGGGCGTGGTCGGTCGCGGCGCCGGTGGGCCGTCCTCCGGCGCCGCGGTCAGGATCCTGCGGCGGGGTCGGCGGGGTCGGCGGGGCCGGCGGGGTCGGCGGGGAACTCCCCGTCGATGGTCAGTTCGTCGTACCCGGGCCAGCGGACGGTCATCCGGTCGCCGTGGACCTCGGCCCGGCCCAGTACGGGTGCCAGCGCCCGGTCCGCGGCCGCGGCCAGCGCCTCCGCCGCGCTCCGGACCGACGACAGTTCGCGCAGCACCGTCACGGTCGGCGGCATCATGCCGAACCGGCCCTCCCGGTGGCCCCGGACCGCCTCGGCGGGAGTCAGCCAGGCGACCCGGTCGGCCTCACCGACCTCCAGCGCCGCGCTCTGGCCGGCGGGCAGGGCGGCGACGAAGAACCAGGTGTCGTAGCGCCGTTCCTCGAACTCGGGGGTGACCCACCGGGCCCAGCCGCCCAGCAGGTCGCTGCGCAGCACCAGGCCGTGCTCCCGGAGGAAGTCGGCGAAGGACAGCTCGTGCGCCTCCAGCGCGGCCCGCTCGGCGGACCAGTCGCGCGGCGCGGCCACGCTGTCCCGGTCCGGACCGGCCAGCAGCACGCCGGCCTCCTCGAAGGTCTCGCGCACGGCGGCGCAGACCACCGCGCGCGCCGTCCGGACGTCCACCCCGAGCCGGCGCGCCCACTCCTCGGGCGGGGGCCCGGCCCAGCCCGGCTCGACCTCGGCGTCCCGCGGGTCCACCCCGCCGCCCGGGTAGGCGTACATCCCGCCCGCGAAGGCCATCGAGGTGCGGCGGCGCAGCAGGTAGGCCTCCGGCCCGTCGGCGCGGTCGCGCAGCAGCACGACCGTCGCGGCGGGCCGGGGCGTCACCGGGGTGAGCAGGCCGGAGTCGACCGCCCGGATCCGGGCGGGCCAGCCGGGCGGCATCGGGAGCGTCGTTGCTCGATGGTCCATGCCCGGATGCTAAGCGCACGAAGGCGGGGTTGGACAGGCCCGACCCCGCCTTCACGATCACGCTCAGGCGCTCTTGACGCGCACCTGGAGCTCGACCTCGACCGGAGCGTCCAGCGGCAGCACCGCGACGCCGACCGCGCTGCGGGCGTGCACACCGGCCTCGCCCAGCACCGCGCCGAGCAGCTCGCTGGCACCGTTGACCACGGCCGGCTGGCCGGTGAAGTCGGGGGCGGAGGCGACGAAGCCGACGACCTTCACGACCTGCTCGATCCGGTCCAGGTCGCCGATCACCGACTTGACGGCGGCCAGGGCGTTCAGCGCGCAGCGCTGGGCGAGCTCCTTGGCCTCCTCCGGGGAGACCTCGGCACCGACCTTGCCGGTGTTCAGCAGCTTGCCGTCGACGACCGGCAGCTGGCCGGACGTGAACACGAACTCGCCGGACTGCACGGCCGGCACGTAGGCGGCGACCGGGGCGGCCACCGGCGGCAGGCTCAGGCCCAGCTCGGTGAGCTTGGACTCGACCCGGCTCATGCGTTCTTCTCCCGCTTGAAGTAGGCCACCAGCTGCTCCGGGTTCGGGCCGGGCACGACCTGGACCAGCTCCCAGCCGTCCTCGCCGAAGTTGTCCAGGATCTGCTTGGTGGCGTGCACGAGCAGGGGCGCCGTCATGTATTCCCACTTGGTCATGGCCAGACTCTAGACGAGCCGTCCCGGCGATCGCCGCCGCCCGCCGACCGGCGTGTGAGGTGGGACACAAAGGGGGCATGATTCAGTCCTGGCACCCCCGGTGCTCCGGGCATCGGGCGCGCTCCCTGGTTACCCTCGCGAGAGGGCACCCGCACGACCGGGTGCCCTCTCGGAGGGGCGCCTCGTGGGAGGGGACGCCCGCAGGGACGGAGACGGACGGAGACGCAGCGTGGCACGCACCCCCGGCCAGGCGACCCGGCGCGACCCCGACTGGGAGGGGGTCCGGTTGCACGTGGTCAGCGGCAAGGGCGGCACCGGGAAGACCACGCTGGCCGCCGCGCTGGCCCTGGCGCTGGCCGCCGAGGGCGGCCGGGTGCTGCTGATCGAGGTCGAGGGGCGGCAGGGCATCGCCGAACTGTTCGGGATCGCCGCGCTCCCGTACGAGGAGCGCCGGATCGCCTCGGTCTCCCGCCCCCAGCTCGGCCTGCCGGCCGGGGAGGGCGGGCCCGGCGAGGTCCTGGCGCTGGCGATCGACACCGAGCAGGCGCTGCTCGAGTACCTGGAGATGTTCTACAAGCTCGGCCGGGCGGGCAAGGCGCTGCAGAAGGTCGGCTTCGTCGACTTCGCCACCACCATCGCCCCCGGCGTGCGGGACGTGCTGCTCACCGGCAAGGCCTGCGAGGCGGCCCGCCGCAAGGGCCCGGACGGGCGCCGCCGGTACGACGCGGTGGTCATGGACGCCCCGCCGACCGGGCGGATCACCCGCTTCCTGAACGTCAACTCCGAGGTCGCCGGGCTGGCCCGGATCGGCCCGATACACACCCAGGCGCAGGCCGTGATGCGGGTGCTGCGGTCCCCGGAGACCGCCGTGCACCTGGTCACCCTGCTGGAGGAGATGCCGGTGCAGGAGACGGTCGACGGCATCGCGGAGCTGCGCGAGGCGAAGCTCCCGGTGGGCGGGGTGATGGTCAACATGGTGCGGCCGCCGGTGCTGGACGCCGCGGCGGTGTCCGCAGTGGACGGGGACCACCGCGAGGAGGTGGCGCTGGCCCTCGGCGAGGCCGGGCTGGGCGGCCGCTCCCGCAAGGCGGAGACGGTCCGGGCCACGGTGGAGCCGCTGCTGGACCCGCTGCTGGAGCAGGCCCGGGAGCATGCCGAGCGGGTCGAGCTGGAACGCGAACAGCGCACCGATCTCCAGCAGTTGAAGCTACCGACGTACGAACTGCCGCTGCTGGGCGAGGGCGTGGACCTCGGCGGGCTGTACCGGCTGGCGGGCGAACTGAAGCGGCAGGGGGCGGCGTGACTTCGGCGAACAGCGGGGCGGCTCGGGCACACGGCGGAACGGCTCCGGCCCACGGCGGGGTCCGGGGGACCGGCAGCCGACTCGCGGTGGACGGGCTGATCGACGACCCGAAGACCAGGATCATCGTCTGCTGCGGCTCCGGCGGCGTCGGCAAGACCACCACCGCCGCGGCGATCGGCCTGCGGGCCGCCGAGCGCGGCCGCAAGGTCGTGGTGCTGACCATCGACCCGGCCCGGCGGCTGGCCCAGTCGATGGGCCTGAACGAACTCGACAACACCCCTCGGGTGGTCAAGGGCGTCACCGCGATGGCCGGGGCACCGCTGCACACCCGGGACGGGGACGGGGGCGGCGGCGAGGACGGGGGCGCCGACGCGCGGCCGGCGGGCGAGCTGCACGCCATGATGCTCGACATGAAGCGGACCTTCGACGAGGTCGTGCTGGCCCACGCCGAGCCCGAACGGGCCAAGGCGATCATGGAGAACCCGTTCTACCAGTCCCTGTCGGCCGGCTTCGCGGGCACGCAGGAGTACATGGCGATGGAGAAGCTCGGGCAGCTGCGGGACGCCGAGGCGTGGGACCTCATCGTCGTGGACACCCCGCCCTCCCGCTCCGCGCTGGACTTCCTGGACGCCCCCAACCGGCTCGGCTCCTTCCTGGACGGCCGGGTGATCCGGATCCTGACCGCGCCCGCCAAGGTCGGCGGCCGCAGCGCGATGCGCTTCCTGAACGCCGGGATGGGCCTGCTCACCGGCACCCTGGGCAAGATCTTCGGCGCCCAGCTGCTCACCGACGTGCAGACCTTCGTCAGCGCGATGGACTCGATGTTCGGCGGCTTCCGCGAGCGCGCCGACCGCACCTACCAGCTGCTGAAGGCGCCGGGCACGGCGTTCCTGGTGGTCGCGGCGCCGGAGCGGGACGCGCTGCGCGAGGCGGCGTACTTCGTGGACCGGCTGGCCGCGGACCGGATGCCGCTGGCCGGGCTGGTGCTCAACCGGGTGCACAGCACGGGGGCGCCCCAGCTCACGGCGGAGCGGGCGCTGGCGGCCGCCGAGGCGCTGGAGGAGAACGGCTCGGAGCACTCCTCGCCCGAGGCGGAGCTGCTCGCGGCCGGGCTGCTGCGGCTGCACGCGGAGCGGATGCAGATCATGGGGCGCGAGCGGCGCACCCGGGACCGCTTCGTCTCGGTCTACCCGGACGTGCCGATCGTGGAGGTGGCCGCGCTGCCGGGTGACGTGCACGACCTGGACGGGCTGCGCGCGATCGGGGAGCGGCTCAGCGGCGCGGCGTAGTGCCCGGACGGTCGTCGGCTCCGGGCCGGTCGTGGTCCTGACCCGGCTGCGGCTCTGACCCGGTCGTGCTTCCGGGCGGTCGTGATCCCGGGCGGTCCTGACCCCGGGCCGGTCGTGATCCCGGCCGGGCTCAGCCCGCCTGGGCGTAGTCCGTCAGTATCACGCCGGTCGCGAGGGACTCCTCGTACTCGGTGCGGGCCGTCTCCAGCAGCCTGCGCCACGAGATGACCGTCGGGCGGCGGCGCAGCAGCGCCCGGCGCTCGCGCTCCGTCATCCCGCCCCACACGCCGAACTCCACCCGGTTGTCCAGCGCGTCCGCGAGGCACTCCGTCCGCACGGGGCAGCCGCTGCACACCGCCTTCGCCCGGTTCTGTGCCGCCCCCTGGACGAACAGTTCGTCCGGATCACTCGTGCGGCAGGCGGCCTGCGCACTCCAGTCGTCAACCCAGCCCATGCCGGCGCCGTCCTCTCCCGATGATTCGGAGCTCCCCCACGGCGGCAACGGCATATTCACCGTTGCCAGTTGAGGACGTTACGGAAGAAGGGCAGCTTGCAACAGCCCCTTCGGGCTCAATCTCGAATGACCCGATCGGACTATGGGTATCGGTCATCTCACTCGTTGGAGTGATCGCAGGTCGCAGCCCTTGCCACCCGCGAGGCCCCCACTCTCGCCACAGGCGCCGTCACGGAGTGCGACCATTCACGTGAACACAACAGGCCCCAGTCGCCTCAAAACCCCGACAAGGGAGGGCAATTCGGGCAACTCTCCGCACTCACAAGAGTGAGTGATGTTGACGCACCGAAGCTGTCGCAAGCTTGTGACAAGCCTAGGCGAACACCTGCCCCTATGTGCGGGAATCGGGGACGTAGGGTTCTCCCCATGGCACCGAAGCGCCCTCAGGCAACCCCGCCCCCAGGCAACCCCGGGGCTCCGCGCCGCAAGAGCAGCGGATCACCGATGGACCACGTCGGCAACGGCGTGAAGTTCCTGGGCGTCAGCGTGCTCTCCGGAGTCCTGCTGGCAGGCCTCGCCCTGCCCGCCGTCGGCGCCATCGGGCTGACCGCCAAGGACACGGCGGAGAGCTTCCAGAACATCCCCGACGACTTCAAGACCCCGCCGCTCACCCAGGCGACGCAGATCTTCGACGCCAAGGGCGGGCTGATCGCCAAGGTCTACGAGCGCGACCGGACGGTCATCACCGCCGACCAGATGTCGCCGTACATGCGGCACGCCCAGGTCGACATCGAGGACGCCCGGTTCTACGAGCACGGCGCCGTCGACCTCAAGGGCATCCTGCGCGCGGTCGGCAAGAACGCGGAGAGCGGCACCACCTCCCAGGGCGCCTCCACGCTGACCCAGCAGTACGTGAAGAACGTCAACGTGGAGAAGGCCGGCGACGACCAGGCCGCCGTCCTGGAGGCGCAGCGCAAGACCCTGGGCCGCAAGATCCAGGAGCTCAAGGTCGCGATCAAGCTGGAGGAGGACCTGAGCAAGGATCAGATCCTCACCAACTACCTCAACATCACCTTCTACGGCCACCAGGCCTACGGGGTCGAGGCCGCGTCCCAGCGCTACTTCAGCAAGAGCAACAAGGACCTGACCATCGCGGAGGCGGCCACCCTGGCCGGCGTGGTCCAGAACCCGTCGCAGTACGACCCGGTGCGCTACCCGGACAACACGGTGAAGCGCCGCAACGTCGTCATCGACAAGATGCTGGAGAACAAGCACATCACCGCCGACCAGGCGAAGGAGGCGAAGGCCGCCCCGCTGGGTCTGAAGTACAAGGACCCGCAGAACGGCTGCATCACCGCCCAGGCCGGCATGGGCTTCTTCTGCGACTACGTCCGCCACGTGGTCAAGCAGGACCCGGCCTTCGGCAAGAACGCCGACGACCGCAAGAAGCTGTGGGACACCGGCGGCCTGAACATCTACACCACGCTGGACCCGGACAAGCAGGCCGCCGCCCAGAACGCCGTCACCAAGAAGGTCAACGTGACCGACCAGGTGTCGGCCGCGGCGACCATGATGGAGCCCGGCACCGGCAAGATCCTCGCCATGGCCCAGACCCGCCCCTACGGCCTGGACCCGAACAAGAACCAGACCGTCGTCAACCTCAACGTCGACTCCTCGATGGGCGGCGGCAACGGCTTCCAGACCGGTTCGACCTTCAAGCCGATCCTCGCCGCGGCGGCGCTGGAGTCGGGCATGTCGAACACCCAGTCGTTCCCGTCCGAGAACAAGATCGACTACCCCCAGATCTCGACCTGCAACGGCACCTGGAAGAACACCGACAAGCCCAAGGCCACGGTGAAGAACGAGTCGGCCAGCGAGGTCGGGCCGTACGAGCTCAAGCAGGCCATGGCGCTCTCGGTCAACACCTACTTCGTGGAGATGGAGCAGCAGGTCGGCCTCTGCGCGATGAAGCAGATGGCGAACAAGCTGGGCATCACCCAGTCCGCCAAGGGCGACCAGTTCCAGGAGGTGCCCTCGATGGTCCTCGGCACCCTGGAGCTCTCCCCGCTGACCATGGCGAACGTCTACGCCACCTTCGCCGCCCGCGGCAAGTACTGCACCCCGATCGCGATCAACAAGATCACCACGGTGGACGGCAAGGACCTCAAGGTCCCGCAGTCCCAGTGCAGCCAGGCCTTCTCCGAGTCGACCGCGGACTCGCTCAACACCGTCCTGCTCAACGTCACCGAGAAGGGCACCGCGGCCGCCCTCGGCCTGGACGACGGCCGCAAGATCGCCGGCAAGACCGGCACCACCGACGAGAAGAAGGCCGCCTGGTTCGACGGCTACACCCCGTCGCTGGCCACCGCGGTCTGGCTCGGCGGCCCGGCCGGCGGCGTCAAGATGAAGAACATCAACATCGGCGGCAAGCACTTCGACGAGGTGTTCGGCGCCGACGGCCCCGGCCCGATCTGGCAGCTGGCCATGAACCAGGCGCTCAAGGGATCGCCGCTCGAGACCATCCAGACCACCAACATCCCGGACCCGCAGCCGGCCACTCCCCCGCCGGGCGCCACCCCGCCGGCCGACCCCAACGCCCAGCCGCAGCAGCAGCCGGGGCAGAACCCGCCGCCGCCGGCCACGGCCGGCGGGAACGGCAACGGGAACGGCAACGGCCCGGGTGGGGTGATAGGAGGAGGGTTCACCCTCCCGCCGGGCATGATCGGCGGCGGTGGGAACGGCAACGGGAACGGCAACGGCGGCCGGCACTGACCGGGCCCGTACCACGGCGAAGGGGCGCCCTCCGGATCTTCCGGAGGGCGCCCCTCGGCGTATGCCCTGGGTACTGCCCCGCTGGGGTACTGCTGCGCCGCAGGGCGGCGTCTGCCGCCCCCTGGTCAGGCCAGCGCGGCCTTCACCGCGGCGGCCACCCGGCCGCCCTCGGCCAGACCGTCCACCTTCGGCTTCACCAGCTTCATCACGGCACCCATCGCCTGCGGGCCGCTCGCCCCGCTCTCGGCCACGGCGGCGGCCACGATCGCGGTCAGCTCCTCGTCCGAGAGCTGCTTCGGCAGGTACCCCGCCAGCAGCTCGCCCTCGGCGCGCTCCCGCGCGGCCTGCTCGGCCCGGCCGCCCTGGTCGAAGGCCTCGGCCGCCTCGCGGCGCTTCTTCGCCTCGCGGGCGATCACCTTCAGCACGTCGTCGTCGGACAGCTCGCGCTTCTGCTTGCCCGCGACCTCCTCGCTGGTGACGGCGGACAGCGTGAGCCGGATGGTGGACGAGCGCAGCTCGTCCCGATCCTTGATGGCAGCCGTGAGGTCCTCGTGCAACTGCTCCTTGAGCGTGGTCATGGCCACGAGTCTCCCATCTGCGGCAATCCGTCGCTTGCCTTTACGGGCCCGGAGCGCTCCCGGTGGGTCCGTAACCGCCCAGTCCGGTGACGCGGTCCGGATCATCGCAGGGCCCGTCCCTCGCACGTCGCGGCGGCCGTGACCGCACCGCCCCACCGGACGTTCACCACCTGATCCACCGTCTGAGAGCATGGACCGATGCGACCGCTGTACTCCGTTCCCCTCGGTGTCGCCGCCGCCGGCGCCGCCTGCCTCGCCTACTCCGTCGGGTACGAGGTACGTGCCTTCCGGCTCCGCCGGGTCGAGGTCCCCGTCCTGCCCCCGGGCGCCAAGCCGCTCCGGGTCCTCCAGGTCTCCGACATCCACATGGTGAGCGGACAGGGCAAGAAGCAGCGCTGGCTGCAGAGCCTGGCCGGCCTGCGCCCCGACCTGGTGGTCAACACCGGCGACAACCTCTCCGACCCGCTCGGCGTCCCCGCCACCCTCGACGCGCTCGGGCCGCTCATGGACTTCCCCGGCGTCTACGTCTTCGGGTCCAACGACTACTACGGCCCGGCCCGCAAGAACCCCGCCCGCTACCTCCAGGCCCTGCGCACCGGCGTGCACGGCATGAACAACCCCGACGGCACCGGCAACCGCGGCATCAGCGGCGCCGTGCACAACCCCTGGGAGAAGCTCCGCGACGGCTTCGACGCGGCCGGCTGGCTCGACCTCACCAACACCCGCGGCCGCCTCACCCTCAACGGCCTCGACCTCGAGTTCACCGGCCTCGACGACCCCCACATCCGCCGCGACCGCTACGCCGCGGTCACCGGCGGCCCCTCCGCCGACGCCGACCTCTCCCTCGCCGTCGTCCACGCGCCCTACCTGCGCGTCCTCGACGCCTTCACCGCCGACCGCTACCCGCTGATCCTCGCCGGCCACACCCACGGCGGCCAGCTCTGCATCCCCTTCTACGGCGCCCTGGTCACCAACTGCGACCTCGACACCCGCCGGGTCAAGGGCCTCTCCACCCACCAGGCCGGCGGCCACCGCTCCTACCTCCACGTCTCCGCCGGCTGCGGCACCAACCGCTACACCCCGATCCGCTTCGCCTGCCCCCCGGAAGCCACCCTCCTCACCCTCACCCCGGCCCCCCGCTGACCCCGACCGGACGCCCGCACGAAACCGGATTTCGTGTCTCGGCGAGCGTCCGGTAGAGTTCTACTCGTCGCGAAGGAGACGGAGCGACAAACAGAAAGACCGGGGTGTGGCGCAGCTTGGTAGCGCGCTTCGTTCGGGACGAAGAGGCCGTGGGTTCAAATCCCGCCACCCCGACCCAGTAGTTGCAGGTAAGGGCCCTGCCGGAGAAATCCGGTGGGGCCCTTCCTCGTTCTGTGCCACCGACTGAGTGACTACGCCTCAGCGCCCTGTTTGAAGATGTCGTCCAGCACCGTGGCGCCTGCCTGGGTTACCGGGCGGGATCTGCTTCCGGTAGACCTCCTCCCTGGCCGAAGAATCGTGCGACCGGTTGCGAGAGTCGAGCTAGCGTCAGTCGCGCGCTGGGAGGCGATAGTCCAGAACGAACTGGCCAGCGGCCATCACGGTGTCACAGGTCTCAACCACGCGGTCGGCAAGGGACACGGCGTCTCGGACGAGGTGGATCACCGGGGATCCGGGGCTCAGCGCCATCGGGGCCTTATCCCGCCGGGAGCCAGGACCCCGGTCCGGATCTGCGATGCCGGGTCGTCCGCAATCCGCTGAAACCTCGCTTTCGCCGTCGGCGCGGCCTCGCCCGCTCACCATGGTGCTGGAAGGTCTCCTGTTCCTCTGTACATGAGTACCAGCGCCGCAAAGAAGGTTTCAACGCCTCTCCACCCCGTGTTCGTGGCCGGGGCGGTGGTGCGTGAGAACGGCACGTGGGAGCCGCCCGGCGGAGTGCTGGAGCTCTCGGAGACGCTCGAGGACGGCGTGCGCCGTGAGGTGTACGAGGAGACCGGTACCAAGGCCTCTGTGGAACGGCTCGCCGGGGTCTACAAGAACGTGACCCGCGGCATCGTTGCCCCGGTGTTCCGGTGCCACCCTGAGGGCGGCAGCGAGCAGCTGCCCGACGAGTCGACCGCCGTTGCGTGGCTCACCCCAGAGGAGATCTCCGACCGCATGGGCGAGGTCTAGGCCATCCGCCTGCTCGACGCGGTTCAGGGCGACGCAGCTCCGCACGTCCGGCCCCACGACGGCCGGACGCTCATCGACACGCCGCAGGCGAGCTGAGTCAGCTGCTCTTCTTGCCGCGCTTCCCCAGCTGGCTCCAGACATGCCGATGGCGGGCGATGGTGAAGACCCGGTCCACCCTGTTCGGGGACAGGACTGCCGGCCGGGAGGGCAGAGCCGACGCGATCTGCTCACCATCAACGACCGTCACTCCCGACGTCGCACCGAGAGTGATCTTCTGGGCGCCGACAACGGCAATGATTGGATGAACGGGCACCTCGAAGCCACACCACTCGGTGAGCAGCTTGGCGGTACGGCTCGCCTCGAACTCCGAGTTCTCCAGGTACGGGAAACTGTTCCGGTTGATCTTCACTATCTTCTCGCCGACCCAGACCGTGGCGCCCGGGTGGTGCTTCGAGTTGATCGTGAAGACGCCTGGCGGGCCGACCACCACGTGGTCGATGTCGGCCCCTGACGGCAGCGGAACCCCGTGCAGGACCTTCCAGCCAGCGGCTTTCAGCGGCTCCAGCCGGGCCCCGACGATCTGCTCGCCCTCCAGGCCTCGAAGCGTGCTCGAATCACCGAGGCGCTGACCGGACACCTTGGCAGCGAGCCGGACGAGTAGCCCGTACCTCTCTTCGCCTTCACGCACCAGGCTCTCCAGTCCTGCACCGGGAAGGTTACGAGCGAGGTCATCCTCCTCCCGCATCGGAGGAAGGAACGGGACCCCCGCCCGAGGTTGCGGTACCGAGGCAGGGACCGTCTTCGCCGGTGGCTGCCTCTCACCTCGGCGCTGAACGGTACGCGGCGGTACGTGACTGCCTGACGAGCGACACCACTCCTCGATCTTGGCCAGAGCGAAGTTCTCGAACTCGGGGACTTCCACCGTGACTACCCCGGTTTTGCAGTCCAGCCAGGCCACCGATTCGCCACGGGGACCAGCCTTGTTGACGTAAAGCCGTTCCTTCCCCGGCACCCGCCAGGGCTTCACCACCAGCTCCATCACGCGTCCCCCTTCGCCCGCCCTCCCTGACCAAAGCCAGCATGCCCACGTAGCGATCAGCAGGAACGCGGAGAGTCAGCCAGGCGGGCCAGTCCAGCCAGCGCCCCGGAGGGGTTGGGAGAGAGCTGGCCGAGCGATGGCGAGGGTGGTTGTTACGAGCTCCGCTACTGGTTCAAGACCTCGCTCCGCTCGGCGGGGCGACGGGCCGAGCCCAGGGGACGGCACATCGACGGCAGACCTGAGATCCGGCGTTGGTTCCCGGCCTCCTGAACCACTGGGGAACCACTCGCTCAGTTCAAGCCGTAGCCTCGGGAGGGGCGGTGGTAAGGCGCAGCGTTGCCCCGCATGGGAGAGCCAGCGCGGGGCAACGTATTTGCCGGGCGGGACTACTCGAAGATATTCGGGACGGGAATGCGGTTGACACGCCGGCTGGAGTTCCAAGCCGACGCAACTGCCAGATGAGCTGCCTCCAGTCGCCCCTTGGTGCCATCGGCTCGGGTGTTGTTGTTCGTCGCGATGGTCTGGATCTTGGCCTTGAAGGAAAGGGGATCGCCCTGACGCTTGAGCTTTTGTGCCAGCTCCTGGGGCTTGACCAAGTCCGGATGCTTGGACACCACGATGGCAATACCACCTATGGTGACGGAGTGCCACGTGTCGGGGGTGCGCCCCCAAGCGGCCTCGGCGATGGCAAGTGACTGGTCCAGGATCTCCGGGCCATACTCCTCGACAATGCCGAGGATTCCCTTGATTCCCCTTACGCCGTTCGTGGTGCGGCTACCAACCTTGAGATCATGCTTTTCCAGAACGGTGTTGGTGTCCACGAAGAGCGGATGGCCAGCTAGCACGCCGATTCTGAACTCGTCGTTCGGACCGACCTTCGAGGACTCCTTGTTCTTGATGATGAACAGGGATGCCTCGTTGGCCATCGACAAGTCGGAGTGGACTTCGCAGGTGATGCTCTGGACGGCTTGGAGGACTTCCTCCGAGACCGTCACCTTCCCAGCCAGGAGGAGCTGGCATGCGTAAACCCGGTGCATGCCGTCGACGGCATACTGACCATCGGCGCGCTGCGAGATGATCGGCGTCCCGAGAGCCGTGGGAACCAGCTTCTCGGCGATAGCCATCGCGCGAGCCTTGTTGAGGTTGCGCTGGGCCCGGGAATCGAACTTGATGGATCTCGGATCGATCTTGTCGTACGTGATCGGGTGGTCCGGGATGCCGTAGCTGTAGTCCTTGGCGGACATGACCTTCTCCTTGCGTGTCAGCACCCAGCTGGAGGGCGACGGCGACACTTGTCAGCTCCCGAATGCGGGAGACGGCGACTTGATCGCCGTCACCATCGAACAACTCGCTTGTCTTGCAGGCAAGTTATCAATCCGACTGGCAAATCGTGCGATCCCGGCAGATACCGGCTGTGATCGAGTGGCTGTGGCTACGTGGGAGCCGGCTTCTTCGGAGCACTGGCAGCCGGCGCCGAAGACCGCGCCCAGGCATCCCAGACCCGGCGGCATGTGACGGTCAGTCGAGGATGCCAGTGGGAAGGCAGCCCGGAAGCGGCGGCGTGGACGCGGGGCAGGTCAGGACAGGTATCGCAGGTCAATCCTTGTAATGCCGGGGCACCCGGACCCGTTGACATCCCGAACCCGTTTGCGCCACGTAGCTACGCTGTGGCTCGACAACAGTAGGGGAAGGGGTGGGTGCCTTGACGGCATGGATACTGGTGTGCAACCCGGCACGGTTCCGTATCAATGACCTTCGAGCAGAAGGTAGCGAGTTGGACTCGTGGACGGTCCGGCGCTACCTGAAGGAGATGCGGACGGGCGATCCGTTCGCACTGTGGGTGAGCGGCCCAGGGGGTGGTGTGGTCGCGATTGGCGAGCTCACCGGAGAGCCTTATTGGGACGAAGGCGAGGAGGCCGACGATCAGTACTGGGACGAACCGCCTGGGCCGCGGGAGGCCGTGCCGCTGAAGGTGGAGAGGTGGTTGGAATCCCCGATCCCACGGGAGTGGTTCAGGGGCAACCACACCTTTGCCGGTGCTGGGATTCTGTCCCAGCCGTTCGCCGGAAACCCCCACCGGCTGACGGACGAACAATGGGAAGCACTAGCCGCTGAAGCCCAGCAAACAGTGACCTCAGGACCGAGCGGTGCGATGCCGGCAGACGATGACTGGCACCTTCAACCTGGGGAAGAGATTCGCCGAGTCGAGCTTCACGACCGTTACGGGGGCATCCGCCAAGGAGGTATTAGTCCGTCGGTGCAGTCAAAGAACGTCCTGATCTTCACCGACGCCAGCACGGGCGAACAGCACGGCTACGACGACGTCTGGGAATCCGACGACCGCTTCCGCTACACCGGTCAGGGACAGACCGCCGATCAAGTCTTCACCAAGGGCAACAAGGCCATCCGGGACCACCTTCAGGACGGTCGACACCTTCGCCTCTTCATCGGCAGCCGTGGAACGGTCCGCTACGCGGGCGAGTGGATCCTCGATCCTGGAGAGCCGTACTCATGGGGGCGCGCCAAGTCCACGAACGGCGGACCAGAGCGAAAGGTCATCCACTTCCACCTCATCCGGGTGGGGGCCGCGGTGACCGCTCCCGGCGTGCCCGTGGGCAGTGCCTACCGAGTCGAGGACGAGACCACGGTTCCGAAGCCAGCCATCCCAAGTGCTCCGGACCCAGCACTGATGGGTCGGAACCTCAGCAAGCATCGAGAGCTCCAGAACGCACTCGCCGAACAGGTGCGAGCTCGCGGCATGGAGCCGTTGTCGCCGAGTCCAGCTGACCCAGCCTTTGATATCGCATGGCACGACGGCGACACGCTAACAGTGACCGAGGTGAAATCCCTGCGGCCGGAGAACGAGTCTCATCAACTGCGAACTGGAATAGGCCAGTTGCTTGACTATGTAGACCAACTCAGCGCGCGGGCAACGCAAGTTCGTGGAGTTCTATGGTTGGAGCGCACACCGCTGGAGGAGCGCTGGTTGGGCATCTGCGAACGGGCTGGGGTGGTGGTCGCTTGGCCAGGTGCAGACGCCAAGGTCTGGGAGTAGCAAGCCGTATGTCTAAGCTCGGTGAGTCACCTAGCACCCCAAGGCCGCTGCGCTGCCCGCTGACCGCGCTCTGGCGAGCCGCTTCTTCGACACAGAGAGACCTGAGGACTTGCTGCAGGAAACCCATCTCGACGCCCTTGCCGATTTCGACGGCTTCGGACACGTGCCCGGAGTAGCGGTCGGACACGTCTTCGCCAATCGCCGGGCTGCATTCGATGCACGCGTCCATCGACAGCTCCAAGCAGGAATCTGCGGCACGGAGGAGCGGGGAGCTCAATCCATCGTCGTGTCCGGTGGCTACGAGGACGACGAGGACTACGGTGACGTGATCGTCTACACCGGCCAGGGCGGTCGGAAGAAGGACGAACGCATCCAGACCTTCGACCAGCCGCTCACCCTCGGCAACGCCGCTTTGGTCACCAGCAGGACCACTAGTGTTCCGGTACGGGTCGTCCGGGGCGAGCCGGACGGCTCCGGACGCGCCGGCAGCATGCACTACCGCTATGACGGGCTCTTTCGGGTCGTGGACTACTGGCACGCCAGCGGCAAGTCCGGCTTCCTGGTCTGGCGTTACCGTCTGGAGCAGGTCTCAACCGGTGAAGCACAGACCCCTGTGACACCGCTCAGGGAACCAGCCGGGCAGAGCACCCCGACCCGCTTGGAAGCCACGGTCCAGCGGATCGTCAGAAGCACCAAGGTCGCGAACCACGTCAAGCGAGCCCACGACTTCACGTGTCAGGTGTGCGGTATCCGACTCGTCACCCGCACGGGCGCCTACGCAGAAGCGGCGCACGTCCGCGCGCTCGGTCGCCCGCACGACGGCCCGGACGTCGCGGCGAACGTCCTGTGCCTGTGCCCCAACCACCACGCGCTCTTCGACTTCGGCATGCTGACCATCGCGGACGATCTCACGATCACCGATCACTCCACGGGTGCGGAGATCGGGAAGTTGCACGAGGCTCCCAACCACCGGATGGACCAGACTCACCTGGCCTACCACCGGAACCACCACTCAGAGGGTTGGAAGCACGACACCACGAACTGAGCTACCCAGGGCCCCGCCGGAATTGAATCGGCGGGGCCCAAGTCGTGCGCGCTCAGAGGGCCGTGGGGAGGGCGGTGCGGGAGGTGATGCCGAGTTTGGGGTAGGCCTTGTAGAGGTGGTGGGCGACGGTGCGGGGGCTGAGGAAGAGTTGGGCGGCGATGTCGCGGTTGGTGAGGCCGGCGGCCGCGAGGCGGGCGATCTGGAGTTCCTGGGGGGTGAGGGAGTTCGGGGCGGTGGGGGTGGTCCAGGCCGGGGCGGGGGTGCCGGTGGCGGAGAGTTCGGTGCGGGCGCGGGCGGACCAGGGGTGGGCGGCGAGGCGGTCGAAGGTTTCCAGGGCCGCGGTGAGGTGGGGGCGGGCGTCGGTGCGGCGGCGGGTGCGGCGGAGCCATTCGCCGTAGAGGAGGGCCGTGCGGGCGTGTTCGAAGGGGCGGTCGGCGGTGGCGTGGAGGTCCAGGGCGGCGCGGTAGGCGGGTTCGGCGAGCTCGTCGGGGCCGAGCAGGGCCTGGCAGCGCAGGCGTAGGGCCTCCGCCCAGGGGCGGTCGGCGGCGGCGGTCCAGCGGGCGAAGCGTTCGTAGGGTTCGGCGGCGCGGTCCGGGGCCCCGAGGCGGACGGCGGCCTCGACCAGGTCGGGGACGGACCGGGTGGCGCTGACGTGGTGGCGGTGCGGGCCGGTGGTGAGGGCGTGCAGGCGGTCGGCGGCGCCGGCGGCCCGGCCCTGGCCGAGGTCGAGCAGGGCGAGCGCCCAGTGGGCCCAGGGGCGGCCGGCGGCCGGGGCGGCGGTCTGCGGGCCGGTGGTGGCGAGGGCGGTGGTGGCCAGTTCGGTGCAGCGTTCGGTGCGGCCGTCGAGGGCGGCCAGGTAGGCGAGCAGCGCGCTGAGTTGACTGACCCACTGGTGCTGGCCGGTGTCCTGGGCGAGTGCGAGGGCCTCGGTGGCGGTGAGTTCGGCGTCGGCGTGGCGGCCGTGGAAGAGCTCGGCCTCGGCGAGGAAGAACTGCAGGGTGGGCATCACCCCGAGGGTGCCCTTGGCTCGGGCTTCGGCGACGAGTTCGCCGCCGAGGTCGAGGGTCTCCTCGTCGCGGCCGAGGACGAGGGTGGCGCCGCAGAGCTGGACCAGGTCGGCGGGGCTCTCGGCGCCGGCCCGGCGGGCTGCCTCGACGGCCGTCCGGGCCGGTGGCGGGGCGGCGACGGGTCGGCCCAGCGCCGGGAGGACGGCGGCGGGCAGGTAGCGGGCGAGCGGGGCGACGGGGTCGTCGGCGGCCAGCGGGACGGCGGCGAGCCGGTCGAGCACCTCGGCCACCGGCTCCTCCCCCGCGTACCAGGCGGCGTGGAAGGCCTGGAACAGCATCCGGGCGGCGTGGGCGGGTTCGACGGCCCCGGCCGCGTCGGGGTGGTCGACGAGCGCGCCGGCGGCGTCGAGCAGCAGCCGGTGGGCGGTCGGATAGGAACCGCGCCAGAAGTGCGCGGTGGCCCGGACGGCGTCCAGCAGGGCGTGCGCGAGGACGCTGTCGGTACGGGACCCGGCCTCGTCGGCGAGCGTCTCGGCGCGCTCCAACTCGCCTTCCTCGGTGGCGGCTTCGGCGGCCAGCACGAGGCGCCGGGTGACGCCGTCGCGGTCCGGGGTGAGCCGGGCGGCGCGTTCGTACGCGGCCGCGCCGCCGTGGCCGCCGCGCCGCCCGGTGCGCACCGCGGTGAGCTCGAGCGCCTCGGCGAGCTCGGCGTCGGGGGCGGTGGCGGCGAGGGCGCGGTGCCAGGTGCGGCGGTCGCCCTCGGGCAGGGCCGCGGCGATGCTCCGGTGGACCGTCAACCGCTGGTGGTGCGGGGCGCGCTGCAGGATCGCGGAGCGCAGCAGTGGGTGGCGGAAGGCGATCCGGCGGTCGGGGCCGACCGTGACCAGGCCCGACTCCTCGGCGGGGGCGAGGTGTTCGGCACCGACGCCGAGCGCGGCCGCGGCGGGCAGCAGGACGTCCAGTTCGCCGCTCTCCTCGGCGGCGGCGACCAGCAGCAGGGTCTGGGTGGCCGGGGGCAGGGCGGTGACCTGGCCGTGGAAGGCGATCAGCAGCCGGCTGGTGAGCGGCAGGCCGCCCGCGGTGGACGCCTGCGGGCCGGTGGTGACGGGGAGTTCGGTGAGCGCCAGCGGGTTCCCGGCGGCTTCGGCGAGCAGCCGGTCGCGGACGGCGGCGGGCAGGTCGGTGCCGGCCCGTTCGGTCAGCAGCAGGGTGGCGTCGGTCTCGGCCAGTCCGGTCACCCGCAGTTCGGGCAGGCCGAGGCCGCGGTCGACGGGCCTGCCGGGTTCGGTGCGGGCGGCGAGCAGCAGGGCCACGCCCTCGGCCTGGAGCCGGCGGGCGGCCAGCAGCAGAGCGTCCAGGGAGGCCCGGTCCAACCACTGCACGTCGTCGAGCACGCACAACAGCGGCTGTTCGGCGGCGAGTTCGGCGAGCAGTCCGAGGGTGGCGAGGCCGACCAGCAGCCGGTCGGCGGGCGCTTCGGTCGGCCGGGACCCGCCGGCCAGATCATCGCCGAGGCCGAACGCCCCTTCCAGGGAACGGCGTTGCGGACCGGGCAGGGAGCGGAGGGAGGCGTCGTCCAGGGCGGGTGCCAGCAGCAGGCTCAGCCCGGCGTAGGGCAGTTCGGCCTCGTACTCGACGCCGGCCACCCGGATCACCCGGAACGCCGCCCCGGCCCGGTCGACCGCGTCGTCCAGCAGGGCGGTCTTGCCGATCCCCGCCTCTCCCCGGAGCAGCAGCGCGCCGCTGCGGCCGTCCCGCGCCCGCGCCAACAGCTCGTCCACGGCGGCCTGTTCGTGTTCCCTCCCGTACAGCATGCCCCGACCCTATCGAGCCGGCCGCCGGCACTCCGGCGCAACGGCCCACGCGGGACGTGCGGACACCTCCTCCGTGGGCCCGGCGGCCGGTTACGTACGCCGATGCCTATCCATGACCGATTCGGCTGCGGCCGCCCGTCCCTACCTTGGTGAGCAGCGGGAACGACCCGCCGACCACCCACCGGAACACGGGAGACGACCATGACCGGGATCACCGCCACCACCCTCCAGCAGCTCGCCGAGCGTTACCTCGCGGTCTGGAACGAGACCGACCCGGCGGCCCGCCGCAAGCTGATCGACGAGGTGTGGGCCGAGGACGGCCGCTACACCGACCCGCTGGCCGCCGTCGTCGGCCGGGACGCGATCGACGCGCTGATCGGCGCGGCCCAGGCCCAGTTCCCGGGGCTGGAGTTCACCCTCGGGCCCGTGGACGCCCACCACGACATCGCCCGGTTCACCTGGAACCTCGGCCCGGCCGGCGCCGAGCCGGTGGTGATCGGCTTCGACGTGCTGGCGGCCACCCCGGAGGGGCGGATCGGCACCGTGCACGGGTTCCTGGACCGCGTGCCGGGCGTCTGAGCCCGACGCAGAACGGGCTTGACGTCGAACGGACCGTCCGGCGTCGGGCCCGCACCGAACGGACTTGACCTCGAACGGCCCCGCACCGTACGGGCCCGACGCCGAACAATCCAGCACCGAACCGCGTCCCGGGGGCGCCGCACCCCCACGGCGGCGCCCCACCCCCGGAGGAGGAGCAGAGATGACCACCGCAGTGGAAACCCGACGGCCGGCCCTACCGGAAGTGGCACCCGCCCCCAGGGGCCTGCTGCCGGTCGTCCTGACCGCCACCTTCATGACCGCCCTCGACACCTTCGTCGTCAACGTCGCGGTCCCCTCCGTCCAGGCCGATCTGGGCGCCGGCCCGGCGGTCGTCCAGTGGGTGATGGCCGGGTTCGGCCTGGCCCTCGCCGTCGGGCTGGTGACCGCCGGCCGGCTCGGCGACCGGTACGGCCGCCGCCGGGTGTTCGCGCTCGGCCTGGCCCTGTTCACCCTCGCCTCGGCGGGCTGCGGGCTCGCCCCCACCGCCGCCGCACTGGTCGGTGCCCGGGTCGCGCAGGGCCTGGCGGCGGCGCTGATGGGCCCGCAGGTGCTGGCGATCCTGCGGACGGCCTTCGACGGCGCCGCCCAGGCCCGGGCGTTCGCCCGGTACGGGCTGACCATGGGGGTGGGAGCGGTGTTCGGCCAGCTGATCGGCGGTCTGCTGATCAGGGCGGACGTCTTCGGCCTCGGCTGGCGCAGCTGCTTCCTGATCAACCTGCCGATCGGCCTGGCCGCGCTGGCCGCCGTCCGCCGCTGCCTGCCGGAGTCGCGCGCCCCGCACCGGCCGGGCCTGGACCCGGCCGGCGTGCTGCTGGTGACGGCCGCGCTGACCGCCCTGGTGCTGCCGCTGATCCAGGGCCCGGGCCTCGACTGGCCGCTGTGGACGGTGCTCTGCCTGGTCGCCTCGGCCGTCCTGCTCACCGCCTTCGCCGTCCACCAGCACCGCACCACGGCCACCGGCACCCCACTGGTCGACACCCGGCTGTTCCGCGGCCGCGCCTTCGGCACCGGGCTGCTCGCCCAGCTGGTCTTCTGGCTCGGCCAGGCCTCCTTCTTCCTGGTGCTCGCCCTGCACCTGCAGTTGGGCCGCGGGTTGGACGCGCTCGGCGCCGGGCTGGTGTTCACCGCGATCGGGCTCGGCTACCTGCTCACCTCGAACGCCACCCACCGGGTCACCGCCCGCCTCGGCGAGCCCCGCACGATCACCGTCGGCGGCCTGCTGATGGCCCTCGGGCTGGGCCTGCTCGCGCTCGCCGCGTACGGCACGGCGGACGGCAGCGTGTGGTGGCTGGCGCCCGGGCTGTTCGTCGACGGCCTGGGCATGGGCCTGGTCATCGCCCCGGTCACCGCGGTGGCCCTGGCCGCCGTCGAGCCGGAGCTGGCCGGCGCGGCGGCCGGGGTGGTGGCCACCGTGCAGCAGGTCGGCGGTGCGGTCGGGATCGCGCTGATCGGCCTGGTCTACTACGGCACCGGCGACCCGACCGCGGCCTTCGGCCGGAGCGTGACGGCGCTGGCGGTGCTGGAGCTGGTGCTGGTGGGGCTGGTCCGGCTGCTGCCGCGCCGAACCTGAAGAACGGTGTACCCGGAAAACGGCGTGCCCGAAGAACGGCGTACCCGAAGAACGGTGTCCCTGGAGAACGCCGCGCCTGAGGAGCACGGCGCGCGGGCGCGAAGGGCGGGCGGGGGTGAACCCCGACCCGCCCGTTCCGTTCGCTCCCCCGGATCGGGTTGGATGGTCGGATGAGCGAGGAGAAGAGCGCCGTACCGGCGTGGGAGCAGCGGTTCAGGGCAGCCCGCGTGTCGCTGCCCGACTGGGCCGAGGACGCCCCCGACCGGGCGCTGTACGTGTCCAACTCGACCGGAACCTACGAGGTGTACGCCTGGGACCGGGCCACCGGCACCCACCGCCGGGTCACCGACCGCCCGAACGGCACCACCGACGCCGAGCTGTCCCCGGACGGCTCCTGGGTCTGGTGGTTCGACGACCAGGACGGCGACGAGTTCGGGGTCTGGCGCCGCCAGCCCTTCGCGGGCGGCCCGGACGAGGAGGCCGTGCCCGGCCTCGCCGCCTCCTACTCGGCGGGCCTGGCCCTGGGCCGCGACGGCACGGTGGTCGTCGGCCGGTCCACCGACGAGGACGGCACCACCCTGCACCTGCGGCGTCCGGGCGCGGCCGAGCCGGTCGAGATCTACCGGCACGAGGAGTACGGCGGCGTCGGCGACCTCAGCCACGACGCCACCCTGCTCGCCATCGACCACACCGAGCACGGCGACGCGATGCACTCGGCGATCCGCGTGGTCCGGCTGACCGACGGCGCCGTCGAGACCGTCGCCGAGCTGGACGAGGTCACCGGCCGGGACGAGCCCCGCGGCGTCGCCTGCCTGGGCTTCGCCCCGGTCGAGGGCGACACCCGGCTGCTGGTCGCGCACCAGCGCACCGGCCGCTGGGAGCCGATGATCTGGGACGTCGCCAACGGCACCGAGACCGCCCTGCCGCTGCGCGACGAGCAGGGCCGCGAGCTGCCCGGCGACGTCTCCGCGCAGTGGCGCCCCGGCGCGGAGGCGCTGCTGGTCGAGCACGAGTACGAGGCGCGCAGCGAACTGTTCACGTACTCCCTCGCGGACGGCCTGCTGACCCGCCTGGAGACCCCGCGCGGCACGGTCGGCGGCGCCACCGCCCGCCCGGACGGCACGGTCGAGTACCTGTGGTCCTCCGCCGCCGAGCCGTCCGCGGTCCGGTCCACGGCGGGCGCGGTCGTGCTGCGGGCGCCCGGCCCGGTGCCGCCCGGCTCGGTGCCGGTCGAGGACGTCTGGGTGGACGGGCCCGGCGGGCGGGTGCACGCCCTGGTGCAGCGCCCGACGGCGGCCGGTCCCGGTCCGTACCCGACCGTCTTCGAGATCCACGGCGGCCCGACCCACCACGACAGCGACTCCTTCGCGGCGGGGCCGGCCGCCTGGCTGGACCACGGCTTCGCGGTGGTCCGGGTCAACTACCGCGGCTCGACCGGCTACGGCCAGGCCTGGACCGACGCGCTGCACGAGCGGGTCGGCCTGATCGAGCTGGAGGACATCGCGGCCGTCCGGGAGTGGGCGGTCGCCGACGGCCTGACCGATCCCGCGCGGCTGGTGCTCACCGGCGGCAGCTGGGGCGGCTACCTGACCCTGCTCGGCCTGGGCGTGCAGCCCGACAGCTGGTCGCTGGGCATCGCCGCCGTGCCGGTCGCGGACTACCACACCGCGTACGCCGACGAGATGGAGGCGCTGAAGTCCCTGGACCGCACGCTGTTCGGCGGCACCCCGGAGGAGGTGCCGGAGCGTTTCACCGCCTCCTCGCCGCTCAGCTACGTGGAGCAGGTCCGGGTGCCGGTGTACATCAGCGCCGGGGTCAACGACCCGCGCTGCCCGATCCGGCAGATCGACAACTACGTCGAGCGGCTGGAGCAGCTCGACAAGCCGCACGAGGTGTACCGCTTCGACGCCGGGCACGGCTCGCTGGTGGTGGAGGAGCGGATCAAGCAGCTGCGGCTGGAGATCGACTTCGTCCGACGGCACCTCGGCGTTCCGGGCGGCGGCGCCGGAGGGGCTGGGTGAGACGTCCGCTGACGCTCACGGGGGCGGCGGTGGCCGGGGTGCTGGTGCTCGGCGGCTGCTCGGGCTCGCACGGCGACGAGGTGGCCTGCCCGCCGCCCCCGGCCGGTCCGCGGTCGGCGAGCCCGTCGGCCGCCGGGCCGGGCGCCGCGACGCCCGCCCCCGCCCCCACCGGCTCGGCGACGGGCGCGAGCGCGCCGGACCCGGGCGGGCCGGGGCGCGGGTCGCTGGTGGTCCGGGCCGCCTACGGCTCGGGGCCGGCGGAGAGCGCGGGCCCGGCGGAGAGTGCGGTCCCGGACGGTGACCTCGCCCGGCGCGGCGGGGCCGGCGGTTCGAGCGGCCCGCACGGTTCGAGCGGCTCGCACGGTTCCAGCGGGGGCAAGGGGTCGTCCGGCACGAAGGGGTCGTCCGGTTCCCAGGGCGGTCGCACCACGCACCACCACATCGACCGCTACGGCTCGGACGACGTGGTCGGCGGTCGCGGTCACGGCCGCTGCCACGGCGGCGCGGAGTCGGCGGACGACGGGACGGCGACGCCGACACCGGCACCGACCGTGCCACAGGCCCCCGCCACCGGCAGGACGTCCCGGTAGACAACCCTGCCGGGTCGCCCCGGACGTCAGTCCAGGACCGGGTCCAGTCCGAGGGCCCGGTCCTGTTCCGCCTCCGCCTCCCGGCGCACCAGGCGGAACCACATGAAGACCACGAAGCCCGCGAAGACGAACCACTCCAGCGTGTAGCCCAGGTTCTGGAACGCCCGCAGGGTGAGCCCGTCCCCGCCCTGCGGCTGCACGGTCGGTACGGCGGTCAGTCCCGCGGGCACCTGGTCGGCGGCGACCCAGCCGTCGTACCAGCCGTCGTACTCCAGCACGTTCAGCAGCGAGGCCCGGTTGATCATGCCGAGCTGTCCGGCGGGCAGGCCGCCCGCGACCGCGCCGTTGCTGCCCACCGACTCGTTGGCCTGCAGCCGGCCGGTCACCGTCACCGGTCCGGCGGGCGCCGGCCCGGCCGCGGCGGCGGCCGCGGCGGCGGCATCGGACGGGTTGCCGGGCGCCCAGCCCCGCACCACGGCGACGGCGTGTCCGTCGGCGGTGCGCAGCGGGGTGAGCACGTAGTAGCCCTGCTTGCCGTCCAGCACCCGGTTGGGGACGAGGAGTTGGTGCTCCGTGTCGTAGCTGCCGGTCACCGTGACGGGCTTGCCGACGGTCTCCGTGGTCACCTGCGGGGTGGCCGTGCCGAGCAGCGCGTCGATCGGCCGGGCTTCACTCGAAGCGGTGAGCGACTGTTTGGTCTCCTGATGGGTGGAGACCCGGTCCTCGAAGCGGCCGAGCTGCCAGGAGCCCAGCCAGAGACAGACCGCCACGGCCGCCACGGCCAGGGCGGTGCCGCCCAGCCAGCGCGGAGTCAGGAGGAACCGGTACACACCCCCCACGGTAACCACTCCTCACACCGGGCCGGACCACAGGGTCCGCCGAAGGCCGGCCGCCGGGCCGCCCGGCCCGCGGGCGGGCCGACCCGTCAGTGCGCCGCGGGCGTCCCCGAGGGCTGGGCCGCCGGGCCGCCCGCGGGCTGCACCCCGCCGCGGTAGAGCGTCCCGCCGCACTCGACCGGCAGCGAGGCGGTGGCGGCGGCCGGGCTGCCCGGGGCCGGGGTGTGGGCGATGGTGGCGGTGGGCTGGGGGGCGGTGGGGTTGCCGGACGGGGTGGGGGTCGGGCTCGGCGCCGGGGTGGGACCGGACGTGGGCGAGGAGCTGGCCTGCGGGTTGGCGCTCGGCGCCGCCGAGGTGCCGGTGTCCGGGGCCGCGCCCGAGGAGCCCACCGGGGGCGCCTGGGTGGTCAGGGAGATCTGGTTCGCGCCGTTGGTCGGCGCTCCGGTGGAGCCGCCGGTGCCGCAGCCCTGGTCCGGGATCCAGGCGAAGGGCACCTTGTAGCCGGCCTGCGGGGAGAGCACCGGCGGCTCGGCGTCCATCGCGGGCAGGCCGGCGGCCGGGTCGCCCGGCGCGTGGTCGGCGGTGCGGACCCGGCTGCGGTCGGCGCCGCTGACGCCGGTGACGGCCACCGCGCCCGGCCCGCCGACCCGGCAGCTGTGCCCGGAGACGTTGTAGACCGTGAAGGAGCCGTAGATCCGGCCCTGGGCGTCGGCCGCGCCGATCTGGGCGGTGCCCTGTCCGAGGTCCGTCCGGGTGCACAGCGGGACGATCCCGCCGTCCGCGGCGCCGGGGACGGCGGGAGGGGTGGCGGTGCCGGGGCGGCTCGGGTCCGCGCCGGGGCTCGGCGAGGCGCTGCCGGAGCCGGTCGGGGTGGCGGTGCCCTCGCCGCCGGGCAGGCCGGCGTGCGGGCCCGGGCCGGCGGCCCCTCCGCCGACGGCGCCGCCGCTGGGGGCCGCCAGGGTCGGGCCGGCGGCCTGGGCCGAGCCGGGGCCGCCGGACAGGCCCAGGCGGTCGCCCTCGTGCAGGACGGGCAGGGCGATCGCGACCGCCAGCGCCAGCGCCGCCGCACCGGTCCAGGCCCCGCGTCGGGCGGCCCGCCGCCGGGGCACGGCCTGGCGGATCCGGGGCAGGGCGCCGACGCCGGGCTGGATCCCGTCCACCGCGTGGCGCATCAGCTCGCGCAGCGCCCGTTCCTCGACGGAGAGGCCCGGGACCTCGTCGTCGCCGGGCAGCCGGCGGGCGCCGTCAGCCATGTCCGGCCTCCATCTGGACCCGGAGGGCGGCGAGTCCGCGCGAGCCGTACGCCTTCACCGAACCGAGCGAGATGCCCAGGGTCTCGGCGACCTGCGCCTCCGTCATGTCCACGAAGTAACGCAGCACCAGAACCTCCCGCTGACGGCGTTGCAGACCCTTCAGCGCGGCCTTCAGCTGGTCGCGCTCCAAGGCATCGTAAGCACCTTCTTCTGCACTGGCCATGTCAGGCATGGGCTTCTGGAGCAGTCGCAGACCGAGGATCCGTCGGCGCAGCGTGGAGCGGGACAGGTTGACCACGGTCTGCCGCAGGTAGGCCAGGGTCTTCTCGGGCTCGCGCACCCGGCGCCGGGCCGCGTGCACCCGGATGAAGGCCTCCTGCACGACGTCCTCGCAGGTGGAGAGGTCGTCCAGGAGCAGCGCGGCGAGGCGCAGCAGCGAGCGGTAGTGCGCCTGGTAGGTCTCGGTGAGCAGGTCCTCGCTGGTACCCGCGTCGGTACCGGCACCGGAGTCCGCCGCACCGGGTGCGGCCGCCGTCATCTGGTCGTCTTCCGGCCTACTCGAAGACCACGGGGTACGCGAAGGGAAGGTCACCACGGCCCTCGCCGGGATGCCCGTCCTTGCCCCCACCATCACGTTCGCCACGCCCGTTGGACACTCGATCCCCTGTCATGGTTGCCCAGCCCGGGGGCCATTCTTCCGCATCGGCGGAAGAGGCCTCCAGGGGATTCCCACGGGATTCCGGACAGATTGTGTCGAGGAGCGGACACAGGACCGGACAACAAGGGGCACAAGGGACTCACCGGCCCCGCCCTACTCCTGCCCCACCGTCAGCTCACCGGCCACCAGCTCGGCGATCTGCAGCAGGTTGAGCGCGGCCCCCTTGCGCAGGTTGTCGCCGCAGAGGAAGAGGTCCAGGGCGTCCGGCTCGTCCAGCGACCGGCGCACCCGCCCGACCCAGACCGGGTCGGTGCCGACCACGTCGTTCGGAGTGGGGAACTCCCCGGCCGCCGGGTCGTCGTAGAGGACCACGCCGGGCGTCTCGCGCAGGATGTCCTGGGCGTGCTCCTGGCTGACCTCGCGTTCGAAGCGGGCGTGCACGGACAGCGCGTGGGTGCGGACGACCGGGATCCGCACGCAGGTCGCGGAGACCTTCAGGGCGGGCAGGCCGAGCACCTTGCGGGCCTCGTCCCGCAGGCCGAGCTCCTGGGCGGACCAGCCGCCGTCGCGCAGCCCGCCGGTCCAGGGGACGGCGTTGAGGGCGAGCGGGGCGGCGAACGGGCCCTCGTCGGTGACCACCGCGCGCAGGTCGCCGGTCTGCCGGCCGACCTCGGTGCCGGCCACCAGCGCGGTCTGCTCGCGCAGTGCCGCCACGCCGGCCCGGCCCTCGCCGCTGGCGGCCTGGTAGGTGGCGACCACCAACTGCTCCAGCCCGTACTCGGCGTGCAGCGCGCCGATCGCCGTGACCAGCGCGAGGGTGGGCCCGGCCGGGCTGGCCACGATGCCGCGCGGGCGGATCCGCAGCGCGGCCGCGTTGACCTCGGGCACGACCAGCGGGACGTCCCCGCTGGTGCGGAAGACGGCCGAGTCGTCGACCACCACGATGCCCTTGGCCGCCGCGATCGGCGCCCACTGGGCGGAGACCTCGTCGGGGACGGCGAACACGGCGACGTCGATCCCGGCGAAGGCCTCCTCGGTCAGCGGGACGACCTCGACCGCCTCCCCGCGCACCACCGGCGTCCGGCCGGCCGAGCGCGGGGAGGCGACGAGTCGGACCTCGCCCCAGATGTCCTGACGCAGCGAGAGCAGGCCGAGCAGCACCTCGCCGACCGCGCCGGTGGCGCCGACGACGGCGAGGGCGGGACGCCGGGTCATCGCCCGGTGCCCCCGCCCGGCTGCCGGGTCATCGACCGGTGCCGCCGTAGACGACGGCCTCGTCGCTCTCGCTGTCCAGCCCGAAGGCGCTGTGGACGGCGCGGACCGCCTCCGGCACGTCGTCGGCGCGGGTGACGACCGAGATGCGGATCTCCGAGGTGGAGATCAGCTCGATGTTGACGCCCGCGGCGGACAGCGCCTCGAAGAAGGCGGCGGTGACGCCCGGGTTCGAGCGCATGCCCGCGCCGACCAGCGAGATCTTGCCGATCGCGTCGTCGTAGCGCAGGGACTCGTAGCCGATGCCCTCCTTGACCCGGCCGAGCGCGTCGATGGCCTTCTGGCCCTCGGCCTTCGGCAGCGTGAAGGAGATGTCGGTCAGACCGGTCGACGCGGCGGAGACGTTCTGCACCACCATGTCGATGTTGACCTCGGCGTCGGCGATGGCGCGGAAGATCCGCGCGGCCTCGCCCGGCTTGTCGGGCACGCCGACGACCGTGACCTTGGCTTCGGAGGTGTCGTGGGCGACCCCGGAGATGATGGCCTGCTCCATCTCGCCCCCTTCGGGCTTGTGCGGGTTGTCGTTGCTGACGATCGTCCCGGGAAGACCCGAGAAGGACGAGCGTACGTGAATCGGGATGTTGTAGCGCCGCGCGTACTCGACGCAGCGGTCGAGCAGCACCTTGGAGCCGGACGAGGCCAGCTCCAGCATGTCCTCGTAGGCGATCCAGTCGATCTTGCGCGCCTTCTTCACCACGCGCGGGTCGGCGGTGAACACGCCGTCCACGTCGGTGTAGATCTCGCAGACCTCGGCCTTGAGCGCGGCGGCCAGCGCGACGGCGGTGGTGTCCGAGCCGCCGCGACCCAGCGTGGTGATGTCCTTGCTGCTCTGCGACACCCCCTGGAAACCGGCCACGATCGCGATGTTGCCCTCGTCCAGGGCGGTCCGGATGCGACCCGGCGTCACGTCGATGATGCGCGCCTTGTTGTGGACGGAGTCGGTGATGACGCCGGCCTGACTTCCCGTGAAGGACTGGGCCTCGTGTCCCAGCGATTTGATCGCCATGGCCAGCAGCGCCATGGAGATGCGCTCTCCAGCGGTCAGCAGCATGTCGAACTCACGGCCGGCAGGAAGCGGTGACACCTGCTCCGCGAGTTCGATGAGCTCGTCCGTCGTGTCGCCCATCGCGGACACCACGACGACGACCTCATGGCCGGCCTTCTTGGCATCAACGATTCGGCGGGCAACGCGCTTGATGCCTTCGGCATCCGCAACGGATGAGCCGCCGTACTTCTGCACGACAAGGCCCACGTGCGCTCCTCGACTAGTGTCGTTTTCCGGGGGCGTCAGGCCCCCGTACCCCCGGGGGAAAGGGGTGTGCGGTCCGCGCCAGTCTACCGAGCAGGGGTGCCCTGACCGGCGCTTTCCATATGATGAGACGGGCGTTTCAGCACGTGGAAGCCGGTGGGGGCGGTTCCACCGGCAGGTCTGCGGGGCTTTCGGCGCGGTTCCGAAGAATCCCCGGACGAATGCCCGGTGCTGCGGCCGGATTTCTTTTCCGGTCGGATTGCTGAGGCATTCGTCACATGCGCCGATCGCCCGGCGGCGGACGCCGTTCGGCGAGCACCGCTCAGCACCGCTCAGCACCGCTCAGCACCGCGGCCGGGGGTAGGCCGGGGTTCAGCCGGGGACCCGGCGGTCCGGCTAGCGGCCGAGGCCGAGCTCGGCCGCCATCAGGTCGCCCGCCTGCTGCTCCAGCTGCTCGTCGGTGAGCCCGTCGTCGTCGGTGTCCGCGCCGTCCGGCGCCGCACCGAGCGGGCTGTCCAGCCGGACGTGGGCGATCAACGATTGCAGCGCCCGCAGCACCGCCGTACAGGTCGTGCCCCAGTTGGAGAGGTACGAGAACTGCCACCACCACAGCGCCTCGCTGACCCGGCCCTCGCGGTAGTGGGTCAGGCCGTGCTGGAGCTCGCTGACCACACCGGCCAGGTCGTCCGAGATCCGGAAGGCGTTCGGCTTCTCCGGCGGGCCGTACGGGTCGAAGACCTCGTGGTAGACGTCGATCGGCGCGAGCAGCCCGGCCAGGCGCTCGCGCAGCTGCTCGCCGTCCGGCTCGGGCCCGGCGTCGGGCTCGAAGCGGTCCTCCGGGACGACGTCCTCGATGGCGCCCAGCCGGCCGCCGGCCAGCAGCAGCTGCGAGACCTCCAGGAGCAGCAGCGAGACCGCGCTGCCCGGTTCGTCGCCCTTGGCGACCTCGGTGACGGCGAGCACGAAGCTCTCCACCGAGTCGGCGATCTGCACGGCGAAGTCGTCCGGCTCGGAGCCGTGGCCGTGGGTGTGCGGGGCACCACCGTGCAGGGCGGTGCCGTGCGGGGCGTGGCCCCCGGGCTCCGTGTGGGACTGCGGGCCGTGGGGCTGCTGGTTGATCGTCCGGTCAGACATCGAGCAGTCGTCTCCCTTCGAAGGCGCGACCGAGGGTGACCTCGTCCGCGTACTCCAGGTCCCCGCCGACGGGCAGTCCGCTCGCCAGCCGGGTCACCTTCAGGCCCATCGGCTTGCAGAGCCGGGCCAGATAGGTGGCGGTCGCCTCCCCCTCCAGGTTGGGGTCGGTGGCCAGGATCAGCTCGGTGACCGTGCCGTCCGCGAGGCGTGCGAGCAGCTCGCGGATCCGCAGGTCGTCCGGGCCGACGCCCTCGATGGGGCTGATCGCGCCGCCCAGCACGTGGTAGCGGCCGCGGAACTCGCGGGTGCGCTCGATGGCGACGACGTCCTTGGGCTCCTCGACCACGCAGATGACGGCGAGGTCGCGACGCGGGTCCAGGCAGACCCGGCACTGCTCGGCCTCCGCGACGTTGCCGCAGACCGCGCAGAAGCGGACCTTGTCCTTGACCTCCAGCAGCGCGTGCGCCAGCCGGCGCACGTCGACCGGGTCGGACTGCAGCACGTGGAAGGCGATCCGCTGGGCGCTCTTGGGCCCGACGCCGGGCAGCCTGCCCAGTTCGTCGATCAGGTCCTGAACCACGCCCTCGTACAACGTCGCGCCTTCCCTCGGATGGTCGGTGGTGCTCCGGTGCCATCATCCAACGAATCGGGCGTCGGACACACCGGCCGACGCCCGACTCCCATCGAAATCACATGGAACCGTCGTCTGAACTCCAGACCGTCCGGCCCCGTCGGGACCGTCCGGCCCCGTCGAGACCGTCCGGTGCGGTCAGGACCCGTCGGTCCCGTCCGAACGGTCCGGTGCGGTCAGAACGGCAGACCGGGGATCCCGCCGCCCATCCCCTGGGTGAGCGGACCCATCCGCTCGGCCTGCATCTTCTGGGCCGCCTGGTTGGCGTCCCGGACGGCCGCCAGGATCAGGTCGGCCAGCGTCTCGGTGTCCTCGGGGTCGACCGCGGCCGGGGCGATGGACAGCGCCACCAGCTCGCCCGAGCCCGTCACCGTCGCCTCGACCAGGCCGCCGCCGGCCGTACCGTTCACCTTCGCCTCGGCCAGCTCCTGCTGGGCCTTCGCGAGCTCCTGCTGCATCTTCTGCGCCTGCTTGAGCAGCTGCTGCATGTTGGGCTGACCACCACCGGGGAACACGGCTCACTCCTTGCTGTCACGCGGTCGTTCGTTCGTCACGTCGAGCCTACGGGCCCGGGGCCCGCTCAGTTGCCGCGGTGGTGGATCTCCTCCAGCACCGTGGCACCCAGCTCGCGGATGATCAGCTCCTGGCCGGAGAACGCCTCCTCGTTGAGGTCCGGGTCGTCCTCCTCCGGGATGTCGTCCTCCGGAGCCACCGACTGCACCGGCCGGGCCGGGGGCGCCGCCACCGGCGGCGGGGCCTGCACCGGCGCGGGGGCCGGGGCCTGCACCCGGGCCTGGGCGGGGGGCTGGGGCGCCGACGGGGCCGGGGCGGGCTGCGGGGCCTGCGGAGCCGGCTGCACCGGGGCGGGCGCGGCCACCGGCGGCGCGGCGGCCGCCGGCCTGGCCGGGGCACCCCAGCCGCCGCCGGACGGGGCGGCGGCGGCCGGAGCGGCCCCCGCGCCCGTGCCGCCGGACGGGTCGACGATGCACTCGATCCGCCAGTCCACGCCCAAGGCGTCGGACAGCGCCTGGCGCAGCACGTCGTCGCTGTTGCTGCCGACGAAGCTGTCCCGGGCGCCCGCGTTGATGAACGAGACCTGGAGCGTGCTGCCGTCGAACCCGGCCACCTGGCCGTTCTGGCTCAGCAGGATCCAGGTGAAACGGCGGCGGTTCTTCACCGCCTCCAGGATCTGCGGCCACAGCTGCCGGACCTGCCCCGCGCCCTGCTGGGCAGCGGCGGAGGGCTGGCCGCCGGGCGCGGCGGCCGGCGGCGTGGCGGCGACGGGCTGCGGGGCCGGCTGAGCCGGTGGGGCCGACTGGGCGGGCTGGGCGGGCTGGGCGGACTGGGCGGACTGGGCCGACGGCGGAGCCGGTGCGGCCTGCGGCTGCGGAGCGGCGGGGGCCGGGGCACCGCCGGCGGGCGGGAAGCTGCGCGGGATCGGCCAAGCGCCCGGCGCGGGCCCGGCGGGGGCCGCCGGCGGAGCCGCCTGGACGGGGGCCGGGGCGACCGCGACCGGGGCGGCGACGGGCGGTGCGGCGACAGGCGGTGCGGCGACGGGAGCGGGCACCGGGGCGGGCGCCTCCATCGGCGGGGCCGCCGGGACGGCCACCGGAGCGCCCATCGGCGCCGCCCCGGCCATGCCTGCCGTGCCTGCCATAGCGCCCGGCGCGGCGAAGCCGCCCGCGGCCGCCCGGCGTTCCAGCTTGTCCAGCCGCGCCTGGAGCGACAGCTCGTCGCTGTAGGCGCCCGGCAGCATCACCCGGGCGCAGATCAGCTCCAGCTGGAGCCGCGGCGCCGCGTTGCCGCGCATCTCGGTCAGCCCGGTGTTGACGATGTCGGCGGCCCGGCTCAGCTCGGCCGCGCCGAAGGCGTCCGCCTGCGCCTGCATCACCGCGACCCGGTCCGCCGGCGCGTCGATCAGCCCCTTCTCCCCCGCCTCCGGCACGGTGGCGAGGATCACCAGGTCGCGCAGCCGCTCCAGCAGGTCGGTGACGAAGCGGCGCGGGTCGTGCCCGCCCTCGACCACCCGGTCGATCACCTGGAACACCGTCGCCCCGTCGTGCGCGGCGAAGGCGTCCACCACCTCGTCCAGCAGCGCCGAGTCGGTGTACCCGAGCAGCGCCGTCGCCATCTGGTACGTCACGCCGCCCTCGGCGGCACCGGCCAGCAGCTGGTCCATGACCGACATCGAGTCACGCACCGAGCCCGCGCCGGCCCGCACCACCAGCGGGAACACCGGGTCCTCGACCTGGATGCCCTCACGGCCGCAGACGTCCGCCAGGTAGTCGCGCAGCGTGCCGGGCGGGACCAGCCGGAACGGGTAGTGGTGGGTCCGGGACCGGATCGTCCCGATCACCTTCTCCGGCTCGGTGGTCGCGAAGATGAACTTGAGGTGCTCCGGCGGCTCCTCGACCACCTTGAGCAGCGCGTTGAACCCGGCCGAGGTCACCATGTGCGCCTCGTCCAGGATGAAGATCTTGTACCGGCTGTGCACCGGCGCGAAGAAGGCCCGCTCGCGCAGCTCGCGCGCGTCGTCCACACCACCGTGCGAGGCGGCGTCGATCTCGATCACGTCGATCGAGCCGGGCCCGCCGGTCGCGAGGTCCTGGCAGGACTGGCACTCCCCGCAGGGCGTCGGGGTCGGCCCCTGCTCACAGTTCAGGCAGCGGGCCAGGATGCGCGCACTCGTCGTCTTTCCACAGCCGCGCGGCCCGCTGAACAGGTACGCGTGGTTGACCCTGTTGTTGCGCAGGGCCTGCTGGAGCGGGGCGGTCACGTGCTCCTGCCCGATGACCTCCGCGAAGGTCTCGGGGCGGTAGCGGCGGTACAGGGCTAGGGACACACCCCCGACGATATCGGGACGGACCGACAAACGCGTCGCCCCTTCACCCCGGGCCCCCGGCTCCGCCCGCTCCACGGGCCCTGCGGGCGCTGTGGGCACCGCGGGCGCTGCGGGTCCCGTACGGCGCCCGGGAACGCAAAGACCCCCCGTGCACCCGCCAGAGCCCTCCTACCCTTGCTGCCTTCCGGCCCTGGGGGGGTTCAGAGAGATGACGCCACACGAGGGGCTGACCCCCACACTACCGGATCCGGGCCCCGACGATCCACAGGCCACCCCCACCCTCCGGCCTGCGGGATAGCTGGTCGCGAGCACCCCGAAACATGTACTAAGCTCTCCCACGGAGGATTCGCCTAGAGGCCTAGGGCGCACGCTTGGAAAGCGTGTTGGGGGCAACCCCTCACGAGTTCGAATCTCGTATCCTCCGCCTCTGCCCGCCAGGGCAGCTCGAAGGCCCCGACCGTTCCCGGTCGGGGCCTTCGTCATTCTCCGTCTCCGTCGGCCCTTTCAGGGCCGCCCTTCCGGTGCGTCGGCCGGGCGGCCTCGACGGAACAGCTTGATCAGCTCGTCCGGGAGCGGGATCGGTCGGCGACCGGCCCGAGACTTCGTGTCCTCGGTCTCGCGTCGCACCCGCACGCACTGAGGGCAGCAGCCCGCCTTCCGACCACCGTCACCGCCGCACATGCCTGCCGGTCCCCGCAATCGGTTCGACCCGCCGGGCTTGTCACCGGCCGAGTGCGGCCGCGGAGAACCAGGGGTTGCCGCCGAGGACCCACACCGACACGCGGGTGACGCCCAGTTCCTTGAGCACGGCGAGCTTGGCGTCCATGCCTGCCTGGTCGGTGTAGTCGTAGAGCGTGCCGTGGTCACTCCAGCGGACCTCGCCGGAGCCGGCGTCCCGGCGGGCGGCCACCGTGGCGGGGTCGTCGCTGTAACCGGCCTGCTTGCGGATGTCGGCGACGGGCACGCTGTCCTTGATCTTGCCGGTGTCGCAGGGGTCGGGCGCGCTGAAACCGTACGATGCCAGGCCGATGACCAGCCGGTCGGGGTCCGGCACCTTGGACTGGGCGAACTTGACGCCGTCGCGGACCCAGTCGTGGGGCGAGATGGCCAGGCACTGGCCGCCGGTGGTGTTGAACATCCGGCCGTAGTCCATGATGACCAACTGGTCGGCCCCGGCCGTCATCAGCGCGGTGTAGTTGAACGGCGAGTCGCCGTCCCGGACCTCGACGGGGCCGTCGATCTGGAGGCGCAGCCCGGTCGAGTGGAGGCTGCGGGCCAGCTCCGAGATGAATGCCTCGTAGCCGCGCTCGTCGTCCTGGGACCAGTTCCAGAAGTCCTCGAAGTCGATGTCCACGCCGGTGAAGCCGATCTTCTGGGTGAACTGCGTGAGCTGCGAGACGGCTTCGGTCCGGCGCGCGGGATCGTTGACGAGAGCGGCGACGGTGGGCCGGTCCATGGCCGAGACGGAGACGTACTGGGCTGCCGAGTGCGCCTTGATGTCGGCCGCGGCGACGTCGCTGAAGCCGTTGCAGGGCAGGTTGTCGGCGGTCTGCTGGACCAGTCCGCCGTCCTTGCCGACCTGCCAGTACTCCGCTTTGAGGACGCCGTCGCGCAGCCGGCCGTCCCTGTACTCCGCCGGCGCCTGGCACGTGGGCTCGCCGGTCGAGCCCGGGTATACCCACGCCTCCAGCGCCGGTGTCGTGCGCTTCGGGCCGTCGCCGCTCGGCGTGCCCGCCGGAGTCCCTCCGCTGGGAGCGGGGTTGATCGGATTTCCCGGATCTCCGGGGCTCGTGACCGAGGAGGACGACGGGCTGGGCTGTGCCGACGAAGCGGAGGAGGACGACGGGCTGGGTCCTGCCGACGAGGCCGAGTCGGCGGCCGCCCCGAGCTCATGGCCGGTGCAGGCGGCAAGTCCGAGTGCCAGGGCCGCCGCAACGGCCGCTCGAAGAGCGGTGCCCGACATGCGCGGGCGTGGTCGGTGACTGCTGGACATCAGGTCCTTTGGTCCTTTCACGGATGGTGATGGTCGGTCCGCTCCTCGCCCAGGGCTCAAGAAGAGGAGGTGTGGCGTCGATCGGTCCTGCACTCGGACCCGGCGAACGCCACCGGCCCGCCCGGCTGCCCGAGCACGCGGCGGGTCGGCGGGGGCGCTTCACGGAGATCGTTTCGCATGGTGCACAAGCCTGGACGAAGCATCCTGAGAATTCGATGAGGCCGCCGCCGCGCGGTTGCAGTTCTGGTTGCGTTCACCGCTGTCCAGCGCCGTTCACAACCCGGCCAGTGCGCCGATCCGCCGCAGGTCAGGATGCCTGTGGTCGTCCCCGGACGTCCAGATGGACAGTTGGAAAGCGTGTTGCGGGCAACCCCTCACGAGTTCGAATCTCGCATCCTCCGCCGGCAGAAGGCCCGGACCGCATCACGCGGTCCGGGCCTTCGTCGTTCGCCCTCTGGCTCGCATCGATGGATGTACGTTATTCTGTACGTCATGAAGACGATGAGTGCCACCGAGCTCCGCGGCAACCTCGCCGCCGCGCTCGATGCCGTCGAGAGCGACGCCGAAGAACTCGTCATCACTCGCGCCGGCCACGAGCCGCTGGTGGTCGTCTCCCTGGCCGAGTACGCCTCGCTCCGCGAGACCGACTACCTGCTGCGCTCCCCGGCCAACGCCGATCACCTCCGGCGCTCCCTGCAGGAGTACCGGGAGGGCCGGGCAGTGGCCCGCGAACTGATCGACCCCGAAGACCTTGCCGAGCAGAGCCCGTGAAGGTCCAGTTCACCGAGCGCGGCTGGAGCGACTACCTGTCGTGGCAGGCCGACGACCGCCGCCTCCTCAAGCGCATCAACCTGCTGATCGACGACGTCCGCCGGAACGGCAACGACGGCATCGGGAAACCCGAGCCCTTGCGACACGAGCTAGCCGGGGCGTGGTCCCGCCGGATCGATCAGGAGCACCGGCTGGTCTACGTCCTTGACGAGCAGGCCGACACCCTGTGCGTCATCGCATGCCGTTACCACTACGGCACGTAGGGCCGGAGATCCGCTGGGAGACCCGCGCGCGGGAAGGCACGTTGGGGGCGACCCCTCACGAGTTCGGGTCTCGGATCCTCCGCCTTCTGCCCGCCGGGGCAGCTCGAAGGCCCCGACCGGTTCGCCGGTCGGGGCCTTCGTCGTTTTCGGGGGCGGGACAGGGAGTCGGGGCTGCGGTCAGAAGCCGGTGAGGGTGGTCTTGCCGATGGTGGTGCCGGATTCCTGGAGGCGGTGTGCCTCGCGGAGGTTGGCGGCGGTGACCGGGCCGAGGTCGCGGGTGGCGGTGGTGGTGAGGCGGCCGGCGTCGACCAGCCGGGCGACCTCGGTGAGGATGCGGTGCTGCGCCGCCTGGTCCGGGGTCGCGAACATCGAGCGGGTGAACATGAACTCCCAGTGGAAGGAGATGCTCTTGGCCTTGAGCGCGCCGACCGGGAGGGTGTCGAAGTCGTCGATGGCGACGATCCGGCCGAAGGGCCTGAGGGCTTCGGCGTAGGCGGGCAGGTTGCGGTCGGTGCCGACGGTGCCGAAGACGTGGTCGACGCCGTCCGGTGCCGTCACGGCCAACTGCGGGAGCAGGGGCTGCCGGTGGTCGATCACGTGGTGGGCGCCCATCCGGCGGGCGAAGGCGGTGGTCTCGGGGCGGGAGGCGGTGCCGATCACGGTCAGGCCGGTGAGGGCGCGGGCGAGTTGGACGACGAGGGCCCCGACGCCGCCCGCGGCGGCGGTGACCAGCAGGGTGCCGGTCTGCTCCGGGGCGTCGGGTCGCAGGCCCAGGCGTTCGAACAGGCCCTCCCAGGCGGTCAGCGCGGTGAGCGGGAGGGCCGCGGCCTCGGTGAAGGAGAGGGTGGCCGGCTTGGGGCCGACCAGTCGCTCGTCGACCGCGTGGAAGCGGGCGTTGGTGCCCGGGCGGTCGAGTGCGCCGGCGTAGTAGACGTGGTCGCCGGGCCGGAAGAGGGTCACCTGCTCGCCGACCGCGACCACCGTTCCGGCGGCGTCCCAGCCGAGCACACGGGGCTCGCCGCCCGGGTCGGCGTTCTGCCGGACCTTGTGGTCGACCGGGTTGACGGCGACGGCCTCCACCCGGACCAGCAGGTCGCGCGGGCCGGGCTCGGGGACGGGGAGCCGGAGGTCCTCCAGGGCGGCCGGGTCGTCGATCGGCAGGCTGGTGCGGTAGGCGACGGCGGGCATGGTGGGAGTGATGGCGGGGGTGGCGGGCGCGGGGGCAGGGGCGGCGGGCGTGCGGTCGGTGGTCACGGTGTCTCCGGGTGGTGGGTGGCGAGGTAGCGGTCGGCGGCCTGGAGGGGGGTGAGGCCGTCGGCGTTGATCCAGGTGTCGAGTTCCTCGACGCCGTCGTTGCCCAGGTCGAGCGTGTCGAGACGGGCCAGGGCGGCGGGGTGGATGCGGTCGAGGCTCGCCCGGTGGACGACCGGGCGGGCGGCGTCCACGCTGCCCAGCAGTCCCTTCGGCTCGACCAGCGGTCGCAGGCCGTGCCGGCGGTTGAGGTACTGGGGGCGCCACAGCGGGATCACGAACCACTCGCGGTCGGCCAGTCCCTGTTCGACCCGGGCGATGAAGCCGGCCTCCGTTCCCGGGGCGAAGCCGTAGCCGGCGCGGTCGAGGCCGTAGGCGGTGATCATCCGGGCGGAGAAGCGGCTGATGCCGGCACCGGGGTTGATGCCGTCGACGGTGCGGGTCATCCGGGCGGCGACCTCGGGCCGGGTGAGGTCGGCGACCTCGCGCACCTCGTCGGCGGGCACGTACGGGGGCACCGCCCACACGCAGTACGGGTGGTAGTGCGGGGCCAGCAGGTGCACCCGGTCGCGGTAGCCGGAGAGGTAGGTGTCGTGGCTGGACGGCAGCCAGGCCGAGACCAGGACGTCGACCCGGCCGTCCTGCTGGAGCCGGAAGAGCTGCTCGTGCGGGGCCTCGACGCTCTCGACCCGGTGGCCGTGCGCCTCCAGCACCCGACGGGTGACGGCCGCGGCGGCGCGGTGGAAGGACAGGGCGATGTTGCCCACGGTGATCGTCGTGCTCACGGTGTCTCCGATCGGGGGTGGAGCGCCCCGCGCAGCGTCGAGGCGATCAGGTCGAGCGCGGACCGGGCGGCAGCCGTCCCGCGCAGCGCGTCGAGGACGACGAAGCCGTGGACCGTGCCCTGGTAGCGCACGCAGGCCACCGGCACGCCGGCCGCACGGAGCCCGGCCGCGTAGGCCTCGCCCTCGTCCCGGAGCGGATCGACCTCGGCGGTGACCACCAAGGCCGGTGGCAGGCCGACCAGTTGACCGGGTTCCGCGTTCAGCGGCGCCGCAGCCGGCTCGCTCCGCCGGGCCGGGTCGGGCAGGTACTGCTGCCAGAGCCAGCGCAGGTAGTCGGCGGTCTGGAAGCCGCCGCGGGCGAACTGCCGGTAGGACGGGGTGTCGCAGTCCGCCGACAGGGGCGGGTGGATCAGGACCTGGTGGCGGAAGGAGAACCCGCCGTGCTGTCCGGCCTCCAGGGTCAGCGCCGCCGCCAGGTTGCCGCCCGCGCTGTCCCCGGCCACCGCCGTCCGGTCCGGGTCCAGCCCGTGCCCGGCGCCGTGGTCGGCCACCCAGCGGGCCACCGCGCGGGCCTCGCGCAGTGCGGCGGGGTAGGGGGCCTCCGGGGCGAGCCGGTAGTCCACGAAGACCACGGCCGCCTCCGCCCGGGTCGCCAACTCCCGTACCAGGCGGTCGTGGCTCGCCGTTCCGCCGGCCACCCAGCCCCCGCCGTGCAGGTAGAGGATCACCGGCAGCGGCGCGGCGGGCCGGGGTGGCGCGGCGGGCGCCGGAGGTCGTACCAGGCGGACGCGCACCGGTCCGTCGGGGCCGGGGACGGAGAGGTCCTCGATGCGGGCAGCGGGGCGCTCGACCGGACCGGACTGGGCCCGGTCCAGCCGGGCGCGGAGCTCGGACAGCGGCAGCCGGCGGGGGTCGGGCCCGGCGGCCGCCTCCTCGACGAGCGCGCGGGCGGCGGGGTCGAGGACCGGCACGGGTGGGTGGGGTGGTGGCTGGGGCACGGGGTTCCTCCGGGGGCCGGGCGGACGGGCGGGCGGACGGGCCGGGCGGACTTGTGGCCGCCCGCCCGGGTGCCCGCCCGGCGGGTGGTCAGGCCTGCGGCAGCTGGAGCGGGACCAGCGGGATCACCGATTCGGCCTCGATCAGACCCGCCGCCACCGCCGGGAAGGTCGCGAAGATCGCGCGCGCCTCCTCGACCGTCGCGGCGTCCAGCACCAGCGCCGCGCCGACGAGGTCCGCGCGGTGGTAGCCGTGCACGATCACGCCCTGCTCGACCAGTTCGGCGGCGCGCGCCAGCTCGGCGTCGATGACCTTCGCGAAGTCGGCCTCGGTGGCGTGCTCGGCCGCCCTGAAGACCGCGAGAACAGCGGCACCGGATGCGTTCGACATGGCAGTAACTCCTCGTACGGGGGAAGTCGGCGAGTACTCGGAACCGCCCTCGCCTGCGACACCACCGATCCTGCGCGTCCGGCCGCCCATGCGTCCAAGGACTGTTTTCTATCCGACCCATAGGCTGGACGCATGCCAACGCTGCGACAGCTCGAATACCTGGTGACCATCGTCGACGAGGGCTCCTTCACCCGGGCGGCCGAGCGCCTGCACATCACCCAGCCCGGCCTCTCCCACCAGTTCCAGGCCCTCGAACGGGAGATCGGCGGCCCCCTGCTGGAGCGCCTCCCCCGCACCGTGCGCCCCACCCCCGCCGGCCGGGCCATGCTCCCGCACGCCCGCGCCGCCCTCGCCGAGGCCGAACGCGCCACCACCGCCGCCCGCCGGACCGCCGGGCTCGCCACCGGTGAGCTGCACCTCGCCACCCTCTACTCGATCAGCTACGGCCTGCTGCCCGCCGCCCTGGGCGCCTGGCGCGACCACCACCCGGGCGTGCGGGTCCGGCTGTTCGAGCACCGGCGGGCGGAGGAACTGGCCGCGGCCATGACGGCCGGTCAGGCCGATGTCGCGGTCGGGCCGCCGCCGGCCGGCTGGGAGGGGCCGGTGCGCCACCTCGGCACCGAGGAGTTCCTGGTCGTCACCCGCGCCGACGACCCGGCAGCCCGCTCCGAGCACGCGCCGGAGGTCCGGCTGGCCGACCTCGCCGAACGGGAATGGGTGCACTTCACCCCCGACAGCGGCCTGGCCGACCTGCTCGACCAGGCCTGCGCCGCGGCGGGCTTCCGCCCCCGGGTGGCCGTCCGCACCGAGCAGGCCCCGGCGGCGGCCAACTACGCCGCCACCGGCCTCGGCCCCTCCCTCGTCCCCGCCAACACCATCCCGCCGCACTTCGCCGGCGCCGTCCTGCGGCCGCAGCCACCGGTCAGCCGCCCGCTGACCGCGTACACCCGCACCACGCCGGATCCGGTGACCGGCGCCCTCCTCGAAGTCCTCACGGACCAGCGGCTGTTGACGCCGCGGCACGTCCGGTCGCGACTCCGCCCGGCGCCGTCGGGACGGCCGGCGACGGCGCAGTAGTCCGCAGCCCGCAGCGGCGCCGGGGCCCAGGACTCCGCGGCCCGCAACAGCCCGCAGATCAGGACTCCACGGCTCAGGGCTCCACGGCTCAGGACTCCGCGAACGGGCCGGTGGCGACGAAGCGGTGGAGCTGGCGGGCGAACGCCCGAGCCTCGCCGGGCGGCCAGGAGGCGAGGGACTCCTCGATGTGGGCGGCGAGGCGCTCCCGGGTGGCGTCGACGGCCCGGCGCCCGGTGTCGGTCAGGGCGAGCAGGGTGGCACGGCGGTCGGCGGGGTCGGGGTCGCGGCGCAGCAGGCCGGCCTCCTCCAGGCGGGTGGCGCGGCGGGTGACGCCGGAGCGGTCCAGGCCGATCTCACCGGCCAGGTCGGCGGCGCTGAGCGGGCCGGTGCGGGCGAGGCCGCTGAGGACGGGGTAGGTGGCCTCGTCCACGGCCGGACCCAGGCCTTCGGTCAGGCGCCGGTACAGCTGGGCGCGGGTGCCGCGCTTGAGCAGTGCCCCCAGGGCGTCGGCGATCTCGTGTCCCACTTCCGCGTCGTTCGGCATGGGTCCAGTTTAGCGTGCGCAGCGCACGCATTTCGTAGTACGGTGCAGATGCGTGCTCAACGCACGCTTTTTCACCGACCGCACCACCCACGACCAAGGGGACACCCATGACCACCGAGACCGCCCGCCCCGACATCGCCGCCGCCCTCACCGACCTGCTCTTCACCCCCGGCCTGGACCTGGCCGAGGCCATCGACCGGCACTTCACCCCCGACTACCGCCAGCGCACCGACGGCCGCTGGGACGACCACGCGGAGTTCACCACCCACATCGCCCACCTGCGCACCGTCGTCGCGGGCGGCGAGATCCGCGTCCTGGACGAACTCCTCCAGGGCGACCGCTACGCCGACCGCCACATCGTCGACGTCCGCAAGACCGACGGCACCACCGTGCGCATGGAGGTCTACCTGTTCGCCGCGCTCGCCGCCGACGGCCGGTTCCGCCGCATCGAGGAGACCACCCTGATGCTCCAGGGCGCCGAAGCCGACCGGAACCTCGGCAGCGCCCGCTGATCGAAGCCGCCCGCCGGTCCCTCCGCCCCAGGGGCCATCATGGGGGGAGCAGACGTGAGGGGCGGCGAAGTGGCTGACAGCGAATCCATCGGGTTGGACCCGGAGCTCCGGCCGGAGGGCGGGGGCTCCGGGGAGCCGGGTACGGGCGCAGCGCCCGGGGCGGGGGCGAGGCGGCGGCTGCCGTTGCGGCGGCTGGCCGTGCTCGTGCTCGTCCTCGTGCTGCTGTGCCTCCCGCCCTGGTGGACGCTGTTCGCCGCCGCCGGCTGGCCGTCCCCGGTGCTCCTGATCGGCGCACTGGTGCTGGTCGGCTGGATGGTGTCGTTCCCGTTCCTCATGGTCGCGGGCCACGGCCGGCGACGGAACGACCGGGCCGCGCGGATCGCGGACACCAGCCTCGGCGTGATCTGGGTGCTGTTCACCTGGTCCGTACTGGGCGGCCTGGTGGACCTGGTGCTCGGCGGGCTCGACCTCGGCGGCACCGGCCGGGCCAGGGGCGTGGCCCTGGCGGTGGCCGTGGTCGCGGCCGTGCTGCTGGGCTGGGGGCACCACGAGGCGATGCGGGTGCCCCGGGTGCGGCGGCTGGACGTCCACCTGCCGCGGCTCGGCGCCGGTCTGGACGGCACCCGGGTCGTGGTGCTGGCCGACACCCACTACGGGCCGATCGACCGGGCCGACTGGTCGGCCCGGGTCACCGAGGCGGTCAACGCGCTGGACGCCGACGTCGTCGTCCACGCCGGGGACATCGCCGACGGCACCCCCGCCCAGCGCCGCGAGCAGTCCGCGCCGCTCGGCACGATCCGCTCCCGGCTGGCCAAGGTCTACGTCACCGGGAACCACGAGTACGGCAGTGAGGCCCAGGGCTGGCTGGACCGGATGGCCGACCTGGGCTGGGAGCCGCTGCACAACCGCCACGTCGTGGTGGAACGCGGCGGGGACCAGCTGGTCCTGGCCGGCGTCGACGACGTGACCGCGGCGCACTCCGGCCTGGCCGGACACCGCGCCGACCTGGCGGACGCGCTGGCCGGGGCGGACCCGGCACTGCCCGTCCTGCTGGTCGCCCACCAGCCCAAGTACGTGCCCGAGGCCGCGGCCGCCGGCATCGACCTGCAGATCTCCGGGCACACCCACGGCGGGCAGATCTGGCCGTTCAACTTCCTCGTCCGGATCGACCAGCCGGTGGTGCACGGCCTGAGCCGGCACGGCGAGCGGACCCAGCTCTACACCAGCCGGGGCACCGGCTTCTGGGGGCCTCCCTTCCGCGTCTTCGCGCCGAGCGAGATCACCCTGCTCACGCTGCGCACGGGCGCGGCGTAGCGGAGGAGGAAGGCCGCAGGGGACCGGACCCCGCCGGCCCCGCCGGCCCCGCCGGACACCGACTCGTGTCGGCTCCGGCCGACGGCCGCCACACGACCATCACAACTCGACAACGGACCGTCACGGAACCGGACCGGTCTGGAAGGCTGGCGCCCTCGGCGAACCATCGAAGGACACCAATCGCATGGGCTTCTCCTCCCGCAAGAGCTTCAAGGCGGGCCCGTTCCGCGTCACCGCCTCCAAGTCGGGCCTCAGCTACTCGGCCGGCGTGAAGGGCGCCCGGGTGACCAGACGGAGCGACGGGCGGGTACAGACGACCCTCTCCGTCCCCGGCACCGGCCTGCGCCACTCCACCACCAGCGGCGGCACGTCGCGGTCGACGACGGACGGCTCGCACGCGACGGCCGCCCCGACCTCCGCCCCGGCCTCCGCCCCGACGGGTCGCCAACGGCGCCCGGGCGCCTGGTACTTCCTGATCGTCCTGCTGTCGGCCGGGGTGCTCAGTGCGGTCCCGTTCGCCCACGCGGCCGCCCGGCTCCAGCGCAGGGACCTGTTGGTCCGCGCCGGGTGCTACGCCGCCGCCGTGGTGGTCTTCGGAGCGCTCTCCTCACTGGCCCCGAAGGACGCCCAGGGCCACGCGGTCGGGGCCGGCGGCAACCTGCTGAGCGGCCTTTCCGTCCTGCTGCTCATCGCCACGATCGTGACGGCCTGCTACCAGCTGGTGCCGCTCCGCCGCGAGGTCTTCGGCCTCGCCGCCGGACCGGCACAGCCGGCCCACCCCGCGACGGCCGATCCGGTGGTCGCCGCCCGGCTCGCCGCCCGCGCCCGCCGCGACGAAGCGCGGTCACTGGCGCAGACCGACCCGGTGCTGGCCCGCGACCTCCACATCGGGCGCCCCGACCTGTCGCGCGAGTACGACGACGGCGGTCTCATCGACCTCAACCACGCACCGGCCGTCGCCATCGCCGAGGCCTGCTCGATCGAACCCGCCCCGGCCCAAAGGATCGTGGCGGCGCGACAGGAACTCGGCTCCTTCGGGTCGCTCGACGAGGTGTTCGTCTTCGCCCGGATCGAGGACGGCACTGCGGCGCTGATCCGCGAGTACGCGGTCCTGCTCCCGAGGTGACCGACTGAGAACCCCGAGGGCCCGGACCACTGCGGCAGTGGTCCGGGCCCTCGGGGGTGTGGGGCGGCGGCCCCGGGTAGCGCGGCGG
>NZ_JBFBGS010000010.1:29401-199349 GCF_040684795.1 Kitasatospora sp. NPDC089797 | reverse complement strand
CCCTGCCTGGGGCAGGGCGCGGGCCGGAAGGAAGCGGGAGCCGCTGTTCCGGGAGGCACAGGGCGAGTGTGGAGGTGGGTGGGCGGGCAGGCGGCGGGTGAGGCGGGAGGAGGAGGGCGGGTGGGGGGTGGGGGGAGGGGGCGGGCCCCCGAAGCGTCAACAGTGGAGCTCCGGAGCACCACTCACGAGCGATGCACACCCCACCCACCCCCCGCCCACACAGACCAAGCCCCCCATCTCCCCGCAAAGCGAAGCCACCGCCTCCGCCCCCGCGAATTACCGCCGGAACCGGCCCGGGAAGCGGGCACAATGGCCTAGTGATGGAGGGCCGTCCGGTGTCGGGGGGCCAGGGGATTGGAGGCCCGGGTGAGCGATCTTCCGCGCAAGGCAGTGACCCGCACGGCACGGCTCGCCGCCCTGCCCCTGGGGATAGCCGGCCGCGCCACGCTCGGACTGGGCAAGCGCATCGGCGGCCGCTCCGCCGAGGTGGTGACGGCCGAGTTGCAGCAGGCCACCGCCGACCAGTTGTTCAAGGTCCTGGGTGAGCTGAAGGGCGGGGCGATGAAGTTCGGGCAGGTGCTGTCCGTCTTCGAGGCCGCGCTGCCCGAGGAGGTCGCCGGGCCGTACCGGGCCGCGCTGACCAAGCTGCAGGACGCCGCTCCCCCGATGCCCGCCGCCAAGGTGCACACGGCGCTCGCCCAGCGCCTCGGGGAGGACTGGCGTGGGCTGTTCCTGGAGTTCGACGACCGTCCGGCGGCGGCCGCCTCGATCGGCCAGGTGCACCGTGCGGTCTGGCACGACGGCAGGCGGGTCGCGGTCAAGGTGCAGTACCCGGGCGCGGGCGACGCCCTGCTCTCCGACCTCTCCCAGCTGAGCCGGGTCGCCTGGCTGCTCGGCCCGCTGATCCCCGGGCTGGACATCAAGCCGCTGATCACCGAGCTGCGCGAACGGGTCTCGGAGGAGCTGGACTACGCGCTGGAGGCGCAGGCCCAGCGCCGGCACGCCGAGGAGTTCGCGGGCGATCCGGACATCGTGGTGCCGGGCGTGGTGGCGCAGGCCGACCAGGTGCTGGTCACCGAGTGGATGGACGGCACCCCGCTGGCCGAGGTGATCGCGAACGGCACCCAGGAGGAGCGCGACCGAGCCGGGCGGCTGCTGGCCCGGTTCCTGTTCGCCGGCCCGGCCCGGACCGGTCTGCTGCACGCGGACCCGCACCCGGGCAACTTCCGGCTGCTGAAGGACGACGGCCCGGCCGAGGGCTGGCGGCTGGGCGTGCTGGACTTCGGCACGGTGGACCGCCTGCCGGGCGGGCTGCCCGCGCCGATCGGGGCCTCACTGCGGATGGCCCTGGACGGGGACGCGGCGGGCGTCCTGAAGATGCTGCGCGAGGAGGGCTTCGTGAAGCCCTCGATCCAGCTCGATCCGGACGCGGTGCTGGACTATCTGCTGCCGATCATCGAGCCGGCCGCGGTGGACAGCTTCCACTTCACCCGTACCTGGATGCGCGCCCAGGCCACCCGGATCGCCGATCCGCGGTCGCCCGCGTACAACCTGGGCAAGCAGCTGAACCTGCCGCCCGCGTACCTGTTGATCCACCGGGTGACGCTGAGCACCATCGGGGTGTTGTGCCAGCTGGGTGCCAAGGCACCGTTCCGGGCCGAGATGCTGGAGTGGCTGCCCGAGTTCTCCGGCGAGCCGCCCGTGCGGCGGGCCGAGCGGGACGAGCGGAACAAGCCGGCTGAGCCCGCCACGACACGCCCGCAGGCGAAGCGGGCCAAGCCCACCCGCCCCTGAGCCCACCGCCTCCCTCCCGGGCCCGTCACCACCCACCGGGCACCACTCACCGCACACCCGTCGGCCAATCGACTCCGGCCGGACGACGACCGACGACAACGACCGCAGGCCGCTCCCAGCGAACGGGGGCGGCCTGCGGCACGACGGGGGTCAGTCGGATCAGCGCTGAGGCTCTCGTGACGGGAGCGACTACATCAGCGCGACGGCGAGCGCCTTGCGGGCCCGCAGCGAGGCCCGCTCGGCCCGCTGCCGGAGCCGGCGCGCCCGCGCGACCCGGCTGACGAGGCGTTGCTCCTCGGCCTCGTGGAGCCTGTCTTGCATATGGGCACGGGCCAGGGATTCATGCAGAAGTTGCATTTCGAGGGTCCTGTTCTGGATCTGAAGTTCGGTGGTCTGCTCAGCGCGGACGGTGGGATCGATGGCGGCGGGGGTCATGTGGTGGTCCTGCTCGTGGTGCGTGCTCGGGAATGGGATGGTGCGGGCTGCTGCGTCGGCCTTGGCGGCGGCGAGCCGTACGGATCGGCGCAGGGCGCTGTCCAGCGGGGGCTGCTCTCCCCGGCGGACGACCCTGGGCTCGTTGGCGGGGTTCACGCCATGACCTCGGTCTTGCGCGGGCGGCCACGCGGCCGCTTGCGGGCCACGACGACACCCTGGACGAACAGCTCGCCGCCCCAGACGCCCCACGGCTCGCGTCGCTCGAGGGCGCCGGTGAGGCAGACGTCCTTCACCGGGCAGGTCCCGCAGAGGGACTTCGCGTACTCGACGTCGGCGGGCGTCTCGGCGAAGAAGACCTCGGGGTCGAAGGCGCGGCAGGGGATGGGAAGGCCAAGCGCCTCGGCCTGCTCGATCGAGTTGAGCTGCATGAACGGAACCTCCGGAGGGTCGGCCTGGTCGGCCTTGGTGATCTGGCTTGTCGGCGGTACGGACGGGATGGGCGGCGTGATGACCGTGGACACTGTGGGCGTCTTCCTCGTCTTCTCAGTGGTTCCGGCCCAGGGGACTGGTGGTGCTGGGCCGGAGGCCCCGGAGGGCCTGGGTGGTCTTGCGTACCGGACAAAACAGAAGGGCCGCGGATCCCGGTGTGACGGGTTCCGCGGCCCTGGAGGTGCCGACCTGAGGCGTGCTCAGGTTCGTTCTCTCCAGGGTTCAGGCCCGCGGAAGGCCCGCATCCGGATGGCCTTGGCGCCGATAAAGGCGGCCACGGCCTGGTTGATCTGCTGCTTGTTCTGCTTCTGGGCGTTTCCGGCACCGATGACCTGCGCATAGTCGCCATGCATGGCGGCCATTACGACTGACTTCGGTGCCTGGAGCGGTCGCTCGTCGCACTCGGGACGCGACGTGCCGACCTGCGCCCAGCCACGGGACAGACCGGTCTCGACAACGGTGCCTTCGACACTCCTGCCGCCCGTGAGGCACAGATCAGTGTGTCCAAGACCACTGACAACGGAGGCGACGGAGACACCGGTGGCGTCGAGACCCAGACCGGTTCCACCGAGCTCGGCGAGCGCCCGCAGACGGGCGGCACGCAGGGAGGCAGCGACAACGGTCTGGCCAGTCATTTTGGTGATCATGATGTTTCCCACTGTCTTCGCCTCCTCTCGGCGTCTCGCGGAGCCTGGTTCCCCTGGCTCCGAATGTTCGGATGTCTGTCTCGGTGTAGCTGTGTGGCGAGGGGGATCAGCACAGGTTTCACCCCGTGCGACCGCGTCCCCTTGACCGCTCCGGCAGGCTATTGCGCTCCCGGTATGCCGCGCAAACTATTTTTCACGCGAGTTCACGCGACGCCATCGACGGCGTGATCCGCGCGACGCCGCGCAGCGGTTGCGAAGTCCCCCGAGCAGTCCCCTGGACCGCGCCCGTGCCGGCTCACGCCGGATCGACCGGACCGTCGTCCTCGACGCCGTCCGGATCCTCCTCGGGCTCCTCCCCCGCACACAACGAGAGCACGGCTGCCCCGTACTTGTCCAGCTTCATGGCGCCGACCCCGGAGATCAGGGCCAGTTCCTGGCGGGAGGAGGGCACGTCCTCGGCGATCGCCATCAGGGTCGCGTCGGTGAACACCACGTAGGCCGGGGCGCCCTGCTCCTTGGCCCGCCCGGCCCGCCACTCGCGCAGGCGTTCGTACAGCCCCTCGTCCATCGTGGACGGGCAGCCCTCGCAGCGGCGCAGCTTGCGTTCGACGGCGTCGGTGAGCGGCTTGTCGCAGACCCGGCACTTGACCGGGCCGCGGACCCGTCGGGCGGCGGAGCGCTCGCCGGGCTCGACGCTCCCCCGGCCGTTCCGCGCGCCGGTGCGTGCGCCGGGGGCGGCGGAGCCGGGGCGCAGCCCGTCCATGAAGCGGCTGGGCTTGCGGGAGGCGCGGCCGCCCGGGGAGCGGGAGAGGGCCCAGGAGAGGCTGAGGTGTTTGCGGGCGCGGGTGACGCCGACGTAGAGGAGGCGGCGTTCCTCCTCGACCTGTTCGTCGGTCTTGGCGTAGATGATCGGCAGGGTGCCCTCGGTGAGGCCGACGAGGAAGACGGCGTCCCATTCGAGGCCCTTGGCGGCGTGCAGGGAGGCGAGGGTGACGCCTTCGACCGCGGGGGCGTGCTGGGCGTTGGCGCGGGCGTCGAGTTCGGCGACGTAGGCGGCGAGGTCCGTTCCGAGGCCTTCGGCGGTGCGGGTGCGCTCGAACTCCTCGGCGAGCCGGACGAGGGCGGCGAGGGACTCCCAGCGGTCCCGGACGGCGCCGGAGCCGGCGGGGGGTTCGGGGGTGAAGCCGCGGCTGGCGAGGACGGCGCGGACCTGGCCGGCCAGGTCGGGGGCGCCGGCGGTGAGCGGGTCGTCGGCGGCACGGGCGGCGCCGCGCAGCAGGACGCCGGCGTCGCGGACCTCGGGGCGTTCGAAGAACCGTTCGGCGCCCTTGAGCTGGTAGGGGACGCCGACGTCGGCGAGGGCCTGTTCGTAGACCTCGGACTGGCCGTTGGTGCGGAACAGGACGGCGATCTCGCTGGCGCGCACGCCGGCGGCGAGGAGGTCCTTGATCCGGCGGGCGGTGGTCTCGGCCTCGGTGGGTTCGTCCTCGTACTCGGTGTAGACCGGTTCGGGGCCGGCCTCCCGCTGGGAGACGAGTTCGAGGCGGTGGCGGGCGGCCTCGCCGCGGGCCTGGGCGAGGAGTCCGTTGGCGAGGTGGACCACCTGGGGGGTGGAGCGGTAGTCGCGGACGAGCTTGACGACGGTGGCCTGGGGGTGGCGGCTGCGGAAGTTGAGCAGGTAGTCGGGGGTGGCGCCGGTGAAGGAGTAGATGGTCTGGCTGGCGTCGCCGACGACGCAGAGGCTGGCGCCGCCGCCGGGGCCGGTCCACTGGTCGAGCAGGCGCTGCTGGAGCGGAGAGACGTCCTGGTACTCGTCGACGGTGAAGTGCCGGTACTGGTTGCGGACCTGCTCGGCGATGTCCGGGCGGTCCTCCAGGATGGCGGCGGTGAGGAGCAGGACGTCCTCGAAGTCGATGTTGCCGCGGCGGGTCTTGGTCTCTTCGTAGACGCGGTAGACCTGGGCGGTCTCGGCCGGGTCCCGGGGGGCTTCGCGGCCGGACTTGGCGACGGCGGCGGGGTAGTCCTCGGGGGCGGTCTGGGTGACCTTGGCCCATTCGATCTCGGCGGTGAGGTCGCGCAGTTCGGTGCGCTGGACGCGCAGCCCGCAGCGGCCGGCGGCCTCGGCGACGAGCTGGACCTTGCGTTCGAGCAGCTGGGGCACGGGGCCGCCGACGGCGCGCGGCCAGAAGTACTGGAGCTGGCGCAGGGCGGCGGCGTGGAAGGTGCGGGCCTGGACGCCGTCGGCGCCGAGCTGGCGCAGTCGGCCGCGCATCTCGCCGGCGGCGCGGGCGGTGAAGGTGACGGCGAGGACCTGGGCCGGCTGGTAGACGCCGCTACGCACGCCGTAGGCGATGCGGTGGGTGATGGCGCGGGTCTTGCCGGTGCCGGCGCCGGCGAGGACGCAGACCGGGCCGTGCAGGGCGGTGGCGACGGCGCGCTGTTCGGGGTCGAGCCCGGCCAGCACGGCGTCGGGGCCGGTGGCGGTGCCGGGGTCGGCCCAGGCGGAGCCGTGGGGGCCGTCGTACGGGCTGCCGCTCAAGAGGTCTTCCTGCATGCGTTCCATCCTCTCAGCCCGGGAGGACAACCGGGGCGGGGTTGTCCACAGGCCCGGTGCGATCGCAGGATGATCACTCGGCACACCGGCCAGCCGCCGCCGGTCGGGCCCGAGCAGTCGGAGTTTCCGGAGCGCCCGGAGCACCGGAATGCCTGCCACGCGGTGGACGTTGCGCCTGTGAGAACGTACGAACCCCCTCTTCCGAAGGAGCCCCCTCGATGTCCGGCACCGTGACGATGTACAGCACGACCTGGTGTGGTTACTGCAACCGGCTCAAGAGCCAGTTGGACCGCGAGGGCATCGGCTACACCGAGATCAACATCGAGGAGGACCCGGCGTCGGCGGAGTTCGTCGAGTCGGTGAACAACGGCAACCAGACGGTGCCGACGGTGCTGGTCCGGCCGGTCGGCGGCGGCGAGCAGGTCGTGATGACCAACCCGAGCCTGATCCAGGTCAAGAAGGCCCTGGCGGCCTGACCCGGCGGTGGCGGGTCGGCGCGCCTCACGGCGCGTCGGCCCGGGCGGGGTCGACGGGGGCGGCGGGGGCGGGCAGGGTGGTGCGCGCGCCGAGGTCGCCGATGCCGTAGACGAGCCGGCTGCGGTCGGCGGAGTAGCGGGTCTCGATGACCCGGACGGGGCCGCGCCGGTCGTAGGTGACGCGGGTCTGGACCATCAGCGGCACGCCCGGGCCGCCCTGGAACCACTGGGCCTCCTCGGGGCCGGGCATCCGGGCGACGAGGTGGTCGACGGCGCCGACCTCGGTGCGGCCGAGGGTGGCGAGCACGGCCTCGTCGCCGCCGTCGACGGGGTCGGGTTCCATCAGCGGGGTGCCGGCGGCGAGTCCGGCCCGGTAGTGGCTCTCCTCGATGGAGTACGGCTCGCGGTCGAGCAGGCGCAGCTGGCGGCGGACGACGATGGCCTCGCCGGGGCGCAGTCCGAGGCGTTCGGCGATGTCGACCCGGGCCCGGACGATCATCATCTCGAAGTCGGTGCTGAGTTCGCGCCCGGCGTCGGCGGCTTCGCCGAGGTAGACGGTGGAGGGCGCGGCGAGGCAGTCGCGCGGCGCGGGGGGCAGGGTGGGCCCGTAGGCGCGGTGGTCGAGCACGGGGTGTTCGCGCAGGTAGGTGCCCTTGCCCTGGAGGCGGACCAGGCGGCCCTCGTTGACCAGGACGTCGACGGCGAGCCGGACGGTGTTGCGGGCGACGCCGTACTGGCGCTCCAGTTCGCTCTCGACCGGCAGGGCGGCGTCGGCGGTGAACTCGCCCTCGGCGATCCGGCGGCGCAGGTCGGCGGCGAGGCGCTGGTATTTGGGGGATTGGGCGGTGCCCCGGGGGATTGTCACCCGAGTGAATGTAGCGAGCACGGTGACACGGTTTCAGCCGTTTCCGGCAATGTCGTCCGGGCGGGTCGACGGTGGGGGCGTCGGGGTGCGCTGCGGTAGCAGAACTGGCCCGTCCGGTCACGAACAGCCGGTCGTGAGGGATTCGGGAAGGGCGTGGAAAGGAATTCGGGGGCGCGCGGTATAAACCACGCGCCCCTCTACCGCCGGGATCGCACCCGGAATTCGTACAGGATTACCAGCGCGCCGCCGACGGCAGCGGTTCGCCGTACCAGAGTTCGACCAGGTGGCGGGCGATCGAGATGCCGGAGGGCGGCAGGATCTCGCCCGCCTCCATCCCGGCCCGCAGCTCCTCGCGGGAGAACCAGCGCGCCTCGGCCAGCTCCTCGCCGTCCACGGTGATCTCGGTGCCGCCGGGCACCGCCTTGCCGGTGAAGCCGAGCATCAGGCTGGACGGGAACGGCCAGGGCTGGCTGGCGACGTAGCGGACCTCGCCGACCCGCACCCCCGCCTCCTCCTGCACCTCGCGGGCGACCGCCTGTTCGATCGACTCCCCCGGCTCGACGAAGCCGGCCAGCGTGGACCAGCGGCCCTCCGGCCAGAGCGCCTGGCGGCCGAGCAGGCAGCGGTCCTGCTCGTCGGTGATCACCATGATCACCGCCGGGTCGGTGCGCGGGTAGTGCTCGGCCGCACAGGAGGTGCAGCGCCGCACGTGCCCGGCGCCGGCCTTCTCGGTCGGGTGGCCGCAGCGCGAGCAGAAGCTGTGCAGCCGGTGCCAGTGCTCCAGGGCGACGGCGTGCACCAGCAGCCCGGCGTCGCGGTCCGACAGCAGCGCGCCGACCTCCCGCAGCCCGGCCGGACGGGCGTCGCCGTCCAGTCGGCCGGGCAGGCTCTCGCCGGCCAGCGCGAAGTAGGAGACGCCGTCCTGGTCGGTGCCGAGGAAGTAGCGGTCCCCGGTCTGCGGCGCCTCGAAGGAGGGCAGCAGGACGAGTTCGGTGCCCTCGGCGGTGTCGACGACGAAGGCCTCGCCGCCGGCGATCGGCAGCACCCGGGTGGTGGGGTGGCTCCAGGCGGCCGCCAGCCAGGGCTCGTCGAACCGGTGCTCGGCCGCCCGGTCCACCCCGGCCCTGGCGAGGGCCAGGGCCTGCGGGCGCTCGGTCTCAGGCACGGTGCTCACTTCGTTCCATCCCCATGTGGTGAATCATCCGGATGAGTGATCTGACTGCCGTGGTGCGAAAACGCGCTCCGGCACGGGCTCACGCGCCGGGCCGGAAGTTCTCGGCCAGGTCGCCCCACAGGTAGGCGGCGGTCTCGACGCCCTTGGCCAGCAGGTCCAGCTCGACCTTCTCGTTGACCGAGTGCCAGCCGTCCGAGGGCACCGAGATGCCCAGGAACAGCACCGGCGCGCCGAGCACGTCCTGGAGGTCGGCCGCGGGGCCGGAGCCGCCCTCGCGGGTGAACAGGATCTCCTGCTCGAAGGCCCGGCCCATCGCGCGCACGGTGGCCTGCAGCGCCGGGTGGTCCAGCGGGGTCAGGCAGGGCCGGGTCGCGCCGGGGAAGACCAGCTCGTACCGGATGCCCTCGGGGACCTGCTCGGCGATCCAGGCCCGGACCGCCTCGCGGACCTTCTCCACCTCCTGCCCGGCGACCAGCCGGAAGGACAGCTTGAGGTGCGCCGAGGACGGCACGATGGTCTTGCCGCCGGGGCCGGTGTAGCCGCCCCAGATGCCGTTGACCTCGGCGGTCGGGCGGGCCCAGACCCGCTCCAGGGTGGAGTACCCGGCCTCGCCGCGGGTGCCGGACGACTTGGCGACGCGCAGCCACTGCGCCTCGTCGAAGGGCAGCGCGGCGAAGAGCGCGCGCTCGCGCTCGGTGAGCTCCACGACCCCGTCGTAGAAGCCCGGGACGGCGACCCGGCGGTCGGCGTCGTGCAGGGCGGCGGCCAGCTCGGCCGCGACCTGGGCCGGGTTGGGGACGGCGCCGCCGAAGGAGCCGGAGTGGATGTCGGTGTCCGGCCCGTAGAGGTCGAGCTGGGCGTCGGCGAGGCCGCGCATGCCGGTGCACACGGTCGGCGTGGTCTCGGACCACATGCCGGTGTCGGAGATGACGACCACGTCGGCGGCCAGCCGGACGGCCTCGCGCCGGACCAGGTCGGCGAAGTGCGGCGAGCCGGACTCCTCCTCGCCCTCGACCAGCAGCTTGAGGTTGACGGCCGGGGCGGTGCGGCCGGTGGCGGCCAGGTGGGCGCGCACACCGAGGGTGTGGAAGAACACCTGGCCCTTGTCGTCGGCCGCGCCGCGCGCGTACAGCCGGCCGTCGACCACGGTCGGGGTGAACGGCTCGGTGTCCCAGCCGTCCTCCTTCGCGGCGGGCTGCACGTCGTGGTGCCCGTAGACCAGGACGGTCGGCGCGGACGGGTCCCCGGACGGCCACTCGGCGAACACCGCCGGCAGCCCGTCGGTCTCCCACACCTCGGCCACCGGGAAGCCGGTGTCGCGCAGCTTGGCGGCCAGCCAGTCCGCGGAGCGGCGGACGTCGCCGGCCCGCGCCGGGTCGGCGGAGACCGAGGGGATGGCCAGCCACTCGCCGAGGTCGGCGAGGAAGGAGGCCTGGTGCCGGTCGATGAAGGAGCGGACGGCGCTGTCCGGGGTTTTCGTCATACCGACGACTGTAGTTCGCCCGCGCGGGTGCCCGCCCCGGCCCTCGGGGTGGCGGACGCGGTCGGGGCTGTAACCTCCGTCACCCCGCCGAACCCCGCCGGCCTCCGTCACCTCACCGGCCCCCGCCACCTCACCGGCCTCCGCCGCCCCCGCCGCCGGGGAGACGGCGGACGGGGGTGACCGGCGGACGGGGGTGACCGGCGGACCGGGGCGACCGACGGACGACGCGGACCGACGCCCGGGCCCCCGCCCCTGCCTCAGCCGCTGCGGCGCAGCAGCGAGATCCGCGAGCGGGTGAGGACCGCGGCCAGGCCCGCCGCGACCAGCGGCAGCACCACGACGGTGGCGGCGACGGTGGGCCAGGGGAAGACCACCGACGACTTGTCGGCGATCTCCTGGGCGCTCATCCCGGCGAAGGTGCTCGCCTGGCCCTGGACCTTGCGCAGGGCCACCGCCGGCAGGATGCCGCAGACGGTCCCGAGCAGGGTCCCCATGGCGGCGATCACCCCGCACTGGAAGCCGGACAGCGAGCGCCGGATGCGCGGTTCGGCGCCGACCGCGGCGAGGGTGGTCAGGTCGCGCTGGGAGTCGGCGGCGGCCAGTCCGGTGGCGATGCCGGCCGCGCCGAGGGCGACCAGGGCGGCGAAGCCGTTCAGGCCGAGGCCGATCAGGCCGGCCCGGGACTGGTAGCCGCGCTCGACCGAGAAACCGATCTGCTCGCTGACCTTGGACAGCGCGCCGGTGGCCTTCTGTTCGGCGCCGTCGGAGGGCGCGGCGGCGGGCAGCCAGACCGAGCCGGTCGGGGTGCTGCCGAAGCCGAGCCGGGTGGCGGTCTCCGGGCTGAGCACGGCCTGGCCGTGGGCCGGGACGGAGGCGGTCGCGAGGACGGCGTCGACGAGGTGCTCGGTGCGCACCGTCTTGCCCCTGGTGCTGCTGGGCGCGCTGTAGTCGATCGGCTCGGTGGTCTCGATGACGAGCTTGCCGTCCTTGACGTACCGCGGGTCGAAGACGACGGCCTTGCCGGCCGCGAGGGCCTTGCCGGCGGCCGGGTCGGTGACGCCGAAGAGGTTGTGCAGCAGGGTGGCGTCGCCGGCCGTGAGGCTGCCGTAGTGGTTGCCGGCGCGTTCGTTGACCTGGCAGCGCGCGTCGGTCCTCATGATCCGGCTGATCTCGTCCTGCGAGCGCGATTCGTCGTAGTCGAGGACGGGGCAGCGCAGTTCCTTGGGAGGCTCGAGCCGGATGTAGCCGCAGAGCCGGCCGCCCGTGCAGTCGCCCTTGTAGGTGACCCGGGCGACGTCGGCGCGCGGGCCGAGGTCGGGCACGGTGTGTTCGACGGTGTCGCGCAGCTGGGGCAGCAGTTTGACGTCGTTGTCGCTCACCCAGCCGCCGAGCAGCACGGCGCCGGCGGGGCCGGCCGCGACGTACTCGCGGCTCTGCTGGTCGTCGTAGCTGGCGAGGTAGATGCTGACCGCGACGGAGCCGGCGACGGCGGCCATGACGGCGGCGACGGCGGGTGCGGTGCGGCCGCGGTGGCGGACGGAGTCGCGCAGGGCGAGCCGGGGGCCGAGCGAGAGCCAGCGGCCGAGCTTGCCGAACAGGCCGACCAGGTACGGGGTGAGGGCGACCATGCCGAGTTCGGCGAGGGCGGAGCCGCCGAGGACGGCGAGGCTGCGGCTGGCGAAGCCGCTGGTCGCGCCGACCAGGGCGAGGGCCGTTCCGGCGGCGAGCATCAGCAGGCCGAGCAGGGCGAGCTTGCGGCTCGGGGGCTTGAGCGTGTCGCGGCCGGTGAGCGCGGAGACGACGTCCTGGCGGGAGGCCTGGACGGCGGGGACGACGGCGGCGAGCAGCCCGGTGACCAGGCCGACCAGGAGCACGCCGAGCAGGTCGAGCGGCTGGAGGTTGAAGTGGCCGAAGCGCACGCCGGCGTACTCCTCGGCCTGGGTGCGCAGCAGGGCGACCAGGCCGACGCCGAGGGCGAGGCCGATGGCGGCGCCGGTGAGGCCGAGGACGATTCCGCCGCCGAGGACGACGGCGCGGACGTTCGCGCGGTCACCACCGGCCGCGGCGAGCAGGCCGAGCTGCCGCCGGGAGCGCCGGGCCCCGACGGCGAAGGCGGGGCCCGCGAGCAGCACGATCTCCAGCAGGGCCATGCCGGCGACGGTGGCCAGGATGACGACGGAGGTGCGGTCGAGGAAGGCGGTGCCGGAGCCGCCGCGGCGCTTGTCCAGGTCGACGTAGAAGGGGACGTCGGCGCGGGCGGGCGGGTCGAGCAGGACGGCGCGGGAGGCGACGCTGTAGCCGTAGCTGTTGAACTCGGTGACCTTGGCCCAGTCGATGGTGGCGCCGGCCGGGAGCTTGACCAGCCAGCGGGTGGCGTCGTCGGGGCCCTGGGAGGGCTTGGCGGCGGTGTCGGCGCCGGGGCTGCGGCCCTGGTCCGGGGCGGCCGGCCGGCCGGCCAGCGGTGCGACCAGGGCACCGGGCCGGGCGATGAGTTGGGTGGCCTTGAGCTCGCCGGGGAACTCGACGGCGGCGGTGATGGTGAAGGGGGTGGACTCCAGTCCGCGCACGCTGGTGCGGTCGCCGAGCTTGAGGCCGGAGCGGTTGAGGAACTCGCGGGTGGCGGCGATCTCGTGGTCGTCGGCGGGCGCGCGGCCCTGGACCAGCTGGATCCGGCCGTTCCAGATCGGGTCGTTCAGGTCGGCTTCGCTGGTCTGGGTGGCGAGCAGGCCCTCGGCGCTGCTGGCCGCGGTGCTGGGGCCGGTGTACTCGGGCACCAGGGTGCTGCCGGCCGGGAGCACCTCTTGGAGCAGCTTGAGCGGTTCGGTGTCGAGGGAGCGCTGCTGGGCGGGGTTGTAGACGGGGGCCGCGCCGTCCTTGGTCGCGTACTTGGGGTTCTCGGACATCGAGCCGTCGTCGGGGTTGGGCGCCTGCTTGACGGTGGCGCCGCGGTCGCTCAGGTTGATCTCGGCGTCGGCCCGGCCCATGATCCGGACGACCTGTTCGGCGGGTTCGAGGGTGGAGCTGCGGTAGAACACGTCGGCGCCGGTGACGCCGAGGACGGGCAGGGCGACCATCGCGACGACCAGGGCGCTGCGGCCCTTGGCGCGCAGGGCGTCACGGCGGGCGATGCGCAGGGCGACCCGCCAGGCGCTGAGCTTCACTCGTCCACCTTCGCGCTGTTGGTGGCGGCGGTGACGAGCAGGCTGGCGGCGTCCTGGCTGACGGACTCGTCGACCATCCGGCCGTCGCGCAGGAAGACCACGCGGTCGGCCCAGGCGGCGTGCCGGGCTTCGTGGGTGACCATCATGGCGGCGGCGCCGGCGTCGCAGCGGGCGCGCAGGACGGCGAGGACGGCCTCGCCGGTGGTGGAGTCGAGGGCGCCGGTGGGTTCGTCGGCGAGGACGAGACGGCGTTCGCCGATCAGGGCGCGGGCGATGGCGACGCGCTGCTGCTGGCCGCCGGACATGTCGTCGGGGAAGCGGTCGGCGAGTTCGGGGATGCCGAGCTCCTCCAGGGCGGCGAGGGCCTCGCGGCGGGCCGCGCGGGCGGACAGGCCGTCGAGTTCGCGGGGCAGCGAGATGTTCTCGGCCGCGGTGAGGGCCGGTATCAGGTTGTAGTCCTGGAAGACGTAGCCGACGGAGCGGCGGCGCACCTGGGCGAGCTTCTTGCGGGTGAGTCCGCCGAGGGCGACGCCCTCGACCAGGACCTGTCCGGTGCTGGGGCTGTCGAGGCCGCCGGCGAGGGTGAGCAGGGTCGACTTGCCGGAGCCGGAGGGGCCCATGACGGCGACGAACTCGCCGGGGTGGACCTTGAGGTCGACGCCGCGCAGGGCCTGGACCTCGGCGGCGCCCTGGCCGTGGACGCGGGTGACGTTCTCCAGGTGCAACACCGGTGTCTGCCGGGGCTGTTGGGTGTGGGACACGGTTCCCCCCTCAGTGCTGGGTACGGGTGCGGCGCCGCGGCGCCCGCCGGTGGTCCGGCAGGTCGGGCGCGACTGCGGCGACGGGTGGTGGTTTCGGGTGGCCGGGCACGGCGGTGGCGGCGGCCGGTGTCGGGTGACCGGGCGCGGCCGGTGCGGCGGCCGGTGGGCGGCGCGGCCTAGGCGTGGCTGCGGCGGCCGAGCCGCTTGGGTTTCGCGGCGCCGTCGCGGGCCGCCTCGGCGGCGCGGGCCTGCTGGAGTTCGGCCTGTTGGGCGAGTCGGGTCTCGCAGTGGTCGAGCCAGCGGATCTCGGCCTCGGTCTGGAAGATCAGTTGGTCGAGGACGAGCAGCCAGGCGAGTTCGTTGCTCTCCGAGGGCGCCGTGCCGGGTCTGGTCTCGCCGGCGAGCGCGCGGCCCTTGAGCCGGGTGTAGTCCTGGAGGGCCTTGATGCTGTGCCGGCGCTGGCCCTGGACGACGGCGGAGACGTCCACGCCCGGGACGGTCACCGCCATGGCGAGCTTGATCGCGAGTTCGTCGCGCGGGGGGTTGGTCCGGGGCACCGGGGTGTCGAACCAGGCCCGCAGTTCGGCGCGGCCGGCGTCGGTGACGGCGTAGAACTGGTGGCCCTCCTCGTCCTCGCCGGCGGCCTCGACCAGGCCGTCGCGCTCGAGTCGGGACAGCGTGGTGTAGACCTGCCCGACGTTGAGCGGCCAGGTGGCGCCGGTGCGCGCCTCGAACTCGGTGCGCAGCTGGTAGCCGTAGCGGGGGCCCTGATCGAGCAGGGCGAGCAGACCGTGGCGGATGGACATACTCAGTATGTATACCCGGTATGCCCTGCGGCCTCAAGCCGCGCGCCCTCCGGTACCGTCGTGCGGTGTGAGCCAGTTGCGCATCGCCACCTTCAACCTGTTGCACGGCCAGCCGCTCGGCCCGGACGGTGCGCCGCTGCCCTACCCGGCGGACCCGGGCGCCCCGTTGGCCGAGGCGGTGGCCGCGCTGGACGCCGATGTGCTGGCCCTCCAGGAGGTGGACCGGCACCAGCCGCGCTCCGGGGGCACGGACCAGGCGGCGGTGGCCGCCGCCGCGATGGGCGCCGGCGACTGGCGCTTCGCCGCCGCGCTGCACGGGCGCCCCGCGCCGGTGGCGGGCTGGCTGCCGGAGCCGGCCGGGCCGAGCGGTCTGCGGGTGTACGGGCCGGCCGAGCTGGGCGACGGCGCCCCGCCCTCGTACGGGACGGCGCTGCTGACCCGGCTGCCGGTGCGGCACTGGCGGGCCCGGCGGTTCGCCCCGGCGCCGTTCGGGCTGCCGCTGCGGGTGGCCGGGCGGCGCGGGCTGACTCCCGTGCCGGACGAGCCCCGGGCGGCACTGGCGGCGGTACTGGAGGGCGAGCGCGGGCCGTTCACCGTGGTGGCCGCGCACCTGTCCTTCGTGCCGGGCTGGAACATGGCGCAGCTGGCCGGGATCCGGCGGTGGATCGCCGACCTGCCGCAGCCGTACCTGGTGCTGGGGGACTTCAACCTGATCGGCGCGGTGCCGCGCACGGTGCTCGGCGGGGCGACGGCGCTGGAGCGCACCGCGCCGCGGGCGCGGGTGCGGGAGCTGCGGGCGGCCCGGCGGGCCCGGCCGGTGCTGGCGGAGCCGCGCCGGCGGCGGGTGCGGGAGCCGCGGGCGCGGCTGCAGGGCTGGTACGACCTGGCGCGCACGCCGACCTACCCCGCGCACCGGCCGGCGGTGCAGTTCGACCACGTGCTGGCGGTGGGGGTGCCGCGCGCGGCGGTGGGTCCGGCGGCGGCGCCGCACGCCGGGGTGTCGGACCACCGGCCGCTGCTGGTCCGGGTCTCGCTCTAGCCGCCGACCCGCCGGGGCCCGTCGGACGGGCCCGGCCGGTCAGCGGGCGCTCAACGGTTCGTCAGGATGCCGATCTGCTGCGGCAGATGGGCGATGGCGGGCGGGGTCGGGTCGTACTGCAGGAGCAGCATCGCGGCGTCGTCGCCGAGTTGGCGGCCGACGTGCCGCACCACGTCCTCGTGCAGGCGCTGGAGGACGTCGGCGGGGCGGCCGTCGGCGCAGCGCGGGAAGCGCTCGGCGAGCGGGTAGAAGGCGCCGGCCCGGTCGCGGGCCTCGATCACCCCGTCGGTGAACAGCAGCACCCGGTCGCCGCCGTGCAGCGGCACCCGGTGCACCGGGGGGCGGACGTCGGCCGGGTCGAGGACGCCCAACGGCGGTACGGTCTCGGCGAGTTCGAGCGGGTGGACGGCGCCGCCGCGGAGCAGCAGGGGCGCCGGGTGGCCGCAGTTGACGAGTTCGGCGGTGCCGTCCGGTCCGACCCCGATCAGGACCAGGGTGACGAACTCCTCCTCCACGCCCGGGTGGTCGTTCTCGTGCAGGGCGCGGTCGAGGCTGACGGCCAGCCAGCCGGCCACCCGGTCGAGGGCGGGCTCCTGGTGGGCGGCCTCGCGGAAGGCGCCGAGGACGGCGGCGGCGGTCTCGACCGCGCCGAGGCCCTTGCCGCGCACGTCGCCGACCACGGCCCGGACGCCGTGCCGGGTGTTGACGACCTCGTACAGGTCGCCGCCGATCCGGGCGTGGGCGGCGGCCGCCTCGTAGTGGACGGCGGCGCGCACGCTGCCGACCCGTTCGGGGACGGGCCGCAGCAGCACCCGCCGGGCGATCGAGGCGACCAGTTGGGCGTCGGCCAGGGCGCGTTCCTGGCGCAGCCGCAGGGTGGCGCTGACCCAGCCGATCGTGGCGACCAGCAGGATCGCGATGACGCTGGCGGCGTGCACGGACTCGCCGAGGGCGTCGCTGCGGATGGCCATCAGGAAGGCCGCCGCCTCGGTGCCCAGTCCGATGGCGAGCGGGTACCAGGTGCGGCGGCTGACCACGGCGGCCAGCGCGGGTACGGCGGTGAGGGCGGGTTCGACCGTCACCTCGGTGCCGCTGAGGTAGTCGAGGGCGACGATCAGCACCATGCCGATGAAGGGCAGCGCGAGCGCCGTCCTCGGCCAGGTGCCGGTCGTGCCCGGAGCGGGTCGTCCCGGGTTCGGCCCGGTGAACCGCTCTCTGATCCATCCGGTCGCGCTCAACGTCGGTCTCTCCAGCAGAAGACGCCGGTGCCGTGGGCACCTGCGGCGATGACTGAGGGTTAGGGAATGCGGGCCTCGCTGGCGGCCGGAGCACGGGGGTTGACCGGTTACCGACCCCACAATAGGCGCGAAACGTGCACGACGCACAGGTTTCGGGCGTCGGCGCGATGACTTGGGTGCTCTGGGTGACTCATTAGTCACTGTTCCCGATCAGGAGCCGTTCCAACTCTTTTCGGCCGGGAAGTCCTTCCGGGCGCACGATCCGGCCACTGCGGACGTACAGGAACGACGCCGTGACCTGCTCGGGATCAACGCCCGCCTGCTCGGCCCAGGCCAATCGGTAGACCGCGAGCTGGAGCGGGTCGGCGGTCTCCTCCCGGTGGGTCTTCCAGTCCACCACTTCGTAGCGTGACGCACCACCGGATTCCGACACCCCGTCATCTTCCCGGTAGACCGCGTCGATCCGGCCGCGCACCACCCGCCCCGCCAGCACCAGGTGGAACGGCGCCTCCACCCGGTACGGCCGGCGCCGGGCGTACGGGGTGCGCAGGAACGCCTCCTTGAGCCGCTCCAGGTCCTGCTCGTCCTCGATGCCGTCGTCGTCGGCGCCGGGCAGCGCGCCGGGTTCGACCAGTAGCAGCGGCTCGATCCGGGACTGCACCCAGGCGTGGAAGCGGGTGCCGCGCCGGGCGGCGGGCTGCGGGGGGCGCGGCATCGGGCGGGCCAGGTCGTGCGCGAAGCCGTCCGGATCGGCGGCCAGCCGCAGCAGTTGGGTGGCCGACAGCGCGGGCGGCAGCGGCACCTCGCGGGCGGTGCGCCGGGAGCGCTCCAACTCGCCCAGCAGCGCGGTCAGGTCGCGGTCCCAGGAGGCGACCTGGCGCTGGTCCTCGGCGGCCAGGGGTTCCGGTTCGGCGGCGGGGGCGCCGGCCTGCCGGGCGCGCACCACCTCGGCGACCCGGCGGCGGGCGTGCTGGGCGGCCGGGTCCAGCGGCAGCGGCCAGGGGCGTTCGACGGCGGCGGCCAGCGCCGGGTTCTCGGCGCCCTTCCCGGGCTGCTCGGCCCAGTGCTCGACCTCGCCCGCGCCGGGCTGCCCGCAGTGGTCGCGCAGCTGCTCCAGGAAGGCCGAGGGGCCGCGGACGGTCCGCTGGCTCGGCCCCCACCAGTGCCCGGAGGCCAGCAGCAGCGACCGCGGGCGGGTGAACGCGACGTAGCCCAGCCGCAGTTCCTCGGTGCCGGAGTGCTCGGCCAGCTCCTTGCGGAACGCGGACATCGACTTGGCGTTCCAGCCGCCCCGGACGTCGGGCAGGGTGGCGGCGTCACCGCGCAGGGCGTGCGGCAGGACCCGCTTGGTGCTGGTCCAGCGCTCGCGCGCGGTACCGGACGGGAAAGCGCCCTTGACCAGGCCGGGGACGGCCACCACGTCCCATTCCAGGCCCTTGGACTTGTGGGCGGTGAGCACCTTCACGGTGTCCTCGCCGCCGGGCAGGCTGCTGTCCAGGCCGCGCTCGTACTCCTGGGCGGCGCGCAGGAACCCGAGGAAGGCGGCCAGGCCCGGGTCGCCGTCCAGGTCGGCGAAGGAGGCGGCGACGTCCAGGAAGGCGTGCAGGGTCTCCCGGCGGCGGGCGGCCAGCGCCTGCGGGGAGGCGGCGAGTTCGACCTCCAGACCGGTGACGGTCAGCACCCGGTGCAGCACGTCCATCAGCGGGTCGGCGAGCGAGCGGCGCAGCTCGCGCAGTTCGGCGGCGAGCCGGGCGAAGCGCACCCGGGCCTCGGCGGAGAACGGCAGGTCGTCCGGCTGGTCGGCCTCCAGGAAGGTCTCCACCGCGTCGGCCAGCGAGACCACCTCGGTCGGGTCGGCCTCGGCGACGGCCGCGGCCAGCGCCTCCACGCCCTCGGGGCGCTCGGTGCGCACCAGGTCGGCGGCGCGGCGGCCGAGCAGGGCGAGGTCGCGCGGGCCGATCCGCCAGCGCGGGCCGATCAGCAGCCGGACCAGGGCGGCGTTGGCGGTCGGGTCCTGGAGCACCTCGCAGACCGCCACCAGGTCGGCGACCTCGGGCAGTTGCAGCAGCCCGCCGAGGCCCACCACCTCGACCGGCACCTCGCGGGCGACCAGCGCGGCGTGGATGTCCGGGAAGGCCCCGCCGCCCCGGCACAGCACCGCGATCCGGCCCGGCGCGGTGCCGGTGCGCACCAGGTGGGCGATCGAGTCGGCGAGCCAGTCGACCTCCTCGGCGTGGGTGGGCAGCAGCGCGGCGCGCACGTAGCCGTCGAGTTCGGCCCCCGGGGCCGGGCGCAGCGCCTCGACGCCCTCGTGCGCGGCGCGCAGCGGGGCGGCGAGCTCGTTGGCGAAGGCGAGCAGCCGGCCGCCGCTGCGGCGGTTCTCGCTGAGCGCGTAGCGGTCGGCGGGACGGCCGTCGGCCCCGGGGAAGTGCCGGGGGAAGTCGTCGAGGTTGGCGACGGAGGCGCCGCGCCAGCCGTAGATGGCCTGGCAGGGGTCGCCGACGGCGGTCACCGGGTGGCCGGTGCCGCGGCCGTCCGGGCCGGCCCCGAACAGGCCGGCGAGCATCAGGCGCTGGGCGACCGAGGTGTCCTGGTACTCGTCCAGCAGGACGACCCGGTACTGGCCGCGCAGCAGTTCGCCGACCTCGGGGCGCTGCTGGGCGAGGCGGGCGGCGGCCGCTATCTGGTCGCCGAAGTCCATCAGCCCGGCGGCCTGCTTGCGGCGGCGGTACTCCTCGACCAGACGTAGCAGTTCCAGCCGGGCACGGGCGGTGACCGGGACGGCCCGCAGGTCGTCGTTGGTGAGTTTCACGGTGGCGAGGGTGTCGAGCAGGTCCTCGTCGTGGGCGCGCAGGGCGGCGGGCTCGACCAGGTGCTCGGCGAGTTCGCCGTCCAGCGCGGTGAGGTCGGCGACCAGGTTGGCGAAGGTGCCGGTGAGGGCGGGGAACGGGCCGCGGGCGGTGCGCAGCACCTTGGCGGCGAGCTGGAAGCGGGTGGCGTCGGCGAGCAGCCGCACGTCCGGTTCGATGCCGATCCGCAGGCCGTGCTCCTTGAGCAGGCGGCCGGCGAAGGCGTGGTAGGTGGAGATCTCGGGCTCGCCGAGCGGTTCGGCGCCGTCCCGGTCCGCCACGCCGGCCCTGAGCAGGGCGGTGCGGACGCGTTCGGCGAGTTCGCCGGCGGCCTTGTTGGTGAAGGTGAGGCCGAGCACCTCCTCGGGCCGCACGGCGCCGGAGCCGACCAGCCAGACCACCCGGGCGGCCATCACGGTGGTCTTGCCGGAGCCGGCGCCGGCCACGATCACGGCCGGGGCGAGCGGGGCGCCGATGGCCGCCATCTGTTCCCGGTTGAACGGGATCCCCAGCAGCTCCTTGAGCTGGTCGGGATGGCTGAGCACGGCGGTCACCCCGCAACCGTAACCGGAACGGCGGACAACCCGGATCGGGCCGTGCCCCGAGCCGAAGGGCGCGCCGGTGCCGAAAGGGTGGGCCCCTCCTGCCCGATGGCGGGCAAGGAGGGCGAGCGAGGGAGCGACGCAGGAGCGAGGGAGCGCCGACCGTCGGCACCGGACCGGAGCGCCCGGAGGCGAGCGGGCACCTCAAAGAAGCTGCGCGCCGTCCCGTACGGCGGAGCAGCTGCGGCGGAAGGAGCAGCGGTCGCAGCCGCCGCCGGTGCGCGGGACGAAGCGTTCGGCGAGGACCTGGCCGGCGGCCTCGGCGAGCAGGTTCTCGATCCACGGCTCGCCCTCGGGCGGTTCCTGGCGCTGCACCTTGGGGGCGTCCTGGTCGGTCCTGGCGGCGGCCTCGCGCAGGTGGACGAGTTCGGCGCCGCCGGTGGCCGGCGGGTGTTCGGTGAAGCCGGGCAGTTCGTTGAGGGCGCCGGCCCGGACGGCGAGCTGGTAGACGGCGAGCTGCTTGTGCTCGGGCAGCGACTTGTCGGTGGGGATCTGCTTGCCGGTCTTGAAGTCGACCACGTAGGCGCGGCCGGCGCGGTCCTTCTCGACCCGGTCCATCGAGCCGCGGATGCGCACCGAGACGCCGCCGACGTCGAGGGTGACGTCGAAGCCGTGTTCGGTGGCGACCAGCTCGCGGCCGCGTTCCAGGACGTGCCAGTTGAGGAAGCGCTCCAGGGCGGTGCGGGCCTGGGTCTTCTCCTGCTGGGACTTCCAGGGGGCGTCGAAGGCGAGGGCGTCCCAGACGGTGTCCAGGCGGGCCATCAGGACGGCGAGGTCGGCGGGGGTGCGGCCGGAGCCGACCTCGTCGGCGAGGGCGTGCACGACGTTGCCGAAGCCCTGGGCGGCGGTGCCGGGGGCCCGGGCCCTGACCTCCTTGTCGAGGAACCACTGGAGCGAGCAGTTCTCCAGCTGTTCGAGGCCGCTGCCGGACAACCGGACGGGCGCGTCGGCGTCGCGCAGCGGTTCGGGGGCGGTGGTGGGGTCGTCCAGGCCCCACCAGCGGTCGGGGTGGGCGGCGGGCACCAGCGGCAGCCCGTCCTGGTCGGCGGCGGTGGCGAGGACGGCGAGGCGTTCGGCGGCGGCGCGGCGCAGTTCGGGCGAGCGGGCGGGGTCGACGGTGACGGCGCGCAGTTCGGCGACCAGGGCGGCGACCGACAGCGGGCGGCGCGGGCGGTGGGTGACGTCCTCGACGGTGACCGGCGGGGTGCGGCGCAGGACGCGGCCGGTCCTGGGGTCGACGTCCTCGCGGTAGAGCTCGCGCAGGAAGCGGGAGGGCTCGTCGCCGTCGTCGGCGGGGGCCTTGACGGCGGTGACGATCAGCCGTTCCTTGGCGCGGGTCGCGGCGACGTAGAACAGTCGGCGCTCCTCGCCGAGCAGGGCGGCCGGGGAGAGCGGTTCGGCGAGGCCGTCGCGGCCGATCCGGTCGGCCTCCAGCAGGGAGCCGCGGCGGCGCAGGTCGGGCCAGAGGCCGTCCTGGACGCCGGCGACGACGACCAGGCGCCATTCCAGGCCCTTGGAGCGGTGGGCGGTCATCAGCCGTACCGCCTCGGGGCGGACGGTGCGGACGGTGAGGGTGTCGGCGGCGATGTCCTGGGCTTCGAGTTCGGCGAGCAGGTCGAGGGCGCTGCGGTGGCCGGTGACCTGTTCCTCGGCGCGGGCGGCGGTCTCGAACAGGGCGCACAGCGCGTCGAGGTCGCGGTCGGCGTTGCGGCCGGCGGCGCCGCCGCGCAGGGCGGCCCGCTCCAGGCGTTCGCGCCAGCGGCGGCTGCCGTCCCAGAGCTCCCACAGGGCGTCCTCGGCGGTGCAGCCGCCGGCCAGCAGTTCGCGGACCTTGCGCAGCAGGGTGCCGAGGTCGCGGGCGCGGCGGGCGGTGGCCGGGTCGAGGGCGATCAGGCGCTCGGGTTCGGCGAGGGCCTCGCGGACGAGTTCGCCGGCCGGGCGCGGGGCGGCGGCGGGGTTGCCGTCGGCGCGCAGCGCGGCGCGCTCCTCCTCGCGCAGGGCCCGGCCGAGGCGGCGCAGGTCGGCGCCGTCGAGGCCGCCGAGCGGGCCGGTGAGCAGGGCGTGGGCCAGTTCGACGGTGAGCGGGTCGGGGGCGTCCGGGTCGCCCTGCCGGTCCCGGGCGGCCTGTTCGGCGCAGACCCGCAGGCCGAGCAGCAGTTGGGCGACGGCGGGTTCCTCGCGCAGCGGCAGGTCGTCGCCGTCGATCTCCAGCGGGACGCCGGCCGCGCCGAGGGCCCGCCGCACGCCGGGGATGGAGCGGGCGCCGGCCCGGACCAGCACGGCCATCTCGCCCCAGGGCACGCCGTCCTCCAGGTGGGCGCGGCGCAGCAGGTCGGCGATCGAGTCGAGTTCGGCGCCGGGGGTCGGGTAGGTGTACACCTCGACCCGGCCGCCCTCGCGGGAGGGCAGCAGGGCGCGGTGCTGGGCGAGTTTGTCGGCGGGCAGCCGGCCCATCGGCATCCGGCGGGCGAGTTCGCGGGAGGCGGCGAGCAGGACGGCGCCGGAGCGGCGGGAGACCCGCAGCACCTTCACCTCGGCGGGGGTCCCGTCGGGGCGGCGGAAGGTCTGCGGGAAGTCGAGGATGCCGTTGATGTCGGCGCCGCGGAAGGCGTAGATCGACTGGTCGGGGTCGCCGACGGCGACCAGGTCGCGTCCGCCGCCGGCCAGTTGGCGCAGCAGCCGGACCTGGGAGGGGTCGGTGTCCTGGTACTCGTCGACGAAGACGACGTCGTAGCGCCGGCGCAGTTCGCCGCCGGTGTCGGGGCGTTCGGCGAGCAGGACGGCGCGGTGGACGAGTTCGGCGTAGTCGAGGACGCCGCGCAGGTCGAGCACGTCGAGGTAGTCGGCGAGGAAGTGCGCGGCGGCGGCCCAGTCGGGGCGCTGGACGCCCTGGGCGAAGCGCTCGAGTTCGGCCTCGCCGAGGCCGAGTTCGCGGCTGCGGGCGAGGACGGCGCGGACTTCGTCGGCGAAGCCGCGGGTGGTGAGGCAGGCCCGCAGGTCGAGCGGCCAGGCGGTCCGGCCGCGGCCGTCGCGGGCGTCCTCGGCGCCGCCGGCCAGCAGTTCGCGGACCATCACGTCCTGTTCGGGGCCGGAGAGCAGCCGCAGCGGCTCGGCGTAGTCCTCCGGGTCCTGGTGGGCGCGCAGCAGGGCGTAGCAGAAGGAGTGGAAGGTGGTCGCCTGGGGGGCGGCGGCGGTGCTGCCGAGCCGGCCGGACATCCGGTCGCGCAGTTCCACGGCGGCCTTGCGGCTGAAGGTGAGGACGAGGATCCGCTCGGGGTCGGTGCCGCCCTGGATCCGCCGGGCGACGGCCTCGACGAGGGTGGTGGTCTTGCCCGTGCCCGGGCCGGCGAGGACGAGCAGCGGGCCGCCGGGGTGCTCGACCACGGCGCGCTGGTAGGCGTCCAGCGCGGGCGGGTCGGGCTGGACGAGCGGGCTGCGCACGAGCCGGTAGGGGGAGCTCACGGACGGTCTTCCTGGGTGGTGCGGAGGGAACGGCGGGGGCGGGCCCGTGGGGCCCGCCCGCATCGAGCCTACGATCCTGCCCCGTCATTCCCGTCCGCGCGGCGGTTTCGCCGAAGTCCGCGTCCCGTCCCAGCGGGCCCGCCGGAGGTCGACCCGGGGCGGGTCGGCGAGTTCGCGCAGCGGGGTGCCCTCCTCGCCGTAGTGGGCCAGGGCGCGGTGCTCGTGCCCGGGGAGCAGGCGGCCGTCCGCGCGGATCACCCGCCACCAGGGCACCGAGCCGCCGTACAGGGCCATCACCCGGCCGACCTGGCGGGGGCCGCCCTGGCCGAGGTACTCGGCGACGTCGCCGTAGGTCATCACCCGGCCGGGTGGAATCCGCTCGGTCAGGTCGAGCACCAGTTCGGCGAACGGGGGCAGGGCGTCCGGGACGCCGTCGTCTGTTACGTCCGTCACCTGCGGCATTCTTCCTCACGGGGGCGCGTCGGCGCCCCCGTACGAACGACCCGCCGCGCCCGATCCGCCCCCTGTCCAGCACGGGGGGTCGGGGCATGCCACCATCTTCGGGGCGGTGAGTGGTGATACGAGGACAAGACCAGATGACCGGGACGGCTGACGTGGGCGTGGACAGGGGCTCCGACGAGTCCGGCTCCGCCGTGCCCGCGGCCCCCGGTGACGAGCCCGAAGGGCGGCCCGCGCACGGGCCGACGCCGGAAGTCTCCCTGATCAAGGACCGGACGATCAAGACCCCCACGCCCGAGAAGTCCGCCGGGTCGCCGCCCGCGCCCCCGCAGTCCCCCGAGTCCCCGGAACCGGTCGGGTCCCCGGACCCGGCCGGGCCGCCCGTCCCGGCCGTCGTCCCGCCCCCGGCGCCGCCGGTCCGGCGGGCCGACCACCACGACCCGCTGGAGGACGCCCCGCACCTGGATGTCGACGAGCCGCTGCTCGCCGCCCGGGCGCACCGCCCGTCCGACCTGATCCGCTTCCTGGCCGGGGTCTTCGGGATAGTCGCGGTCTTCGTCCTGGCCGGCATCGCCACCTCGACCACCACCGGCATCGAGCAGGACATCGCCACCAACGCGCCGCACTTCTCCGCGGTGCTGTCCACCATCACCGGCCTGGTCTCCAGCGTCGCGGTGCTCGCCGTGCCGCTGGCCTTCGCTGTCGAGCGGCTGATCAAACGCGACGGCCTGCGGGTCGCCGACGGGGTGCTCGCCTCGGTGCTCGCGTACGGCGTCTCGCTGGGCATCGACTGGTGGGTGGCCGAGGGCGCCTCCGAGCACATCAGGACGGCGCTGACCCGGCTGCCGCTGGACAGCAACGGCAGCCTCACCGACCCGGTGCACGGCTACCTCGCCCCGGTGATCGCCTACATGACCGCCGTCGGCATGTCGAGCCGTCCGCGCTGGCGGGTGGCCCTGTGGGTGGTGGTGGTCTTCAGCGGCGTCACCGAGCTGCTCGGCGGCTACACCACCCCGCTGTCGCTGATGCTCACCGTGCTGATCGGCTGGTCCGTCGCCTACGGCACGCTGTACGCGATCGGCTCCCCCAACATCCGGCCCACCGGCCAGCACCTGATGATCGGCCTGCGCAAGGTCGGCTTCACCCCGGACGGCGCCCACCGCGCCCCGGACGCCCCCGGCGGCACCCGCCGCTACTACGTCACCCAGCAGGGCGGCCCGCCGCTGGACGTCCACATCATCGACCGCGAGCAGCAGGCCTCCGGCTTCTTCTACCGGGGCTGGCGCCGCCTGCGGCTGCGCTCGGTGGCGGTGCGCCGCAGCCCCCAGTCGCTGCGCCAGGCGCTGGAGCAGGAGGCCCTGATCGCGTACGCGGCGGCCGCCTCGGGCGCCCGGGCACCGCAGCTGGTGGCCACCTCCGAGCTGGGCCCGGACGCCGCGATCCTGGTGTACGAGAACGTCGAGGGCCGCACCCTCGACGAGCTGGCCGACGAGGAGGTCACCGACCTGGTGATGGCCTCGCTGTGGCAGTCGGTGGCCGCCCTGCACGAGCGCCGGATCGCCCACCGCCGGCTGACCGGGGAGTCGCTGCTGGTGGTGGACGGGAAGACCGCCTGCCTGGTCAACCTGTCCGGCGGCGACATCGCCGCGACCGACCTGACCCTGCGGATCGACGTCGCCCAGCTGCTCACCACCTTCGCGCTGCGGATCGGCCCCGAGCGGGCCGTCGCCACCGCCAACGCGGTGCTCGGCGCGGACCGGGTCGCCCAGGCGCTGCCGCTGCTGCAGCCGGTCGGGATGAGCCGCTCCACCCGGGTCGACCTCGCCAAGCTCACCAAGGAGCGCAAGACCGCCGCCCGGGCCAAGGCGCTGGAGCAGGTCGCGGCCGGCGAGCGCACCCAGCAGCAGGCCGAGGAGGACATCGCGGCGGCCGGCGAGGACCTGCTCAGCCGCATCCGCGGCCAGATCCTGCAGATCGCCCCCGAGGCGCCGATGGAGCCGGCCAAGCTGGAACGGCTGAAGCCGAAGAGCCTGATCATGGTGATCGCGCTCACCTTCGCCGCCTACCTGGCGCTGACCACCATCAAGCCGGCCCAGCTCAAGCTCTCCCAGATGAACTGGGCCTGGGCCGCGGCGGCCCTGCTGGCGGCCGCGTTCAGCTACGTCGCCGCGGCGATGAGCCTGACCGGCTTCGTGCCCGAGAAACTGCCGTTCCGGCGCACCGTCGCGGCCCAGCTGGCCGGCTCCTTCGTGAAGCTGGTCGCCCCGGCCGCGATCGGCGGCATCGCGCTCAACACCCGCTACCTGCAGAAGGCCGGCATCCGGCCCGGCCAGGCGGTCGCCTCGGTCGGCGCCTCCCAACTGGCGGGCCTGGCCGGGCACCTGCTGCTGCTGTTCAGCTTCGGTCTGATCACCGGCAGCCAGACCAACGGCGACCTCTCCGCCTCCCGGGCGGTGATCATCGGGGTGCTCACCGCCGCGGTGCTCGCCCTGGTGGTGGCCGCGGTCGCGCCGCTGCGCCGCTTCGTGCTGGGCCGGCTGCGCTCGCTGTTCTTCGGCGTGGTGCCGCGCATGCTCGACCTGATGCAGACGCCCAGCAAGCTGGTCACCGGCTTCGGCGGCATCCTGCTGCTGACCCTCTCCTTCACCGCCTGCCTGGACTTCTCGGTGCAGGCCTTCGGCGGGGACATCAGCTTCTCGGCCGTGGCGGTGGTCTTCCTGACCGCCAACGCGGCCGGCTCGGCGATCCCCACCCCGGGCGGCATCGGCCCGGTCGAGGTCGCCCTGATCGGCGCCCTGACCGTCGCGGACGTCTCCCCCGCGGTCGCCACCCCGGCGGTGTTCCTCTACCGGGCGCTGACCTTCTGGCTGCCGGTGCTGCCGGGCTGGATCGCCTACAACGTGCTCCAGCGCAAGCAGGCGCTCTGACGGACCCGCGGATACGCGGAAGGGGCCCGCCACCCGGCGGGCCCCTTCCGCGTACGTCGGCCTAGTAGACCGGCTTGTGCGGCTCGATCTGGTTCACCCAGCCGAGCACGCCGCCGCCCAGGTGGACGGCGTTGGCGAAGCCCGCGGCCTTGACCACGGCCAGCACCTCGGCCGAGCGCACGCCCGACTTGCAGTGCAGCACGATCTTCCGGTCCTGCGGCAGCTTCTCCAGGGCGTCGCCCATGAGGAACTCGTTCTTCGGGATCAGCACCGCGCCGGGGATGCTGACGATCTCGTACTCACCGGGCTCGCGGACGTCGATGAGGTAGATGTCCTCCTCGTCGTCCTGCCACTGCTTGAGCTGCTTCGAGGTGATCGTCGAACCGGCGGCGGCGGCCTGGGCCTCCTCCGACACGACGCCGCAGAAGGCCTCGTAGTCGATCAGTTCGGTGACCGTCGGGTTCTCGCCGCAGACGGCGCAGTCCGGGTCCTTGCGGACCTTCACCTGGCGGTAGTTCATCTCCAGGGCGTCGTAGATCATCAGCCGGCCGACCAGCGGGTCCCCGATGCCGGCCAGCAGCTTGATCGCCTCGTTCACCTGGATCGAGCCGATGGACGCGCACAGCACGCCCAGCACGCCGCCCTCGGCGCAGGACGGGACCATGCCCGGCGGCGGGGCCTCCGGGTAGAGGCAGCGGTAGCACGGGCCGTGCTCGGCCCAGAACACGCTCGCCTGGCCGTCGAAGCGGTAGATCGAGCCCCACACGTACGGCTTGCCGAGCAGCACCGCGGCGTCGTTCACCAGGTAGCGGGTGGCGAAGTTGTCGGTGCCGTCCACGATCAGGTCGTAGCCGGCGAAGATCTCCAGCACGTTGGAGTTGTCGAGGCGCTCCTCGTGCAGCACCACGTCGACGTAGGGGTTGATCTCCTTGACCGAGTCCCGCGCGGACTCCGCCTTGGAACGGCCGATGTCGGCCTGGCCGTGGATGATCTGACGCTGCAGGTTGGACTCGTCGACCACGTCGAACTCGACGATGCCCAGCGTGCCGACACCGGCCGCGGCCAGGTACATCAGCGCGGGCGAACCCAGGCCACCGGCACCGACGCACAGCACCTTGGCGTTCTTCAGCCGCTTCTGCCCGGCCATCCCGACGTCCGGGATGATCAGGTGGCGGGAGTACCTGCGGACCTCGTCAACGGTGAGCTCGTCAGCCGGCTCGACCAGGGGTGGCAACGACACGGGGACTCCGATGGGTCTCTTGTTCAGGTGGCCAGGGCCGGCCTCGGACGGGGTTGTTGCACCGCCACTGGGGTGGCTCTCTAGGCCAACAGTGTCACGCCCCTCCGGTATTCCGAGACAGCCCGTCCGATGGGCGAGACGGGCCGCGCCGGATCGTGGAACCGCCCGACGGGCCCCGGAGACGGCTGCGGGCCCGTGGACACGGGCCCGCAGCCGTCTCGCGCCGGACTCAGACCCGACAGGCCGTCTCCAGCCAGACGTCCCCGAGCGACTCCTCCAGCGGCACCTGTGTCCGCCAGCCGAGACGGTCCCGGGCGGTGCGCACGTCCGCCTGCCGCCACGGCACCGGCTCGCCCGGGGCGGGCCGCCCCTCCGGCCGCCGCTCCTCCACCCGGTGGCCCGGCAGGTACGGGCCCGAGTGGTGGCCGTGACCGGGCAGGTGGTCGCCGCCGACCCCGCCGACCTGCGCGGGAAGCAGCACCGGCCGGTTCTCCTCCACGATCGCCCCCTCGAAACCGGAGGCCCGGACCAGCAGCTGGGCCGCGTCCCGGGCCCGCACCGCGTGCCCGCTGCCGACGTTGATCACCCCGGTGGCGGCCGACACCGCCGCCGCCTGGATCGCCCGGGCGACGTCCCGCACGTCCACGAAATCCCGGTATCCGGACAGGTCCGGCATCCGCACCTGGCTCTCGTCCCGCTCCAGCGCCCGCCGCAGGCCCTCGGCCAGCCGCCCGAACAGCGAGGCGGTCGGCGACCCCGGGCCCACCACGTCGAACACCCGCAGCACCGCCGCGTCCAGCCCGGAGGCCAGCACCAGCTCCGTCCCCGCCAGCTTGGACACCCCGTACGGGCCGACCGGCCGCGGCTCGGCCTGCTCCGACACCGGCACCCCGCCGGGCACCGGCCCGTACTCGGCGGCCGAGCCGACGTGCACCAGCCGGGCCGGCTCCCGGCTGCGCCGGATCGCCTCGCAGACGGTCGCGACGGCCAGCGTGTTCGACCGGATCAGGGTCCGCGAGCTGCCGTAGGTGGCGCCCGCGCAGTTGATCACCACCTGCGGCGCGACCGCGTCCAGGAAGCGGGCCAGCGCGCCCGGGCTCCCGGTGGTCAGGTCGAAGCGGATGTCGGCCGAGTCGCGCCGGCCGAGCACCGTCACCTGCAACTCCTGGTCCATCAGCAGACGATCGGTCACCCGGCGGCCGATGAAGCCGTCGGCGCCCAGCAGCAGCACCCTCATCGGGGGCGTCCTTCCACGAAGCGAGGTCGGGGACGACCTGGCGGACTGAGAAACAACGAACGAAATCCGAGATCCGGGCGGGCTCAGCGGTGCGCACCGGCCCGGCCGAGCACCGCCCAGCCGTACGCCAGCAGCACCGGCGCGACCGCGCCGCCGCCCAGCAGGACGGCCGACGGCCAGGGGCGGCCCAGCACCAGCGGCACCGCCGCCGCGACCGGCCCGGCCACCGCGCCCAGCGCGGCCGCGACCGCGCGCCCGCAGCGGGCCAGCAGCGCGGGCAGCACCAGCAGCAGGCCCAGCACGCCCTGCGCCGCCCACGCCGCGGTGCCGGCCCGCTCGACGGCCAGGTGCAGCAGCCCGCCGCCGTGGCCCGGCCCGGGACGCGGCGCGACCACCGCGAGGACGGCCAGCGCGGCGTAGGTCAGCACCCCGAGCACCGCCAGGTGCAGCGCGACCGCGACCGGCAGCACCGGGCGCATCCGGGAGCGGAACTCGGCCAGCGTGCCGGCCGACCCGAGGTGCCCCCGGCCGACCTGCCGGTACCAGCGGGCCGCCCGCTCCGCCGAGCCCACCGACACCGCGGCGGCCAGCACCAGCGCGGCGGCCAGCGGCCGGTCCGCGCCCGGCGCCGCCAGCGGGAGCAGCAGCAGCGCGGCCAGGCCCAGCCCGTACCCGAGCGCCGCGGGGTGCCGGCGGGAGCCGGCCGGACCGGGCGCGGTGCGGACCGGGCCGAGCTCCGTCGGGCGGGCGCACGGCAGCGGTCCGGCCCCGGCCGGGGCCGGGCCCGTCGGCGCGGGCAGCAGCGCCAGCGGCACGGCGGCGGCCAGCAGCACCGGCGGGCTCGCGCCGAGCGCCACCGCCGCGGCGCAGGGCAGCGCGGCCAGCGCGGCCGCGGTCAGCGCCGCCCGGGCCGCGGCCCCGCAGCGCCGGGGTTCGGGCGGCTCCGGCGCCGGCGGGCGGCGGGGCACCCGGGCGTACAGCTCCTCGGCCAGCGAGAACAGGTCGGCGTGCCGGCAGCGCGCCGCGGCGTCCGGGCCGAGCCCGGCCTCCTCCAACCCGGCGGCGATCTCCAACGGGTCGACGGCGCGCTCGCAGAGCTCCCGGTGCTCGGCCATCAGCTCGCGCACCGGGTCCGCGCTGACCCCCACCGGGCCGGACATCAGACGGCCTCCGCGAGGGCCGGGGCGGCCGGACCGGCCGCGGGCGCGGCGAGCACGGCCGCCGCGGCGAGCTGCCCGGCCCCGCGGCGCGGGCCGGCGGTGGACCCGTCGGGCCCGGCCTCGCCCTCCCCGCCGCCGTCCTCCCCGGCCCCGCCCCGGTCCTCCCGGCCGCCGCGCGGCCCGTCGCTGAGCCAGTACTCGGCGGGGCGGGCGAAGGGACGCGGCGCCGGGCCGCCCGCGCCGCCGCCCCCGGGGTAGGCGGGGTACTGCGAGACCAGCTCCAGGTAGATCTCCCGGAAGGCGCCGATGACCGGCTCGACGGCGAAGCGTTCCTGCGCGCGCAGCCGCCCGGCCAGGCCCAGCCGGGACCGCCGCTCCTCGTCACGCAGCAGGGCCAGGCAGGCCCCGGCCAGGGCGCGCGGGTCGCGGGCGGGCACCAGCAGCCCGGTCGGGCCGACCACCTCGCGGGCCACCCCCACGTCGGTGGACACCACCGCCCGGCCGCTGAGCATGGCGTCGGCGAGCAGCCGCGGGCTGCGCTGGGAGAGCGCCGAGAACACCGCCACCGTGCCGCCCTGCCAGACCTCGGCGAGCGGGCCGGGCCGGCCCGCGAAGTCCACCGCCCGGGCCACCCCCAGCCGTTCGGCGACCGCCGCGCAGTGCGCCCGGTAGCCGGGGGCCGCCTCCTCGCCGTGCACCACCAGCCGGGCCGCGGGCAGTTCGGCCCGGACCCGGGCGAAGGCGTGCAGCATCAGCTCGGTGTCGCGGCCCGGCTCCAGCGCGCCCGCCCAGACCAGGGTCGGCCGCCCGGGCTCCGGGCCGGCCGCCGGGCGGTCCACCGCCGGGGTGCCCTCGTACACCACCCGGGTGCGCGCCGGGTCGGCCCCGCAGCGGCGCTGCCACTGCTGGTCGTGGGCGCTGCCCGGGGTCAGTACCGCGGCCTGCCGGTAGGTCTCCTCGGTGAGCGCCCGGAAGAAGGACAGCAGCAGCGCCCGGACCGGCCAGCGGTACGGCGCCTCGCGGTAGCCGAGGTACTGCTCGCGCAGGTGCAGGCCGTGCTCGGTGACCACGAACGGCACCCCGTGCAGGTGCCGGGCGACCAGGGCGGGCAGCGCGGCCGGGCCGCCGCCGACCACGTGGCACAGGTCGGCGCCGCCCAGGCCGCCGGGCCCGGTGCCGTACCAGGGCGCGGACAGCGGGCGCAGGCACTGCTCCAGCAGGTCCGCGGCGACCAGCACGTCGCGCACCAGCGGGCGGCCGGCCGAGGTGTCCGCGCCGGGCAGCCGCCAGGTCCGCTCCAGCACCCGCCGGGCGGGCCCGGAGGCCAGGAAGGCGGGCAGGGCGGCGCCGTCCTCCCGGGCCAGCGCGGCCAACCGGTACAGCCCGGCCCCGAAGCCGGCCCGCTCGCCCGGCAGCACCAGCGCCCGCACCAGTTCCTCGTACGCCCGGGCGTACCGGCGTCCGCGCAGCGCCCCGGGGGCCCGCCCGCACGGCCGGCGCCCCCACAGGGCCAGGTCGTGCGCGCCGCGCCAGGCGGGCGAGAGCCGCGCGGCGGCGCCGGCGCCGTCCGGGCCGGTGAGCAGGTACAGCTCGAACTCGTGCTCCGGCAGGCCGTCGGCCAGCCGGTCGCACCAGGCTCCGGCACCACGTTCGGAATGCGGACGGGCACCCTCGGTGAGCAGGGCGACGCGCACGGGAGACCTCCTTCTGCCTCGGAGCGGACACGGTGACGGCAGCCTCGGTCGGGGCCGGTCGTGCCCTCGCGCCCCTGGGACGCCCCTGGGCGGGGCCGCGGGAGCCGGGGGGCCGTACGCCGGGACGCTTGCTCGGGCCGTGCGCCGCGTGCTCCGACGCCGGCGGCCCTCCCCCACACCTGTTCGGTCCGGCAGCAGAAAGGTAGGACCGGCCCGGGGCGATCCATCGGTCACATGCCTGGCTGCCACCTGAACGAGTGAACCGCCGTGACCTCGCCCCGAACCGGGCCGTTAGCGGGCGCTATACGCCGCTCCGCCGTGCCGCCCGGTCAGCCGGCGGTGCCCGCGATCAGCTCGCGCACGGCCCGGGCGACCGCGTCCGGGTGCTCCATCATCGCCACGTGCCCGGACTCCGGCAGCACCAGCAGCCGGGCGTCCGCGAAGGCCGCGCAGGCCCGGCGGGCGGAGCGGTAGCCGACCAGCTTGTCGCGCAGCCCGTACACCAGCAGCACCGGCGCCGCCACCTGCTCGGCCTGCCGCCAGAGCGCCTGGTCGCCGCGCTCGGTGTACGCGGAGACGATGCCGCGGGCCGAGCCGATCAGCGCGGGCAGCGCGTGCGGCAGGCCGAGCCGGTGCCGGTACTCGGCCACCGCGTCGGCCCGGGCGGCCGGGCTCAGGCCGGCCGGGTCGCCGAAGACCAGCCGCAGCAGGTCCTCGGTGGCCGCCTCGGCGTCGCGCCGGCCGGCCGGCAGCCGGCGCAGCAGCGCGGGCAGGCCGGGCAGGGCGAGCAGGCCGGTGGGCCAGGCGGAGCGCTGCGGGGGCAGTTCGGGCAGGGCGGGCGAGACCAGGGTGAGGCTGCGGACGAGGTCCGGGCGCAGGGCGGCGAGCCGGACGGCGACGGCGCCGCCGAGCGAGTTGCCGAAGAGGTGGACGGGGCCGCGGCCGGAGGCCTCCAGGTAGCCGATGACGGCCCGGACGTGGCCGGAGAGGCTGAGGTTGCCGTCGGCGGGCGGGCCGGAGCGGCCGAAGCCGGGGAGGTCGACGGCCTCGCCGTCGACGAGGCCGGAGAGCCGGTCCATCAGCGCGCTCCAGTTGGCGGCCGAGCCGCCCAGGCCGTGCACGAAGAGCCCGGGCTCGCGCCCGTCCGGATCGGCTCCGCCGGTGGGCCGGTGCACCGCGAGCACCGCACCGGGAACCTCGACCGTACGTACCTGCTGCTCAGCGCTGCTCATGGTGGACGATGGTAGTGAGGCCCGGTCGGGGGCGGCGGGGGTGGTCCGGCCGTCCCGTCCCTCCCGTCCCGGCACTGCCGATGCCGAGGTCAGCGCCGTATTGTGGGCTCCTGACAACGGACCGAGCAGCTTTTCTCGCCTTCGCCGGGGGCGGGCGCGGTTACCGAAAAGTAGAATCGGCCCTCTTGCCAGCCCCGAACAACCCCGAAGTGAGGAGCGCCGTGACGGCCATCCAGGAGGCGCAGGAGCGCCCGCGCGGTGCCCGCCTGCCGCGAAGCGCCCGCCGTGAACAACTGCTCGGTGCCGCCCAGGAGGTGTTCGTCGCGCAGGGGTACCACGCGGCCGCCATGGACGACATCGCCGATCGTGCCGGGGTGAGCAAGCCGGTGCTCTACCAGCACTTCCCCGGGAAGCTGGACCTCTACCTGGCGCTGCTGGACAAGCACTGCGACGCCCTGGTCGAGTCGACCCGCGAGGCGCTGGGGACCACCACCGACAACAAGCTGCGGGTCGCCGCGACGATGGAGGCGTACTTCAACTACGTCTCCAGCGAGTCCGGCGCCTTCCGGCTGGTCTTCGAGTCGGACCTGACCAACGAGCCGGCCGTGCGCGAGCGGGTGGAGCGGGCCTCCGAGGCGAGCGCGACGCTGGTCAGCCAGGTGATCCAGGAGGACACCGACCTGCCGGAGGCGGAGTCCAAGCTGCTGGCCGCCGGGGTCTGCGGCCTGGCCCAGATCACCGCCCGGTACTGGCTGTCGCAGGGGCTGGAGATCCCGCGCGACGAGGCGGTGCGACTGGTCGCCAGCCTGGCCTGGCGGGGCCTGAAGGGGTTCCCGATGCACCCGGCCGACCTCGCCCCGGAGGGTTCCGCCCAGCACTGACGATCCGCTGACCTTCGCCTGGCCGGTGATCGGGTGCTCTATGGTGAAGCCGTACGGCGCGGTCGCCGCGGTCGCTTGTCCCAGGCGGTCCGGTCACCGCGCGTGGAGGCTGCAAACCCGGAGGGACGGAAGCCGTGGAGGTCAAGATCGGCGTGCAGAACGCGCCGCGCGAGATCGTCATCGAGAGCTCGCAGACTGCCGATGAGGTCGAGAGCGCGGTCGCGAAGGCGCTGGAGGGCTCCACCAAGCTCTTCTCGCTCACCGACGAGCACGGCCGCCGCGTCATCGTCCCGGCCGAGCGCCTGGCGTACGTGGAGATCGGCGAGCAGGCCGCCCGCAAGGTCGGTTTCGGCACCCTCTGAGGCGCCGCCCGAGCCGGGTGTCCGGTGCCCCGTTCCCTCCGGGAGCGGGGCACCGTCGTGTGTAGGGCCGGATCGGCCGGGGTACGGCGACTGGTACACGGCGCCGGTGCCGTACGCCCGCCCCCGGGAGGCCGCCTTGCTGGTCGAATCGCTCGTCTTCGCCCTGGTCGGGCTGGCCGCGGCCGCGGTGGCGCTGCTTGCCCTGCCGACGTACTTCCGGGCCTCCCGCGCCACGGTGGCGGCGACGGCGCTGGCCGCCGCGCTGCTCGGCGGGACGGTCGCGCACTTCTGCCTGGACGGACGCTACCCGGTCGTCTCGGTGGCGTTCTCCGCGCTGGCGGCGGGGGTGCTGACCTCGCTGCTGGCCCGGCCGGACCTCGCCGCCGGGCTGGCCCCGCCGCACCGGCACCACCCGCACCGGGCCGGCGCCCACCGCGCGTCGCGGCGGCACCGGCCGGCCTGACCCCGGTCGGTCAGCTGGCCAGGCCGAGGGCGGCCATCCGCCGGGTGTGCGCCTCGGTGATCCGGTTGAACATCTTGCCGACCTCGACCAGGTCGAAGCCCTGCACCTGCACGCCGCCGACCAGCAGGTTGGACAGCGCGTCCCGCTCGGCGACCACCCGCTGGGCCTGGCTGAGCGCCTCGCCCATCAGCCGCCGGCCCCACAGGGCGAGGCGTCCGCCGGCCCGCGGGTCGGCCTCGATGGCCTGGCGGACCTTGTCGACGGCGAACTGGCCGTGGCCGGTGTCGGACATCACGCCGAGGACCAGCTCGCGGGTGTCGTCGTCCAGCCGGACGGCCACCTCGCGGTAGAAGTCGGTCGCGATGGCGTCCCCGACGTAGGCCTTGACCAGGCCCTCCAGCCAGTCCGAGGGCGCCGTCATGCGGTGGAACAGCTCCAGCGGCTCGACGAAGGGGCGCATCGCCTCCTGCGGGTCGGCGCCGATCTCGGCGAGCCGGTCGTGCAGCCGCTGGTAGTGCTGGAACTCGGCGGAGGCCATCCGGGCCAGGGCCGCCTTGTCGGCGAGGTCGGGAGCCAGCTTGGCGTCCTCGGCGAGCCGCTCGAAGGCGCTCAGCTCGCCGTACGCGAGCGCGCCGAGCAGGTCCAGCACCGCCGCCCGGTAGCCCGGCTCGGCCGAGCACGTGGCCCAGTCGCCGATCGAGCCGCCCGTGCCGTCCTGCGTCTCACCTTGGGTCTCCATGACCCGCCACCTTAGTCCCGGCGGGCCCGCTCCCCCACCACCCGGCGCACTCGTTGACCTGCCGGATCGGCCGGTGACGGGCCGGTCGCCGGGGGCAATGTCAGACGCGTCACGTGTTCGAGTCGTCGCCTGACTGTATGGTGGTGGGGAGCCCCGTCGTGTTCGCACGGTGCCACCGCCGTCTCGGTGGCCCGCACGAGCCCGCTCCGTAGCGGCACCGTCCCCTCGGACGTGTCCGCCCCGGCGCCAGGGGTACTCACGTACGCGGATGCCCGGTCGGAGAGCCGATCGGCTCCGACCATGGCTTGGACTTCAAGCCTTGGCACCGCATCAGTGGCCGAGCGAGGGCCGCCGAGACCACGCCCACCTGGCGGAGGTCCCGCGCAGGTCCCTCACGGGAATCCTCCCCGACGCCGCCGGCGACGCGCCCCGCCATCGGGCCGCGCGCACCGGCCGGCCGCAGGGACCGGCGCGGTTGTGCGTCCGCGCAGCTGTCATCAGGGCCGTCAGGCCCGTACGCAGCCGCGCGGCTGCCCGCCCGCCGCTCGCTCTCGGCCCCTCCGAAAACGGAAGAGGCAGCACCCTGTCCACCACCGCTGAACCCATCAAGACGACCTTCCGGGATCTGGGGATCCTCCCGGAGACCGCCGAGGCGCTCGAGTCCGTCGGCATCGTCCATCCCTTCCCCATCCAGGAGATGACCCTCCCGGTCGCGCTGACCGGCCACGACGTCATCGGCCAGGCCAAGACCGGCACCGGCAAGACCCTCGGCTTCGGCCTGCCGCTGATCGAGCGCGCCGTGGTGCGCGCCGACGTGGACGCCGGCCGGGCCGCCGAGGAGCAGCTCTCCGACTTCCCGCAGGCGCTGATCGTCGTCCCGACCCGCGAGCTCTGCACCCAGGTCACCAACGACCTGCAGACCGCCGGCAAGGTCCGCAACGTCCGCGTGCTCGCGGTCTACGGCGGCCGGGCGTACGAGCCGCAGGTCGAGGCCCTCAACAAGGGCGTCGACATCGTGGTCGGCACCCCGGGCCGCCTGCTGGACCTGGCCGGCCAGAAGAAGCTGAACCTGTCCAAGGTCCGCGCGCTGGTCCTGGACGAGGCCGACGAGATGCTCGACCTGGGCTTCCTGCCCGACGTCGAGAAGATCATCACGATGCTGCCCGCCAAGCGGCAGACCCTGCTGTTCTCGGCCACCATGCCGGGCCAGGTCATCAGCCTCGCCCGCCGGTACATGAGCCAGCCGACCCACATCCGGGCCGCCGCCCCGGACGACACCGGCGCCACCGTCGCCAACATCGAGCAGCACATCTTCCGTGCGCACTCGCTCGACAAGGTCGAGACGGTCTCGCGCATCCTCCAGGCCGACGGCCGCGGGCTGGCGATGATCTTCTGCCGTACCAAGCGCACCGCCGCCGACGTCTCCGACCAGCTGACCCAGCGCGGCTTCGCGGCCGGCGCCGTCCACGGCGACCTCGGCCAGGGCGCCCGCGAGCAGGCGCTGCGCGCCTTCCGCAACGGCAAGGTCGACGTCCTGGTCTGCACCGACGTGGCCGCCCGCGGCATCGACGTCGAGGGCGTCACCCACGTCATCAACTACCAGTGCCCCGAGGACGAGAAGACCTACCTGCACCGGATCGGCCGCACCGGCCGGGCCGGCGCCTCCGGTACGGCCGTCACCCTGGTCGACTGGGACGACATCCCGCGCTGGCAGCTGATCAACAAGGCGCTGGACCTGCCGTTCAACGAGCCGGAGGAGACCTACTCCACCTCGCCGCACCTGTACGAGCTGCTGAAGATCGCGCCGGGCACCAAGGGCGTGCTGCCGCGTTCGGAGCGCACCCGGGCCGGGCTCGGCGCGGAGGAGATCGAGGACCTCGGCGAGACCGGCGGGCGGGGCGCCCGCACCGGTCGCGGCCGGAGCGGGAACGCGACCACCGCAACCGGCCCCGGGCGGAACGGCTCGGGCCGCTCCGCCGCCGCCGACGCCCCGGCGGAGGAGAAGCCGCGCCGCACCCGTGAGCGCCGCCGCACCCGCCGCGGCTCCACGGTCGGCGAGGGCGAGGCCGCTGCGGTGACCGAGGCGGCTCCGGCCGTCGAGGGTGCCGAGGGCGACGCGCCGCGTCGCCGTCGCCGCCGCTCGCGCGGGGGTGCCGGTGGCGGCGAGACCGTCGCGGTGGCGGCCGAGGCCGTGGCCGAGGCTGCCGCGGTGGTCGAGGCCGCCGTGGTCGCGGTCGTCGCCGAGCCGGTGGCCGAGGAGAAGCCGCGCCGGACCCGGACCCGCAAGCCCAAGGCCGAGGTCGCCGAGGCCGTCGAGGCCGCCGCGGTGGTCGAGGTCGTCGAGGCCGCCGCCGTGGTCGAGGCTCCGGCCGAGGCCCCCGCCGAGGAGAAGCCCCGCCGGACCCGCGCCCGCAAGCCCAAGGCCGAGGTCGCCGAGACCGTCGAGGCCGCCGCGGTCGTCGAGGCTCCGGCCGAGGCCCCCGCCGAGGAGAAGCCCCGCCGGACCCGGACCCGCAAGCCCAAGGCCGAGGTCGCCGAGACCGTCGAGGCCGCCGCCGTGGTCGAGGCCCCGGCCGAGGCCGTGGCGGAGAAGAAGCCGGCCGCCCGCACCCGGACCCGCAAGCCGAAGGCCGTCGCCGAGACCGCCCCGGAGGCGCCCGCCGCCGAGGCCCCGGCCGACGAGGTGCCGGCCCCGCGCAAGCGGACCCGGACCCGCAAGGTCGCGGCCGCTCCGGAGCCCACTCCGGAGGGCTGACCCACCCCACCCCCGAGGGGGCGGACGGACCGTCGTGGTCCGTTCGCCCCCTCGGGCGTTCCCGGGCGTCCCGGCCGGTCGGGCGGGGTGCCGGACGGGCATAGGCTCGCTGCGTCGCCTGCCCCGGGAGGGAAACCGCTCATGAGTACTCCGCCGTTCCTGGCCCTGCCCGACTGCGCCCGCGCCGAGCGGGTGGTCACCGCACGCGGGGAGTTCGCCGCGCTGCGGGCGGAGCCGGACGGCCCGGTGCGCGGGTCGGCGCTGCTGGTGCCGGGGTTCACGGGCAGCAAGGAGGACTTCATCGCGCTGCTCGAACCGCTCGCGGCCGCCGGGTACCGGGTGACGGCCGTCGACCAGCGGGGCCAGTACGAGACCGGCGGGCCGGACGACGCGGCGGCGTACGCCGTCGACGCGCTGGGCGCGGACGTCCGGGCGCTGACGGAGCTGCTGGCCGCGGAGGGCGGGCCGGTGCACCTGCTGGGGCACTCGTTCGGCGGCCAGGTGGTCCGGGAGGCGGTGCTCGCGGCCGCCGCCGAGGGAACCCTGCCGTGGCGTTCGCTGACCCTGCTGTCCACCGGTCCGGGAGCGATCGAGCCGGCCGAGGCGGCCCGGACCGGGCTGCTGCTGGATGCCCTGCAGGCGATGGGCCTGGAGGAGATCTGGCAGGTGATGCGGCAGCTGGACGAGGCCGCCGGGGAGTCGAAGCCGACCCTGGCGCCGGACGTCGCGGAGTTCCTGCACCGCCGCTGGGTGGCGAACGTGCCCCGGGCGCTGGCCGTGACCGGCGGGCACCTGGTGGCCGCGCCGGACCGGGTGGCCGAGCTGGCCGCGGTGACCGCCGGGGTGCTGCCGGTGCTGGTGCTGTCCGGGGAGCAGGACTACGCCTGGCCGGTGCCGGAGCAGACCGGGATGGCACAGCGGCTGGGCGCCCGCCGGGTGGTCGTGGCGGGCGCGGGCCACTCCCCCAACGCCGAGCGGCCGGCCGCCACGGCGGCGGCGCTGGTCGCGTTCTGGGCCTGAGCGGCAGGTCGGGCGGCAGGTCCGACGACGACCCGGGCGGCGGGCCCGCCCTAGTGGTCTGAACCACTTCCGGAGGTTCGCCCGGGTCCGGCGCAGGACAAAATTCGTTAGTTACGGTAATCTTTGATTCTGTCCGGGAATCATCGCCGGCCCTCACGAAGGCGCCAATCAGTCGAAACCCGGACGTTACGGACGGGCAACGGCCCGGTAGCACCGCCACGGCACCGTGGTTGCACGAGGCACTGGACGCACCAGGCAAGCAGGGGGAGCCCTTGCCGCAGCAGACCGCCGCACGTACGACGCGCCCGATCCGGCCGCAACGCCGGATCCGCAGGACCCCGAACGGGCTGATACCGACTCAGCCGCAATCGCCCCGCCCGACGGGGCCAGGAAAGGAGACGCCCATGACCAAGCCCATGCGCTTCGAGATCCTCCGGCTGGACGAGGCCGACGGCTCCGCGACCGCCCGCGTGATCGCCGATGCCGAGACCGTCCGCGAGTACGTCCAGGACGCCGCCCGCACCGGCGAACGCCTGCTCATCCGCCCGTGCCCGACCGTCTGATCCGGCGCGGCGCCCCCGACCGGGAGGCCCCACCCGCCGCCGACGAGCCGGGAGCGTCCGATCCGGACGTACCGATACCCGACTGACGCCCCGTCACCGCGATCGCCGATGACGGGGCGTCAGTGCGTCCGGCCCCGGACCGTTCCCGGAACCCGTCCCGGGCCCGCCCCGACCCGCGGCACGTTTGCCGCCGCCCGCCACGGGACATCCCCAACGGGAACCGCCCGCGCAGCACCCCACCCGCGCCGGCCGGGCGCCCTGCACCGGCAGGTGCGGCCGCGCCATCCGTACGGGTGATCGTCCTTGACGCGGCGGTCCGGAGGGAGGAGCGTTGTCGGCTATGAGGGGCGAGCCAAGCTGCCCGAGGTGCGCCGGTCGGGTCCGCGCCCCCGGTCTTTTTTCGGACACCTGGCAGTGTGACCGGCACGGAGCGGTGCACCCGATGCAGCCGGTGCTGCCCCCGAGTGTGGAAGCCCTGGGCGTCGCCGTCGCCCGCTCGCAGGTCCCCGTCTGGCTGCCCTGGCCGCTCCCGGTCGGCTGGCTCTACACCGGCATCGCCCACGTCGGCGACGACGTCTCGGGCGCCCGGGCCACCGCCGTCGCCTGCTCCGGCCCCGCCCCGCTCGGCGGCTTCGGCGAGCTGGTGCTGGTCGCCGAGGAGCTGGGCGTCGGGCTCGGCGCCCGCTACGCCGGGCTGCCCGGCCCCGACCCGGGCGACTCGGTCGGCCTGTACAAACCCGCGGACGCCAAGCTGATGGCCGCCGGGCGGCCCACCCCGATGTTCCACGTCGCGGACGCCCCGGCCGACCGCGCGGTGTTCGTCGGCGAGGCCCGCGGGCTCTGGCTGTGGGCGATCGCCTGGCCCGAGCAGTCCGCCCTGGTGATGTACGACGAACTGGTGCTCACCGACCTGCGCGAGGCCGGCGCCGAGCTGGACCTGCTGCCCTGCGGCGCCCTCTCCCCCCGGTTGCTGGGCTGACCGACCCCCGGACGGCCTATCCTGGGCGGCACCCACGAGCACCCAGGAGTCCGCCCCGTGCGCATCGACCTGCACGCCCACAGCAACGCCTCCGACGGCACCGACAGCCCGGCCGAGCTGGTCGCGGCGGCGGTCGCGGCCGGGCTCGACGTGGTCGCGCTCACCGACCACGACACCGTGGCCGGCCACGCCGAGGCCGCCGACGCGGTGCACGCGCTGCCGGACTCCGCCCGGCTGACCCTCGTCCCCGGCGCCGAGCTGTCCTGCGCGGTGGACGGCGTCAGCCTGCACCTGCTGGCGTACCTGTTCGACCCGGCGGAGCCGGAGTTCGCGGGCGAGCGGGAGCTGGTGCGCACCGACCGGTTCCGGCGCGGCCGGGCCGTCGTCGAGCGCTGCCGGGAGCTCGGGGCGGACATCACCTGGGAGCAGGTGCAGCGGATCGCCGGGGCCGGCTCGGTCGGGCGGCCGCACATCGCCAGCGCGCTGGTCGAGGCGGGCGTGGTGGCCACCGTCTCGGACGCCTTCACCCAGGACTGGCTGGCCAACGGCGGGCGGGCGGACGTCCGCAAGCACGAGACCGACCCGGTGCGGGCGGTCCGCCTGGTCCGGGCGGCCGGCGGGGTGCCGGTGTTCGCCCACCCCGGCGCGGTCAAGCGCGGCCGGACGGTCCCGGACCAGGTGATCGCCGACCTCGCGGCGGCCGGGCTGGCCGCGCTGGAGGTCGACCACACCGACCACGACGACGAGACCAGGCGGCGGCTGCGCGGGCTGGCCGGCGAGCTCGGCCTGCTGGTCACCGGCTCCAGCGACTACCACGGCGGCCGCAAGACCGTCCGGCTCGGCGAGCACACCACCGACCCCGGGGTCTACGAGGCGCTGCTGGCCCAGGCCACCGGGGCGAAGCCGGTCGGGCGCTGACGGCCCCGCCCGGCCGGGGCCGAGGCCCCGTCAGTCGAGCGGGACGCCGCGCCGCTGCGGGTCGCGCAAGTCAGTGCCCCGTTCCAGCCAGCACTCCTGGAGCGCGGCCGCGCCGTGCACCCGCTTCCAGCCCGCCTCGTTGGGCGTCATCGGCAGCAGCGGCAGGAAGCGCACCGGCTCGGCGGGCTCGGCCAGTTCCAGGTCCTCGACCAGGCCGCCGGGTTCGGCGGCCAGCACCGAGGTGAAGGGGGCGCCGTCCCAGAGCGGGGCGCCGAGGTCCAGCGAGCCGCCCGGGGCCACCACCAGGCCCTCGACCTGCGGGGTCGCGGCGAAGGTGGCGAGGCTGCGCAGCACGCCGTCGCGCCCGCCGCGCACCGTCAGCACCAGTTCGGCGCGCGGTCCGCGCAGTTGGTCGGCGACCGGCGAGGTCGGGTCGGCCATCGGGGCGGCGGACATCCCGAGCGTCGTGTAGCGCACCAGGCCCTCGGCGTCCGGGCCGAAGCGCAGCACCTCGATCCGGTCGGTGCCGAGGAAGGTGACGGCGGCGCGGCCGCTCGGCTCGCCGAAGGTGGCGATCAGCCGGGCCTCGACGGCGGCCAGCACCGCCGCCCGGGTGAGGTCCGGGGAGCTGCCGCCGTGGGGATCGCCGAAGGACGGGAAGTCGTGCGCCATGCCGGTGAGCGTAACCCCGCGCGCCGGTCCGGTCCGCGCGGGGGCGTGCCGGGGCGTTCCGGGGGCGTGCCGCTGACGTGCGGGCAAAGGCCCGGGAAAGCCCGGGACACCGATGCCCGGTCAGATGTTAGGGTGAGCGACTGGCCACCGGGATCGTTCGTCCCGGGGCGGCGGCGCGAAGGAGGTGGTTGCGGTGGATACCGGCCGACCATGCAGTACCGGCAGCTCTGCCCGGCCCGCACTTCCCCGCACCCCCCGCCTCGCAGGCCGTAACGGCTGACCCAGCCGTATTGGCCCGAGAGCGGGCCGGCGGCGGACGGACCGGCCGGGAGAGCACCCTCATCCCCTTCACCGGTGTTCCTCGCCGTCGCACCACGGCCCTGCCCGCGGCCCCTTCCGTGCCGCCGTGCGACGGCTCCTGCCCCAGGGAGCCTGCCATGTCGATGATCAACAGCCTGCGCGCCGCAGTCCGCACCAACCGCCGCCGGGGCGCCACCGGCGCGTACGACGCCGTCCCCGAGGGCAGCGGCTCGGCGGTCGTGGACTGCGCGGTCTACCAGCACGGCCGGCGCAACGGCGAGGCGTGCAGCCCGCGCGAGGCCGCCCGCCGGGTCAAGGCGGCGCACCAACTCCCGGACACCTCGGGGTCGTTCAGCTGGATCGGGCTGCACGAGCCGACCGGGGCCGAGTTCGAGGGCATCGCCCAGCGGTTCGGCCTGCACCCGCTCGCGGTGGAGGACGCGGTGCACGCGCACCAGCGGCCCAAGGTGGAGCGCTACGACGACGTGCTGTTCGCCGTCTTCAAGACCATCCGCTACGTCGAGCACGACCAACTCACGCCCACCAGCGAGGTGGTGGAGACCGGCGAGCTGATGGTGTTCGCCGGGCGGGACTTCGTGATCACCGTGCGGCACGGCGGCCACGGCTCGCTGCAGGAGCTGCGGCACCGGCTGGAGGCGGACGCGGACGAGTCCGGGCTGCTCGCCAAGGGCCCGTCCGCGGTGCTGCACGCGATCGCCGACCATGTGGTGGACAACTACCTGCTGGTCGCGGAGCGGCTGCAGAACGACGTGGACGAGATCGAGTACGGCGTCTTCTCGGCCAAGGGCGCCCGCAGCGCGGACGTCGGCCGGGTGTACCAACTCAAGCGCGAGGTGCTGGAGTTCAAGCGCGCGGTGGCGCCGCTGCTGCGCCCGATGCAGCAGCTGTCGGAGCCGCTCCAGCGCCTGGTGGACCCGGACATCCAGAAGTACTTCCGGGACGTCGCGGACCACCTGGCCCGGGTCACCGAGCAGGTGCACGGCTTCGACGAGCTGCTGAACTCGCTGCTCCAGGCGAACCTGGCGCAGGTGTCGGTGGCGCAGAACGAGGACATGCGCAAGATCACCGCCTGGGCGGCGATCTTCGCGGTGCCCACCATGATCACCGGCGTGTACGGCATGAACTTCGACTACATGCCCGAGCTGCACCACGCGTACGGCTACCCGCTGGTGCTCGGCGCGATCGGGGTGATCTGCGTCGGGATGTACCGGGGCTTCCGCCGCAACGGCTGGCTGTAGCCGGGCTCAGCGGCGCCCGCCGCGGGCGACCAGGACCAGCCCGAGCAGGATCAGCACCACCGCCGGGTAGGCGGCCGTCGGCGGCCACTGGCCGAGCCACAGGGCGGCGATCAGGGCCGCGCCCGGGGTCTCCAGCAGGATCGCGGTGGAGGTGACGGACGGGCCGAGGGCCTTCACCACCCGGTTGCTCAACGAGTGGCCGAGCAGCTGGGCGGTGACCATCAGCAGCACGATCTGCCACCAGGCCCCGGCCGACCAGCCGGACAGCGCGGTCCCGGTGACCAGGCAGATCACCAGCAGGCCGACCGCGGTGGTGGTGTAGCAGACCAGGGTGTACGCGGTGGTGCTCACGGTCTTGCGGACCTCGGCGCCCAGCAGCACGTACCCGGCCGCGGCCAGACCGGCGGCGAGCGCCAGGGCGTCGCCGAGCAGGGCCCGCGGGGACATCGAGAGGTCCACCCCGGTCAGCACCAGCACGCCGACGAAGGCGACGGCCGTGCCGAGCCAGACCATTCGCGGCGCCCGGACGCCGAACAGCCGCATCAGCAGGATCGTCCACAGCGGGGTGGTGGTGACCAGGGCGGTGGCGGAGGCCACCGAGGTCATCCGCAGGCTGGGCATCCAGAGTGCGAAGTGCACCGCGAGCAGCGCCCCGGCGGCCGTCGCGAGCAGCAGCGCCCGGCGGCCGATCCCGCGCAGTTCGGCGCGGTGGCGCAGCAGCGCGTACGGGCCGAGCACGCCGACCGACATGACGTTGCGCCAGAAGGCGATGGCCAGCGCGGGCGCGGCGGTGGCGGAGATCAGCGGGCCGGAGAAGGAGATGCCGGCGATCGAGACCGCGAGCAGCAGCAGGTCGAGGGTGGGGAGCGGGTGCGCGGGCCGCTGGTCGGCGGCGTCGGCGGGGGCGGGGGCGGTCGCGGGCCGGGCGGCGGGCACGGCGCTCCTTCGCTGGTCGCAAGGTCGGGGCGCTCATACGGTAAGGCCCGTGGGCCGCCGATGGAACTGTCGCCCGGGGGCTGAGACGTCCCGCGGACGGAACGCGCGGCGGAACCCGGACCCCGTACGCTGTCCGCCATGGACCGCAACGCCGCCGCCGTGACCGCCGACGACTTCCTCGACCGGGCCCTGCTGGAGGAGGCCGCGAAGAAGTCCGGGCTGCTCTGGGTGCGCGCGGACGGCGAGACCCAGGCCCGCCCGCTGTGGCACGCCTGGCACGACGGCGCGGTGGTGGTGGTCGGCGGGGGCGGCGAGCAGCCCCTGCACGGCCTGGCCGCCGGTGCCCGGGCCGTGGTCACCGTGCGCAGCAAGGACAAGGGCGGCCGGCTGACCGGCTGGGCCGCCGAGGTGGAGGAGCTGGCGCCCGGCGGCGAGGCCTGGTCCGGCGCCGTCGAGGAGCTCAAGGGCAAGCGGCTGAACGCGCCCGACACCGACACCATCGCCGAGCGCTGGGCGCGCGAGTGCCGGGTGCTCCGGCTGCGGCCGCTCGGCGCGCTGACCGAGCGTCCGGGCGCCATGCCGGACGGCTCGCACGCCGCCGAGCCGATGCCCACCGCGGCGACCACCCGCCGTCCGATCCCGGCCGGGCTGCCCAAACTGCTGTTCAAGCGCCGCTAAAGGTTCATGCCGAGGACTCCTGCGGCCGCTACCGTGCCTCACCGGGCCGGGCGTACGCCGCACGGGTAGCCTGGGCCGGACGTGCGCCCCGGCACGCCCCGCGGGGCCGCCGGCGGACAGGGCCAGTCGAGCGAGTCGAGGGAGTTCATGGCAGGTCCAGGTACCCGGGTCTTCATCTCCCATCTCTCCGCCATCGCGGTCTTCGACCCGAACGGCGACCAGGTCGGACGGGTCCGGGACGTGGTCGTCTCGCTGCGCCTCGGCGGTCGCCCGCCGCGGGTGCTCGGCCTGGTGGTCGAGGTGGTCGCCCGGCGGCGGATCTTCCTGCCGATGACCAGGGTGACCAGCCTGGAGTCCGGCCAGGTGCTCACCACCGGCCTGATCAACCTGCGCCGCTTCGAGCAGCGCCCGGCCGAGACCCTGGTGCTCGCCGAACTGCTGGACCGCACCCTCACCCGGTCCAAGACCGGTGAGGAGGTCACCGTGCTGGACGTCGGCATGGTGCAGACCCGGCTGCGCGAGTGGGAGGTCAGCAAGGTCTTCGTCCAGGTCGGCCGGGCCTCCCGGCTGCGCAAGGGCAAGGGCGAGCGGCTGACCCTGGACTGGCAGGACGTCACCGGCTTCGCCCTGCCCGAACAGGACCAGGGCGCGGCCAACCTGCTCGCCACCTTCGAGCAGCTGCGCCCGGCCGACCTCGCCAGCGTGATGCACCACCTGTCCGCCAAGCGCCGCGCCGAGGTGGCCGCCGCGCTGCCCGACGAGCGGCTCGCGGACGTCCTGGAGGAGCTGCCCGAGGACGACCAGGTCGAGATCATCGGCAAGCTCCAGGAGGAGCGGGCGGCCGACGTCCTGGAGGCGATGGACCCGGACGACGCCGCCGACCTGCTCTCCGAGCTGCCCGGCGACGAGGCCGAGCGGCTGCTCGGGCTGATGGAGCCGGAGGAGGCCGAGCCGGTCCGCCGGCTGCTCTCCTACGAGGAGGACACCGCGGGCGGTCTGATGACCACCGAGCCGATCGTGCTGGAGCCGGACGCGACGGTCGCCGAGGCGCTGGCCCGGATCCGGATCCGCGACCACAAGCCCGCGCTGGCCGCCCAGGTGTACGTCTGCCGGCCCCCGAACGAGACCCCGACCGGCAAGTACCTGGGCGCGGTGCACTTCCAGCGGCTGCTGCGCGAGCCCCCCTACGTGCTGGTCGGCTCGCTGGTGGACGACGACCTGGACGCGCTGCCCCCGGACACCCCGCTGTCGCTGGTCACCAGCTACCTGGCGACGTACAACCTGGTGGCCGCGCCGGTCGTGGACGAGGCCGACCACCTGCTGGGCGCGGTGACCGTCGACGACGTGCTCGACCACCTGCTGCCCGAGGACTGGCGCGACGCCGCGCTGCACGCCCGGGACGACGAGGACACCCGGCACGACGAGAGCGAGGAGTGACCGGTGGACGGTGACCGCAACGGACGGCCGGGCGACTCCGCGCGCCGGCGCCTGCAGGGCGAACTGCGGGAGCTGCGCCAGCTGCGCGAGCTGCGCACCCGCGAGGGCAGTGGCCGGGACCGCCTGGAGACCTCCCCGATCACCGGCTCCAACCGCACCCGGCTCGACCAGCCGCGCACCGCCCGGCCCGGCCTGCTGACCCTGCCGTCCTACGACCCCGAGGCCTTCGGCGTGCTGTCGGAGCGGATCGCCCGCTTCCTCGGCACCGGGCGGTTCATCGTCTGGATGACGGTGCTGATCGTCGTCTGGGTGCTCTGGAACACCATGCTGCCGCCGGACGTGCGCTTCGACGAGTACCCGTTCATCTTCCTGACCCTGGTGCTGTCGCTCCAGGCCTCGTACGCGGCGCCGCTGATCCTGCTGGCGCAGAACCGGCAGGACAACCGGGACCGCGTCAACATGGAGCAGGACCGCGCCCGCAGCGACCGCAGCATCGCCGACACCGAGTACCTGGCCCGCGAGGTCGCGGCGCTGCGGCACGGGCTCGGCGAGGTGGCCACCCGGGACTTCGTCCGTTCCGAGCTCCAGGCCCTGCTGAAGGAGATGGACGAACGCCGGGACGCCTCCGAGGCGTTGTGACCCTCGGCACGCTACCGGCCGGTTAAGCGGTTCGCCCGGCGCCGTACCATCAAGGCATGGCCAACGAGACAGAGGTCGCGGCCGGCGTCACGGAGGAGTCCGTACGCCAGGCGCTGGCGACCGTCAACGACCCGGAGATCAACCGCCCGATCACCGAGATCGGCATGGTGAAATCGGTCGGGATCGCCGAGGACGGCGCGGTGCACGTCGCGGTCTACCTGACCGTCTCCGGCTGTCCGATGCGCGACACCATCGTCACCCGGGTCCGCGAAGCGGTCGGCCGGGTGCCCGGGGTGACCGGCGTCGAGGTCGAGCTCGACGTGATGAGCGACGAGCAGCGCAAGGAGCTCTCCCAGCTGCTGCGCGGCGGCGCCCCCGAGCGGGAGATCCCGTTCGCCAAGCCGGGCACGCTCACCCGCGTCTACGCGGTCGCCTCCGGCAAGGGCGGCGTCGGCAAGTCCTCGGTGACCGTCAACCTGGCCGCCGCGATGGCCGCGGACGGGCTGAAGGTCGCCGTCGTGGACGCCGACATCTACGGCCACAGCGTGCCGCGCATGCTGGGCGTCGAGGGCCGGCCGACCCAGGTCCAGGACATGATCATGCCGCCGCAGGCGAACGGCGTGAAGGTCATCTCGATCGGCATGTTCACCCCGGGCAACGCCCCGGTGGTCTGGCGCGGCCCGATGCTGCACCGCGCGCTGCAGCAGTTCCTCGCCGACGTGTACTGGGGCGACCTGGACGTGCTGCTGCTGGACCTGCCGCCCGGCACCGGCGACATCGCGATCTCGGTGGCCCAGCTGGTCCCCAACGCCGAGATCCTGATCGTCACCACCCCGCAGATGGCGGCCGCCGAGGTGGCCGAGCGGGCCGGCACCATCGCGGTGCAGACCCACCAGAAGATCGTCGGCGTGATCGAGAACATGTCCGGCATGCCGTGCCCGCACTGCGACGAGATGATCGACGTCTTCGGCACCGGCGGCGGCCAGACCGTCGCGGACGCGCTCACCCGCACCGTCGGCGCGACCGTCCCGGTGCTCGGCTCGATCCCGATCGACGTCCGGCTGCGCGAGGGCGGCGACGACGGCCGCCCGGTCGTGCTCGCCGCCCCGGACTCCCCGGCCGGCGCCGCCCTGCGCGCCGTGGCCGGCAAGCTCGGCGGCCGCCAGCGCGGACTGTCCGGGATGTCGCTCGGGCTGACGCCCAAGAACAAGTTCTGATCCGACCGTCCCGCCCCGTCGGCCCGGGGAGGGACGAGCGGTACCACGAGGGGCCGGGCGCTGCGGCGCCCGGCCCCTCGTGGTGTCCGTACGCCCTTACGGGCGGGTGTAGCCGCCCAGGTCGGGGACGGTGGCGAAGCCGACCCCGTAGGCGCTGACGCCCCGGCCGAAGGCCCCGAGGAGCACGCCGGGGGCCTCGCCCGCCAGCACCCAGCCGTACTCGGACTCGCGGTAACGGAAGGGCTGCGGCAGGCCGTTGACGGGCAGGCTGAGCGGGGACCAGCCGGGGCCGGCCAGATCGTCGGCGAGGTCCCAGGCCAGGTTGCTCTGCTGGTCCAGCCAGTCCTGGCGCAGCGCGCGGTCCAACTGGCCGGGCCAGGTCGCGGCGAGCAGCCCGGAGCCGGCCAGCCAGGCGGCGGAGGAGGCGGAGGTCGCCTCCAGCGTGCCGGTGTTGTCGGCGCTGCGGCGGCTGTCCCGGCGGGCCACGGTGACCACGACGGCGAACTTCCGCATGTCCCGCGGCTCGTACTGCTTGGCCGGCTCGTCGCCGTGGCCGAGGGTGCCGTAGTCGACGCTGCCGGCCGCCCCGCCCCGGGGGCCGCCGGCGCCGGCCTGCATCAGGTAGCGGCGGCCGGTCCAGCCGTCGTCCAGGCCGTACCAGGGGAAGTCGGCGGACAGGTAGGGCAGCAGCGGGTCCGCCGGGCCGGCCTGCCCGCCGACCACCGGGCCGCCGGCCGTGACCGTCGCCCCTCCCGCCTGACTCGTCGCGTCCATCCCCGGGCCTCCTCAAACGCACGTGTGCCTGCCGTGGCGCGCTCCCATGGTGGCGCACCTCGGCGTCCCCGGTGGCCGTTCCTGGTCCGCGCGGACGCGGATGTGACGGACGGCTCAGCGGGAACAATCAGCACAATAGCGGCGCACACGCCGCCGCCCCGCTCAGCCGGGCGGCCGGGCGGGGCGGTGACGGACGCGCCCTACGTCGCGTCGGGGTCGAACGGGGGCCGCTCGCCGGGCTGCAGCGGGGCTCCGGCGGAGGCGGGCGCGGGCGCGGCCTTCTCGAAACTCACGCTGCCCGCACGGCCGTTCACCGGCACCGCGGGCTTGTCGTCCAGGACGGAGCGGATGTCGAGCGACTCCTTCATGTCCTTCAGGCCCAGCGGGTCCTCCTGGTCGCCGATGAGCTGCTTGCGGACGAAGGTCTTGGGGTTGAGGTCCTCGAACTCGAAGTCCTTGAACTCGGGCCCGAGCTCGCTGCGGATGTCCTCCTTCGCGGTGTCGGCGAAGGAACGGATCTTCCGGATGAAGCCCATGGTGTCCTGGATCAGCTTCGGCAGCTTGTCCGGGCCGAAGATGACGATCGCCATCACGATCAGGGTCAGGATCTCCAGCCCACCTACGTCGCTGAACACCTTTGCTCCCTAGCTCGCCGGACGACGGTTCCTACAGGGTAATGGCCACCGGCGGGTCCCTGGTCCACAGCGGGATGAAGCCGTGGTAAAGACCAGCCGGTGGCCAGGGGCCGAAGTCCGGTGCTCAGCGGATCTGCTGCCGCAGCGCGGCGATGTTGCCCGGGTAGCGCTCCGGCGAGGAGGACGGCTCGGCGTCGCGGGTGGCGGCCACCGGGCGGCCCTGGAAGTCCACCGGGACCTGTGCGGTCATCGGGACCAGGCCGGTGCGGCCGGTGCCGCCGACCGGGCTGACCGTGGTGCCGTGCTGCTCCTCGCCCTGGGTGAGCCCGCCGACGCCGCCGAGGGTCACCGCGGCGACCGAGAAGGCACCCGCGGCCGCGAACACCAGTCGGCGCCCGCGCGCCGCCGAGGGCCGCGCGACGGCCGCGGCGGCGGGCTGCGGCCGGGCGGGGGTGCGGTCGGGCCGGGCGGCGGCCTCCGGGCGGCCGGTGCGCCGGCCGATCAGCGGGCGCAGCACCGAGCCGCGGCCGAAGGCGCGCGGGTCGACCCCGGGCAGCGGGCTGTCGGCGCCGAGCGCGCCCGCGCCGAAGGAGGCGCCCGCGCCGCGGCCGAAGGAGCCGCCGTTCAGTCGGCTGCCACCGAGCGTGCCGGTGACGTTCACTCCGCCACCGGGGAGGTCGTCGTCGTCGCGGCCGCGGCCGCGGGGCCAGCCGGCGTCCGCCGGGGCGTCCTCCGGGAGGCTGCCGACGGCCATCAGCCGGGCCATCAGGGCGGAGGAGGGGCCGGGGGTGTCGGTGCGGGTCAGCAGGTGCTTCACGGACCGGCTCTCGTCGGCCTCGGCCTTGCACTGCGGACAAGTCGCCAGGTGGGCCAGCACCCGCTCGCGGGAGTCGTGGCCGAGTTCGCCGTCCAGGAAGGCGGACAGCCGGTCGCCGAGGTGGTGCTCCTCGACCGCGGGTTCGACGGGCCGTACCGGCACCGCGCGCAGTGCCGTGTCGGCGGGCAGCGGGAGGGCGGCCGCCAGGGGGTCACCGGGCTCGCCGCCCGCCGGGTCCCCGGTGCCGCGACGGCCCGGCAGTGCCCAGCTCCGCCAGGCCGAGGACCGTTCGGACGCATCCGAACGATCCGGACCGGACCAGCTGGTTCCGCTCACGATCGCCTCCGTCCGCGCCCGCCCGGCGCGGCCGCGACCTCGGCGACGGCGCCCACCGGGACCGGCTCCTCCGAGCCGCCGCGGCGCTCGCGCCCCGGGGCCGAGCCGGGCGCGCGGTGCTTCAGCGCGGCGCGCAGGTGGGAGCGGCCGCGGTGGATGCGGCTGCGGACGGTGCCGAGCTTGACACCCAGCGTGGCGGCGATCTCCTCGTAGGACAGGCCCTCGATGTCGCACAGCACCACGGCGGCGCGGAACTCCGGGGCGAGGGTGTCCAGCGCCTGCTGCACGTCGGCGTCGAAGTGGGTGTCGCTGAAGTGCTGGGCCGGGCTGGGCTCGCGGGAGGCGAGCCGCTCGGCCGCGTCCTCGCCGAGCGCGTCGAAGCGGATGCGCTGGCGGCGGCGGACCATGTCCAGGAACAGGTTGGTGGTGATCCGGTGCAGCCAGCCCTCGAAGGTTCCGGGGGTGTAGGTCGACAGCGAACGGAACACCCGGACGAAGACCTCCTGGGTGAGGTCCTCGGCGTCGTGCTGGTTGCCCGTCAGGCGGTACGCGAGGCGGTAGACGCGGGCGCTGTGCGCCTCGACGATCTCCTCCCACGTGGGCGGAGTCCAGCTCTGCGAGTCGGGACCCTCGGCGAAGGTCGCGAGGACGGGGGCCTCGGTGGTGCCGGCGGCCGACGGCGCGGCGGCGGGCTGGTCCTGGTCGGAGTGCGCAGGCTGGTTCATCACGGGCTTCGGCGTACGGGCCGACGCGGTGCCGCGGGAGTGCCGCCGCACAGGGACGTCGCCCTCGGCCACACCTCCTCGGTCGGCTCTTCTGCCCAGCAGGGCCACCACCATATCCACCTCACCCGTCAAGCCCGGATAAAAGTGCCCGGGAGGTCTTGCGCACCCGGTCGTGAGTGACAACGGCCCGCCGCCGTACGCGGTTCCCGCCCGGCCAGTAATCTGTGCCAGGAAATATCGACATCCCCCGGCACCGGGCCGCCACCCGGGGCTCCGAAAGAGGCAGCCATCAGCGAGTTCGGGCCCGCGCGCGCGGCCCTCGCCGACACCTACGTGGGCGAGGACGCGGTGCTGACCTACGCCCGGGCCCAGTCCGCGCGGACCGGGATACGGGCCATCGGACCGAGCGGCGGGGCCTGCCTTCGGCTGCTCGCCGCGGCCCTGGACGCCAAGGCGGTGGCCGAGATCGGCACCGGCACCGGGGTGTCCGGGGTATACCTGCTGCGCGGGATGCGGCCGGACGGCGTGCTCACCACCGTCGACTCCGAACCGGTCCGCCAGCAGCTGGCCCGCGAGGCCTACCAGGCGGCCGGGTTCGCGGCCAACCGCTCGCGGTTCATACCGGGCCGGGCCCTGGAGGTGCTCCCCCGGCTCGCCGACGGCCAGTACGACCTGGTGTTCTGCGACGGGGACCCGGCCGAGTCGCGCGAGTACCTGCTGGAGTCGCTGCGGCTGCTGCGGCCGGGCGGGATGGTCTGCTTCGAGGGGGTCTTCCAGGAGGGCCGGCTCGCCGAGCCGGAGCTCCAGGACCCGCAGACCGGCGCCGTCCGGGACCTGGTCCGGGACGTGCGGGAGAGCGACGCGCTGCTGCCCGCGCTGCTGCCGGTCTCCGACGGGCTGCTCTGCGCGGTCAAGCGCTAGCGTCCCGCCGCCGGGAGGGCCCGGCGGGGGAACGCACGGGCCCGGGCCGACGCGATGTCGTACCCGGGCCCGGCACTACGTCTCCAGGAGACGACGAGCACCTGCTGCGGTCAGCCGGTGACCTTCTTCAGGGCATCGCCCAGGGCGTCGGCCTCGTCAGGCGTGAGCTCCACCACGAGGCGTCCGCCGCCTTCGAGCGGAACGCGCATGATGATGCCCCGTCCCTCTTTGGTGACTTCGAGCGGGCCGTCACCCGTCCGCGGCTTCATGGCCGCCATGCTCGTTCCCCTTCCTGCAACCGCTCAGCTACGCACCGGCAGTCCGTCCACCGCCGGTATCGAACGCATTGATCGGAAGCCATTATCCCGCATGCCACGGCCTGATGACCAACATCACTCTCGGCGCAACCACGGCCGGACCGGCCGCAACCACCGCAATTGGCGCCATAAGCCCCGGCGTGGCGGTGGTGACGGCACCACTGGAAGGTGCGATACCTCACACTCCCGGCCCGCCCCGGGCTCCGGCATCCTGGCACGACACCGACCCGACGATCGTTGAGGGAGCCCTCACCCATGTCCGATTCCGTGCTGTACGAGCTGGACGGCGGCCTGGCCGTCATCACCGTCAACCGCCCGGAGGCGATGAACGCCCTGGACGTGGCCACCAAGGTGGCGCTGCGCGACGCCGTGACCGAGGCGGCCGGGAACCCGGCCGTGCGGGCCGTGCTGCTGACCGGGGCGGGCGAGCGGGCGTTCTGCGTCGGGCAGGACCTGAACGAGCACCTGGCGCTGCTGAAGCGGTTCGAGGAGACCGGCGAGGGCGCGCTGCGGACCGTCGCCGAGCACTACAACCCGCTGACCCGCGCGCTGGCCGGGATGCGCAAGCCGACCGTCGCCGCGGTCGGCGGGGTGGCGGCCGGCGCGGGCGCCTCGCTCGCCTTCGCCTGCGACTTCCGGATCCTCTCCGACCGGGCCGGCTTCAACACCGCCTTCGCCGGGATCGCCCTGACCGCCGACTCCGGCGCGTCCTGGACCCTGCCCCGACTGGTCGGGCACGCCAGGGCCACCGAGCTGCTGATGCTGCCCCGGACGGTCAAGGCGGCCGAGGCGATGGACCTGGGCCTGGCCACCAAGGTCGTCCCGGCCGAGGAACTCGCCGCCGCCGCACGGGCCTTCGCCCGCGAGCTGGCCGAGGGCCCGACGCTCGCCTACGGCGCCATCAAGGAGTCACTGGCGTACGGCGCCTCGCACTCGCTGGACGAACTGCTCGACAAGGAGGACGAGCTGCAGACGCTGGCCGGGGAGAGCGAGGACCACCGGATCGCGGTGCGCGCCTTCATCGCCAAGGAGAAGCCGAAGTACGTCGGCCGCTAGGCGCTAGGCCGGCCGGGCCCGGCCGGCCTAGCGCTTGCGCTGCTTGCGGCCGGTGCGGACGTGGCAGTCCGCCAGGTGGTCGTCGACCAGCCCGCAGGCCTGCATCAGGGCGTAGGCGGTGGTCGGGCCGACGAAGCGGAAGCCGGCCTTCTTCAGCGTCTTCGCCAGCGCCGTCGACTCGGGGGTGACGGCCGGGACCTCGCCCAGCGTGCGGGGGGCCGGCCGGTCCGGGTCGGCGGCGAACTGCCAGATCAGCGCGTCCAGGCCGCCGTCCAGGTCGCGGGCGACCCGGGCGTTGGCGATCGCCGCCTCGATCTTGGCCCGGTTGCGGATGATGCCGGCGTCGGCGAGCAGCCGCTCCTTGTCGGCCTCGCCGAACTCGGCGACCTTGCCGATCTCGAAGCCGGCGAACGCGGCCCGGAAGCCCTCCCGGCGGCGCAGGATGGTCAGCCAGGACAGGCCGGACTGGAAGGCCTCCAGGCAGACCCGCTCGAACAGGGCGTCGTCACCGTGCACCGGACGGCCCCACTCGGTGTCGTGGTAGGCCCGGTAGTCGTCGGTGGAGTCGCCCCAGCCGCAGCGGCGCAGGCCGTCCGCGCCGAGCACCGCGCCGTCGCCGGCGGGCTCGCTCACCGGTCCGTCACCGGCTTCGCGTCCTCGGTGGCGGGGGCCGCGGCCGGCCGGACCACCTCGGCGAACGCCTCCAGGCCGGGCAGCGGTTCGGCGGCCGGGTCGGGCACCGGGGACGCCTCGACCGAGCCGCGCAGGTGGGCGGCGGCCTCCAGCTCGGCGATCCGCGTGTCGCGGTAGGCGAGTTCGGCGCCGAGGCGGTCCAGGACGTCGTCCACCTCGTCCATCCGGTAGCCGCGCACGGCCATCGGCAGGCGCAGGTCGTCCACGTCCGTCTTGCTCAGCGGGCGGTCCTGCGGCAGCCGGGCGGCGATGCGGTCCGGCACCGCCTCCGGCATCGAGCCGCCCCCGCCGAGCGCCACCAGCGCGGCGCCGCCCACCACCACGGCCATGGCGACCACGATCACCCAGAACACGAGCTGTCCTCCCGAACTCCCGGTCGGCCTCCGCCAGGGGGCCAGGGAACCGGGCTGATCATGACAGCATGGTCCCTAGTGAGGCCGGGGGCCATCATCGCACCCGCAGGAGCTGTGGAGGAGACATCGGTGGCACTGCGCCTGGGACCGCGCGAATTCGGTGACGACGAGCTGGTGATCATGGCGATCGTGAACCGGACCCCCGACTCGTTCTTCGACAAGGGCGCGACCTTCGCCGACCAGGCCGCGTTCGCCGCCGCCGACCGGGCGGTGGCCGAGGGTGCGGCGATCCTGGACATCGGCGGGGTGAAGGCCGGCCCCGGCGACGAGGTCACGGTCGAGGAGGAGCTCCGGCGCACCGTGCCGTTCGTGGCCGAGTTGCGCAGGCGCCACCCCGGCGTGGTGATCAGCGTGGACACCTGGCGGCACGAGGTCGGCGAGGCGGTCTGCGAGGTCGGCGCCGACCTGCTGAACGACGCCTGGGGCGGGGTGGACCCGAAGCTCGCCGAGGTGGCCGCCCGGTACGACGCCGGGCTGGTCTGCACCCACGCGGGCGGCGCCGAGCCGCGCACCCGGCCGCACCGGACCGGCTACCAGGACGTGATGGCGGACATCCTGCGGGTGACCGTGGGGCTCGCCGAGCGGGCGGTGGAGCTGGGCGTCCGCCGGGACGCGGTGATCATCGACCCGGGGCACGACTTCGGCAAGAACACCCGGCACTCGCTGGAGGCGACCCGGCGGCTGCCGGAGATGACCGCCACCGGGTTCCCGGTGCTGGTCTCGCTCTCCAACAAGGACTTCGTCGGCGAGACCCTGGACCGCCCGGTGAACGAGCGGCTGCTCGGCACCCTGGCCACCACGGCGGTCTCGGCCTGGCTGGGCGCCCGGGTCTACCGGGTGCACCAGGTCGAGGAGACCCGCCAGGTGCTGGACATGGTCGCCTCGATCCGGGGCACCCGCCCCCCGGCGGTCGCCCGCCGGGGGCTGGCCTGAGAGCCCTCTTTCGGCCGCTCGGCTCGCCTCCGGGGCGCTCGCGGCGGTCGCTAGATCCCGTCGGCCGGCCGACGGGCCTCGGCGAGGATCTTCAGGACCTCGTCGACCTCGTCGGTGATGTGGAACAGCTCCAGGTCGTGCGGGGCCGCCTTGCCCTGCGCGACCAGGGTGTTCTTCAGCCACTCGTAGAGGCCTCCCCAGTAGGCGCTGCCGTAGAGGATCACCGGGAAGCGGGTGACCTTCTTCGTCTGCACCAGGGTGAGCGCCTCGAACAGCTCGTCCAGCGTGCCGAGCCCGCCGGGCAGGACCACGAAGCCCTGGGCGTACTTCACGAACATCGTCTTGCGGACGAAGAAGTAACGGAAGTTCAGCCCGAGGTCGACGAACTCGTTGAGCCCCTGCTCGAAGGGCAGCTCGATGCCGAGCCCGACGCTGAGGCCGCCGGCCTCCGAGGCGCCGCGGTTGGCGGCCTCCATCGCGCCCGGGCCGCCGCCGGTGATCACCGCGTAGCCGGCCTCGGCGAGGGCCCGGCCGATGGTCACCCCGGCCTCGTACTCCGGCGAGTCGGCCGGTGTCCGGGCCGAGCCGAAGACGCTGATCGCGGGCGGGAGTTCGGCGAGGGCGCCGAAGCCCTCGACGAACTCGGAGGTGATCCGCAGCACCCGCCACGGATCGGTGTGCAGCCAGTCGGTGGGTCCTGTGGTGTCCAGCAGCCGCTGGTCCGTGGTGCTGGTGCCGACCTGGTCCCGGCGCACCAGCACCGGGCCCTTCTGCTTCTCGGGCCAGGCCTTCTTCTTCCGCGGCACGCCGACCTGCTCGGGGCCGTGTCCGTAGTGCTTGTCGTCTCCTGTGCCTGTCATGACGAAACCCTACGCCGATCTTCCCCCGTTTTCAGGCAACGGGGGAAGGTCGGTTGGGCGACCGGAAGGTGGCGTTCGACCGCCGGGTGGTCGGTCCCGAACGCTTCGATTCAGCTGGTCAGCCAGGTGCGCAGGCGTTCCTCGGTCTCCGCGATGGCGGTCAGCGAGCAGTGCTCCTCGCGCTTGTGGGCCAGGTTCGGGTCACCGGGGCCGTAGTTGACCGCCGGGACGCCGAGCGCGCTGAACCGGGCGACGTCGGTCCAGCCGAACTTGGCCCGGGCCTGGCCGCCGGTGGCCGCCAGGAAGGCCTGCGCGGCGGGCTGGGAGAGTCCGGGCAGGGCGCCCGGGGCGAAGTCGGTCACGGTCAGCTCGAAGCCGTCGAAGACCTCGCGGACGTGCTTCTCCGCCTCGGCCTCGCTGCGGTCCGGCGCGTAGCGGAAGTTGATCGTGACCACGCACTCGTCCGGGATCACGTTGCCGGCCACGCCGCCGTCGATCCGCACCGCGTTGAGGCCCTCGCGGTACTCCAGGCCGTCGATCTCCACCCGGCGCGGCTGGTACTCCGCGAGCCGGGTGAGCACCTCGGCGGCGTGGTGGATGGCGTTGTCGCCGAGCCAGCTGCGGGCCGCGTGGGCGCGCGTGCCGGTGAGCCGGATCTGGGCCCGCAGGGTGCCCTGGCAGCCGCCCTCGACCATGGCACCGCTGGGCTCCATCAGCACCGCGAAGTCGGCGGCCAGCCACTCCGGGCGGTCCTTGGCGAGGTGGCCGAGGCCGTTGCGGTGGGCCTCCACCTCCTCGCAGTCGTAGAACACGTAGGTGAGGTCGCGGTTGGGCTCGGTGAGGGTGGCGGCGAGCCGGAGCGCCACCGCCACACCGGACTTCATGTCCGAGGTGCCGCAGCCGTAGAGCAGGTCGCCCTCGACGTGCGACGGCAGGTTGTCCGCGATCGGGACGGTGTCCAGGTGGCCGGCCAGCAGGACGCGCTCGGCGCGGCCGAGCCGGGTGCGGGCCACCACGTTGTTGCCGTAGCGGTCCACGGTCAGGTGCGGGTACGCCCGCAGGGCGGCCTCGACGGCGTCGGCGAGCGCCTGCTCGTCGCCGCTCACCGAGGGGAAGTCGACGAGCCGGGCGGTCAGCGCGCCACCGTCGATGGTCAGGTCCAGGGGCGTCGGGTTCGGGCTGCTCATGGCGTCAGCCTATCGGCGGGGCCGTGCACTCCGTGTGGTCGTTCTGTGACCAGGAACGCCCGGCGATCGGCAACCGGAGTGCGCCGCACATCCGTCCGAGTGGGTACGGTGTCGGATCAAGAAGGTGGGCTCGAGAGGGGCGATGGTGGCCAGGAGAAAGCACAGCGATGAGCTGGGCGAGGAGCTGGGCGACGAAGTGGTGCCCCGCCGCGGTCCGGTGCGCGCGCTGCTGCTCGTACTGGTCGGGCTGCTCGGCCTGGCGATGGTCGCGGGCCTGGCGGTGGTCGGGATCTGGTGGTTCGGGTTCCGGCAGAGCGCGTCGGAGGAGTGCACGGTGAAGACCGCGGCCGGCAGCGGGACGCTGGAGCTGCCGCAGGCCGCCAACGCCGCGACGATCGCCGCGGTGGCGCGCTCGCGCGGGCTGCCGGACCGGGCGACGGCGATCTCGCTGGCGACCGCGATGCAGGAGTCCAAGCTGCGCAACCTCGCGGGCGGGGACCGGGATTCGATCGGCCTGTTCCAGCAGCGGCCCTCGATGGGCTGGGGCACTCCGGACCAGATCGCGGACCCGGTGTACGCGACCAACAAGTTCCTGGACGGTCTGGTCAAGGTCCCCGGCTACACCCGGATGCCGCTGACCGACGCGGCCCAGGCGGTGCAGAAGAGCGGCTACCCGCAGGCGTACGCCAAGCACGAGACCAAGGCGACCCTGCTCACCTCGGCGCTGGCCGGCCGGGAGCCCGCCTCGTTCACCTGCGTGGTGAAGGACTACGCCAAGCCGGACCCGGGCGACTCGCCGTCGCCGACCGCGGGCGCCTCGGCCTCCCCGGCCGCGCAGCCGGACCGCACCCAGGTGCTGTCGGACCGGGTGCGGCGGGAGTTCGGCCGGACCGTCTCCGCCACGGCGGGCTACGCCTCGACGATCAAGGGCGCCGAGAACGCCGTCGCGCTGACCCCGGACCCGGCCGCCGCCGCGCTGACCACCTCGGCCGACGCCGGGGCCGACGCCGGCGCGGCCGCCGAGCGGGCCAGCGGCTGGGAGGTGGCCCACTGGGCGGTCGCCCAGGCCCAGCAGCTGGGCGTCGCGACGGTCGCCTACGACGGGAAGATCTGGCGCAAGACCCAGTCGGAGGACGGCTGGCAGTCCCAGACCTCGGGCACCTCGACCAAGCTCGTCCAGGTCACCCTGGCGCCGTACGGCAAGGGCTGACGGACAGGTGTTCGGGTAGCCGCCGGACGGGTGATTCCGGTCAACTCCGGTGGACCGGCCGCCCGTTCCGGCGGCGCCCGGCGGTGAACCGTCACTCCCCTTGACCGGGCCGGTCCGAGGGGGTCCGGAGGGGCCCGGAGCAGGCCCGCGCTGCGGTCGTACGATCCGATGGTCGGTCAGGCACTTTCCTTGCGTCGGCCGAAACCTTCTGGCTTCTCAAGCGGTAACAACGTCGTCCGCCAGGTCCTGTCCGCGCCCGGATCGTCCACCCGGGCGTCCACCCGGCGGACGGGACGGACCCAGACCCCTCGAGGAGCCCCATGTCTCACCCCCTCACGCGCCGGATCGCCCAGGCCGCGCTCGTCGTGGCGGCCGGAGCGACCCCGCTGGTCGCGGCCGGCTCCGCGTCCGCCCTGGGCGGGGACGCCCTGCTTCCCAAGAGCGACCTCGCGGCGCCGCTGGGCCAGCTGACCAACACCGACACCGGTTCCACCCTGCAGCACACCACCCACCAGCTCGGCCAGGCCGCCGGCACCACCGGCGCGGCCACCGTGGCCGCGGGCGTACCGGCCTCCGCCGACGCCGCCGGGAACATCGTCGCCCACCAGCTCCCCGAGGCGAACGAGAAGGCCAGCTCGCTGACCGCACCGGTCGACCAGACCGCCGCCACCACCGGCCAGCTGTCCGCCGTCACCCCCAAGGTCGCCTCGGCCCTGGCCGGCAAGCTCGGCGAGGCCGTCACCGGCAAGGGCATGGGCATGGGAACCCGCAGCGCCAACGCCGGCACCAGCCCGGTCGGCGGCCTCGGCCAGGCGGCCTCCCTCGCCCACGCCCTGCCCGGCGCCGACAAGCTCTCCGGCGCCGTGCCCGGCCCCGACGCCGTCACCAGCGCGCTGCCGACCAGCGCGGTCGAGCGCGCCCTGCCGCTCGGCTCGGTCGAGCACGCGCTGCCCGGCGGCCTGCCCGCCACCGACGTGCTCGGCCTCGCGGAGCACGGCTCGGCCAACCGGCTCGGCGGCGCCGACCTCGGCCCGAACAACCCGCTGTCCGGCCTCACCAACTCGCTCGGCCCGGTCGGCGGCCTGCTGGGCGGCGTGAACGGCGGCAGCATCAGCGGCCTGCCGCTCTAGTCCGCGCCGCGGCCGCGACCCGACGCCCCGGGTCGCGGCCGTCCGGGGATGCGTGAAGGGGTCGGTGTCCCGTCCGGGACACCGACCCCTTCGACGTGCCGTCAGCGGGCCGCGGTGAGCCGCTCCACGGCCGCGGCGACCCGCTCGTCGGTCGCGGTGAACGCGACCCGGACGAAGCGGCCGCCGGCCGGCCCGTAGAAGTCGCCGGGCGCCACCAGGATGCCCAGCGCGGCCAGTTCGGCCACCGTCTCCCAGCACGGGCGGTCCTGGGTCGCCCACAGGTAGAGGCTCGCCTCGGAGTGCTCGACCCGGAAGCCGTACGCCTCCAGCGCCGTCCGCAGCGCCGAGCGCCGGGCCGCGTACCGCTCCCGCTGCTCGACCACGTGCGCGTCGTCCGCCAGCGCGGCGACCGTCGCCGCCTGGACCGGCGCCGGCACGATCATGCCGCCGTGCTTGCGCAGCCCCAGGAGCTCCTTGACCACCACCGGGTCGCCCGCCACGAAGGAGGCGCGGTAACCGGCCAGGTTGGAGCGCTTGGACAGCGAGTGGACGGCCAGCAGGCCCTCGTGGTCGCCGCCGCTGACGTCCGGGTGCAGGACGGAGACCGGGTCGGCCTCCCAGCCCAGCTCCAGGTAGCACTCGTCGCTGACCAGCAGCACCCGGTGCTCCCGGGCCCACTCGACGGCACGGCGCAGCTCGTCCCGGCCGAGCACCCGGCCGGTCGGGTTGGACGGCGAGTTCACCCAGAGCAGGCGCACCCGGGAGCCGTCCAGCTCGTCCACGGAGTCGTACTCGACCGGTTCGGCGCCGCACAGCCGTGCGCCCACCTCGTAGGTCGGGTAGGCCAGCCGCGGGTAGGCGACCTGGTCGCCCGGGCCGAGGCCGAGCTGGGTCGGCAGCGAGGCCACCAGTTCCTTGGAGCCGACGGTCGGCAGCACGGCCTGCGGGCCGATCCCCGCGCCGCAGCGCCGGTTCAGCCAGTCGGCGATCGCCTCGCGCAGCTCCAGCGGGCCCCAGACGGTCGGGTAGCCGGGGGTGTCGGTGTGGGCGGCCAGCGCCTTCTGGATCACCTCGGGGACCGGGTCGACGGGGGTGCCGACGGAGAAGTCGCAGAGGCCGCCGGGGTGGGCGACGGCGGTGGCCTTGTAGGGCTCCAGCTTGTCCCAGGGGAACACCGGGAGCCGGTCGGAAACGCGGCGCGCCGCCCCCGGGTGTCCCGGGAACGGCGCGGGCGTGCTGTTGGTGTTCACAGCTCAGTAGCCACCGATCGTCAGTGCTCGGCGTTCTGCGGCGGCAGCGCGGCGATGAACGGGTGGTCCCGCTCGATCAGGCCGAGCTTGGAGGCGCCACCGGGCGAACCCAGGTCGTCGAAGAACTCGACGTTCGCCTTGTAGTAGTCCTTCCACTCCTCCGGAGTGTCGTCCTCGTAGAAGATCGCCTCGACCGGGCAGACCGGCTCGCACGCGCCACAGTCGACACACTCATCCGGGTGGATGTAGAGGGAACGCGAGCCCTCGTAGATGCAGTCAACCGGGCACTCTTCGATGCACGCCTTGTCCTTCACGTCGACACAAGGCTGCGCGATGACGTAGGTCACGCTGTCGTTCCTCCTCGGAAGGGCCTGGCGGCCCGTTCTGTTCTGCTGCCGTGCGCGGTGAGCGCGGCGTCGTCGATGCCCGCCCCTAGTATCGCGGGTCGGAGCAGGCAAATGCACAGGAGGTGGCCGGATCATGACCCGAGACCAGCTGGAACGCCGTCCGGAAGTCCGGATAGACCGCTCTGACGTGGGTCTTCGGGTGTCCGTGCGGCGCCTCTCGGAGTTCGTGGACGACCGTCCGGTGTTCCGCGATGTGATCGGCGTGCTCACATCGTGGGACGAGCACGGGCTCACCGTCGAACCCCGCTCGGGCGGGCCGGTGAGCTTCCCGGAGAAGCTGCTGGTCGCCGGCAAGGTGGTGCCGCTCTTCCCGGCCCGGCGGGCGCCGCTGCCCGCCACCACCCCGGTCGAGCTCCAGCGCACCGCCGGGCGCGGCTGGCCCGGGACGGAGCAGCAGGAGCTCGGCGCCTGGACGCTGCGCGCCGCCGCCGGGTTCACCCGGCGGGCCAACTCCGTGCAGGCGCTGGGCGACCCGGGCGTGCCGCTGACCGAGGCGCTGGCCGCCGTCCGGGACTGGTACGCGGCGCGCGCCCTGCCCGCCCTGGTCGAGGTGGTCACGCCCGGCACCGCGGACGGGCTCCGGGAACTGCTCGGCCCGCCGCGCTCCCCCACCCTGGTGCGCACCGCCCCGCTGGCCGGCCTGGCCCGCACCGGCGCCGGGCACCCGGCGGCCCCCTCGGCCGAAGGCCGGGGACGGGTGCGGCTCGCCCGGACCGCGGACGCCGACTGGATGTCGCTGTACGGGCGGCTCGGCCAGGACCCGGCGGTGCGCGAAGCCGCCCGGCAGGTGCTGCACGGCGGCCCCTCGGTCTGGTTCGCCACCGTGCCCGGCGCCCCCGGACAGCCCCCGCTGGCGATCGGACGCTGCGTCATCGACGGCCCGTGGGCCTGCTTCGGCGCGATCGAGGTGCAGCCGTACGCCCGGCGGGCCGGGCTGGCGACCGCGGTCATGGCGGTGCTCGCCGCCCGGGCGGCGGAGGAGGGGGCGAGCGGCGCCTACCTGCAGGTGGAGGCCGGGAACGACGCCGCGATCGCGCTCTATGACGGACTCGGCTTCACGACCAGTCACACTTACCACTACGCGCTCCTTCCCCAGGAGTAGCCGCCCGACCGTTCCATCCTGGTTTGTCCGCTTGTCCGTCCGTCGTACGAAGGCCGTCGCCGTCACCGTGACCGAGCAGAGCAGAGACCGCTTCCGGACCGCCGCCCGCGCCGAGCAGCCCGACCCCGTGCTGCTGTGCCTGCTCGCCGCCGCCGAGCACGACCCCGTCCTCGACCCGGGGGATCCCGGCGAGCCGCCGGGCGTGGACACCCTGCTGGCCGCCTGCGAGGCCGCGTTCGAACGGCACGCCGCGGCCGTCCGGCTGGCCGTGGCCGAACGCTCGCCGTCCGGACCGGAGGAGACCGCCGCGCTGCTCGCCGCCGTGCTCGGCGGACGCGAACGCTTCCACGGGCGGCAGTCCGACTACCGGCGGCTGGAGTCCTCGCTGCTGCCGGACGTGCTGCGGCGGCGCCGCGGCCTGCCGATCACGCTCTCGCTGGTCTGGATGGCGGTCGCCCGGCGCGCCGGGCTCACCGTCCACGGCATCGCGCTGCCCGGCCACTTCATCGTCGCGGTCGGCGGCCCGACCGGCGGCGAGGAGTACGTCCTCGCCGACCCGTTCCACGGCGGCCGGCTGCTCGACCCGGCCGACGTCGAACACCTGGTCGCCGTCTCCGGGCAGGACTTCACCCCCGCCCTGCTCACCCCGGCCCAGCCGCTGGACATCGTGCTGCGGGTGCTCGGCAACATCCGGGTCTGGGCCGCCGACCGGCCCGAGCACGCCCGCACCCAGCTGTGGGCCACCGAACTCGCCCTGCTGCTCCCCCGGCACCCGGCCCAGCTCCGGCTGGAACGGGCCGAACTGCTGGTGCGGATGGGCGACTTCCTCGGCGGCTCGGCGGAGATGGACTCCTACGCGCAGATCCTGGACGCCTTCGACCCGGACACCGCCGCCAAGGTCCGCCGGGAGGCCAGGGCGGCCCGGCACCGGCTCAACTGACCTGCCCGGCCGCCGGGTTGTCGAGACCCGGCCGGGGAGTCACAGCCAGCCCTTCTCGCGGGCGATCCGGACCGCCTCGGTGCGGTTGCGGGCCTCGGTCTTCTGGATCGCCATCGAGAGGTAGTTGCGGACCGTGCCCTCCGACAGGTGCAGCCGCCGGGCGATGTCCGCGTTCACCGCGCCGTCCGCGGCCGCGCCCAGCACGTCCCGCTCGCGCGCGGTCAGCGGGTTGGCGCCCTCGGCCAGCGCGGCCGCCGCCAGCGCCGGGTCGATCACCCGCTCGCCGCGCAGCACCCGGCGGATCGCCTCGGCCAGCTCGGAGGCGGGCGCGTCCTTCACCAGGAAGGCGTCCGCGCCGGACTCCATCGCCCGGCGCAGATAGCCGGGGCGGCCGAAGGTGGTCGCGATGACCACCTTCACCGCGGGCGCCCGGCGGTGCAGTTCGGCGGCCGCCTCGATGCCCGTCAGGCCCGGCATCTCGATGTCCAGCACGGCGACCTGCACGTCGTTCGCCAGCACCGCCGCCACCACCTCGTCCCCGCGGCCCACCTGCGCGACGACGTCGAGGTCCCCCTCCAGCCCGAGCAGCGCCGCCAGCGCCTCCCGGACCATCCCCTGGTCCTCGGCGAGCAGCACGCGGATCGAGGGGCCGTTCTCTGCGTTACCCATGGCCATGACCTTAGGGCCTGCCACTTCCCGCCACCGGCCCGGCACCGATGCGGTGGCCCGGCCCGGCGCCGCGCGGGACACTGGCCCGATGCCGACCCTGGAACCGCTCCGCCCCGAGCACGCGCCGGCGCTGCTCGCCTTCGAACTCGCCAACCGCGCCTGGTTCGCCCGGAGCATCTCCGACCGCGGCGACGCCTACTTCGCGGAGTTCGCCGACCGGCACGCCGCCCTGCTCGCCGAACAGGCCTCGGGCGTCTGCCGGTTCCACGTGATCCTCGATCCGGCCGGGGCCCTGATCGGCCGGATCAACCTGCTGGACGTGCGGGACGGCGAGGCCGAACTCGGCTACCGGGTCGCCGAGTCCGCCGCCGGCCGGGGCGTCGCCACCGCGGCCGTCGCCGAGGTCTGCCGGCTCGCCGCCCACGACTACGGCCTCGACGCGCTGACGGCCGCCGCCCGGCCCGACAACCCGGCCTCGCTGGCCGTCCTGGCCCGCAACGGGTTCACCGTCACCGGGGAGTTCCTGCTCGCCGGCCGGCCCGCCCTGCGCCACCGCCGCGTCCTGGACCGGTCCCGGGAGGTCTTCTAGGAGGTCTTCGAGGACTCGGAGGACGGCACCGCCACCGTCCGCAACGGCACCGAGGCCCGCACCCGGAAGCCCTTGCCGCGCTCCCCCGGGCCGGTCTCCAGCCGCCCGCCGACCAGGGCGAGCCGCTCCTCCAGGCCCGAAAGCCCGTTGCCCGGCTGGGACTTGCCGGGGCCGCGCCCGTCGTCGGTGATCTGCAGGACGGCGAACCGTTCGCCGCTGCCCTCCCAGGTCTCGTCCGCCGTCACCGTGCAGACGGTGGCGCCCTCGCCGTGCCGGACGATGTTGGTGACGGCCTCGCGCAGCGCCCAGGCCAGCGCGCCCGCCTCCTCGTTGGCCAGCGACGGCCAGGCGTCCACCAGCTCCGGCGCCGCCTCCAGCCGGACCTGGGCGGCGGACAGGGCGGTCCGGGCGGCCGCGAGTTCGACCGGCAGGGTGGGGCGGCGGAAACCGGTCACCGCCTCCCGGACGTCGATCAGCGACTGCCGGGCGACCTGCTCGATGTCGGCGACCTGGGCCCGCGCCGCCTCGTCCTTGCCCGCGTCCATGAACCGGCCGGCCAGTTCGCTCTTCAGGGTGATCAGCGAGAGCGAGTGCCCGAGCAGGTCGTGCAGGTCGCGGGCGAGCCGCAGCCGCTCCTCGGAGGCCGCCAGGTGGGCGACGGCGGCCCGGGCCTCGCGCAGCTCGTTCATGGTGGCGACCAGCCGCTGCATGCCCGTCATCGCGACGCCGGAGAGGAAGGCGCTGAGGGCGAAGGTGGTGGTGTTGTCCGAACCGGCGTGGGTCAGCACGCCGGTCACGGCGGTCAGCACGGCCATGCCGAGCAGCGCGCGCAGCGCGTACTTCACCGGCGTGATCACCGCGAGGCACACCGAGGCGTAGATGAACATGGTCAGGAACGCGCCGCCGAGCACCGCGGAGGAGGCCACCGCCAGCGCGATCATCGTCGCGACGATCACCTGGCAGGCCCGCGGCCACATCCCGGCCTGCGAGCGGAAGATCACCAGCAGGACGTAGGCGCCCACGAAGACCACCAGGCAGGCCCAGCCGAGCACTTGCTCGGCCGGGCGGTGGCCGCCGGTCACCAGGTCGCTCGCCGGGTAGAGCAGGTAGAGCATCCACAGCAGCATCCAGGCGACCTTCACCATCAGCTGCCGGCGGGTCTCCACCGGGCTGCCCGGGACGTTCATGAACGACGCACGCGCCGGACCCGCCGCCGGCGGTTCGTCGGTGCGGTGGGTCCGGCGCTCGTCACTCATGTCGATCATCATGCCTGGCGGGTGTCACGCCGGTACAGCATCGCGGCAGCGGCCGCGAAGACCGCGAAGAAGGCGGCCAGCCCGGCGACCGCGACCAGGTCCAGGGAGTGCCCGGGCTGGATGAAGGTGGCCAGCTTGTTGTACAGGAACACCGGGTTGAACCGGGCGAACTTCTCCAGCGAGCCGGTCACCGGGAACCAGGTGCCGCCGAGCAGCGCCATCGCCATGTAGATGATCATCACGATCGGCTGCACCGCGTCCGGCGCCGCCGCGTAGCCCAGCGCCACCCCCAGCGCGGCGAACACGAAGCTGCCCAGCCAGAGCGCCGCCGCCAGCCCGAGCCACTGCGCGGCGCCCAGCGAGACGCCCTGGCTCGCCCCCACCGCGAACACCACCAGGATCGCCGGCAGCGTGGTCACCGCGGTCGCCGCGATCTTGCCGACGGTGTACGCCCGGCCCGGCAGCGCGGTCAGCCGCAGCTGGCGCGTCCAGCCGCTCTTGCGTTCCAGCGAGATCCGCTGCGCGCTGCCGGTGAGCACCGCGCCGACCGCGCCGAAGGTGGCCATCGAGACCATGAAGTAGGTCTTCACCGGCACGCCCCCGGCCTGGTTGCCGGAGCCGTAGGCGTTGATGAAGAAGACGTACATCAGCGCCGGGTAGACGACGGTGAAGAACAGGTAGCGCCGGTTGCGGAGGGTCCGCAGGATCTCCAGCTTGATCAGGGTGGTCATCGCGCGCTCTCCTCGGCCAGGTCCTGCTTGTCCAGCTCACCCGTGATGGTCAGGAAGGCCTGCTCCAGGCCGACCCCGGTGACCTCCAGCCCGCGCGGGTACAGGCCCGCCCGGTAGACCGCGGCCATGCTCGCGTCCGCGTCGGCGGTGCGGATCCGCACCGTCCGCACCCCGGGGACCCGGGCCGTGACGTCCAGCGACTGCGCCCCCGGCAGCGCGCGCAGCACGGCCTCGTCGAACTCACCGTCCACGGCGTGGAGTTCGAAGGCGATCCGGCGGGCCCCGGCACGCGCCTTGATCTCCGCGGAGCTGCCGTCGGCGATCAGCCGGCCGCGGTGCAGCACCAGCACCCGGTCGGCGATCGAGTCGGCCTCCTCCAGGTAGTGGGTGGCGAACAGCACCGTGCGACCGGCGTCGGCCTGCGCCCGCATGCTCGCCCAGAACCCCTGCCGGACGCTGACGTCCATGCCGGTGGTGGGTTCGTCCAGCACGATCAGGTCGCTGTCCCCGGCGATCGCCAGCGCGAACCGGACCCGCTGCTCCTGGCCGCCGGACAGCTTGTCCACCCGGCGGTCGGCGAACTCGGTGATCCCGGCGTCGGCCAGCACCTCGGCGACCGACCGGCCGCGCGGGTGCACCTTGCAGGCGAGCTCGACGATCTCGCGGACCTTGACGTCGGTCATCAGCCCGCCGCTCTGCAGCATCGCGCCGACCCGGCCGTCCGCGATCGCCGCCCGCGGGGTGCCGCCGAACAGCGTCACGGTGCCCTGGTCGGGCTCGCGCAGGCCGAGCAGCAGGTCCAGGCTGGTGGACTTCCCGGCGCCGTTCGGGCCCAGCAGGGCGACCGTCTCGCCCGGCCGCAGCACCAGGTCCACCCCGTCCACGGCGCGCACCCGCCCGTAGCTCTTGCCCACGCCGCGGAAGGCGGCCACCTCGGTACCCATTCGCCCGGCTCCTCTCCCCTGATGGTGTCGCGTGCGGAGTCGTCCGCACCACCCCAGGGTCCCGTCCGGGCGGGGGCCGGCGGCAGTGTCGGCCGTCGTGCCTTCGCTATGACGGATGTCATGCCGGCGGCCGGCCCCCGCCTTCCGGGTGCCGGCCGCCGATTCCGCTGGTCGGAGGGGTCTAGAGGGCCAGCGAGCGCTTCACGAAGTCGACCTGGAGCAGCAGCAGGTTCTCCGCGACCTCCTCCTGGGGCGTCATGTGGGTGACGCCGGACAGCGGCAGCACGGTGTGCGGGCGCCCGGCGGCGAGCAGCGCCGAGGACAGCCGCAGGGTGTGGGCGGCCACCACGTTGTCGTCGGCGAGGCCGTGGATGATCATCAGCGGGCGCTCCAGCCCGGCCGCGTACCCGGTCAGCGAGTTCGCCGCGTACACCTCCGGCCGCTCGGCCGGGTCGCCCAGGTACCGCTCGGTGTAGTGGGTGTCGTACAGCTCCCAGTCGGTCACCGGCGCCCCGGCGACCGCCGCGTGGAACACGTCCGGGCGGCGCAGCACGGCGAGCGCGGCGAGGTAGCCGCCGTACGACCAGCCGCGGATGGCGACCCGGTCGAGGTCCAGCGGGAACTCCCCGGCGAGCGAGTGCAGCGCCTCGACCTGGTCGTCCAGGGTCGCCCCGGCGAAGTCGAAGGCGATCGACTTCTCCCAGGCCGGCCCGCGCCCGGGGGTGCCGCGGCCGTCGGCGACGACCACCGCGAAGCCCTGGTCGGCGAACCACTGGGAGTTGAGGTGCGGGTTGTGCGCCTGGACGACGCGCTGGCCGTGCGGGCCGCCGTACGGGTCCATCAGGACGGGCAGCAGGCCGTCCCGCTCGCGGTCGTAGCCGGTGGGCAGGAAGACGGCGGCCGGGATGCGGCGCTCCCCGGCGAAGCGGAAGACCGGGCGGGCCGTGAGGACCGGGGTCTCGGCGTGCGAGGCGATGACGGCGACGTCGTCGACCACCAGGCCCTCCGGCAGGTCCCGGGCGACCTGCACCAGGGTGCCGGGAAGGTCCGGCTCGGCGGTGGCCCGGACGGTGATCCCGCCGGCGTGCACCGCGCTGGTGACGGAGGTGAAGGGGCGGCCGTTGGCGGACTCCCAGGCCAGCTGCTTGCCGTCGTGGCCGATCCGGCCGACGGCGATCCAGCCGGGCTCGGGGTCGGTCTCCGCGGCGCCGCCGGAGGCGCTGAAGAAGACCTCCCGGTCGGTGACCGCGACGACCGAGCGGACGTGCAGGTCGGCCCCGGTGACGGCCCGGTCGCCGATCACCAGTGCCCGCACGCCGCCCTCGCCCGCCTCCGCGGTGTCGGAGATCCGGACCAGCTTGCCGTCCGGGGTCCAGGCCGGCACGCCGGGGAAGGCCTCCAGCCAGACCTCGTCGTGCTCCTCGAACAGCACCTCGGTGGCGCCGGTGGCCGGGTCCAGCCCGAGGATCCGCTGGGCGCGCTGGTCGCGGGACTGGACGAGCAGCAGCGGCGCGCCGCCCTCGGACCAGTGCACCCGGGCCAGGTACGGGAAGGCCCCGTGGTCCCAGACCACCTCGGTGCGCCCGCCGTACAGGTCGAGCACGAAGAGCCCGACCTCGGCGTTGGCGGTGCCGGCCGCCGGGTAGGCGACCTCGGCGGGCTCGCGGTCGGGGTTGGCCGGGTCGGCGATCCACCAGCGGCGCACCGGGCTGTCGTCGGCGCGCTCGACCAGCAGCCGCTCGCCGTCCGGGGACCACCAGAAGCCGCGGTTGCGGTCGATCTCCTCCTGGGCGATGAACTCGGCCTGCCCCCAGGTGACGTTCGGGCCGTCCGGCTCGGCGAGCGCCCGGTCGCCGCTGCCGTCGGCGCGGGTCAGCCGCAGCTCGCCGGCCGTGTTGGCGTAGGCGACGTGGCTGCCGTCCGGGGAGAGCCGGGGGTCCAGCAGCGGGCCCACGGCGGGCAGCTCGGCGGTGGCGCCGGTGTCGAGGTCGGCGGTGAACAGCCGGCCGGACAGGGCGAAGGCCGCCAGCCCGGCCCGCGCGTCCAGGGCGTAGCCGACGATGCCGGCCGAGCCCTCCCGGCTGCGCTCGCGGCGGGCCTTCTCGGCCGGGGAGAGGTCCTCCTCGCCGCCGCCGAGCAGGACGGCCGGGTCGGCGGCGATCCGCTCCTCGCCGGTCGCGGTGTCGAGGGTCCAGAGCAGGTTGGCCCGGTCGCTGCCGGACCTCGAACGGAGGAAGACGACCCGTGAGCCGTCCGGGGCGACGGAGAAGGACCGGGGGGCGCCGACGGTGTAGCGCAGGGTCCGCGCGTACTGCCGGGGGAAGGTGTCCGCAGGGGTGTGGGAGCTCATGGCACCAGACCCTACGACGGCTGACTCCCCTGGCCGGGTGACTGACGATCACTCGTTCGGAGCATCACCCCCGAGTACGCCCCAAAGGCGTCCAAACCCCCTCCGACCGGCCCATGCGCCCCACGAGTGCCCCCGTGCCCCGGCGCGCGTGGACTCACTGAATGTAATGCTCCCCTTACCCATCGGGTATGACTTGTCAGGCGAGTGATCGTCGGGCCCCGTCCCGGGCCCCGGTCACCCGGCCCCGGTTCCCGTACCGTCCCACGGCCGCCCTCCCCGAGGGCGGCGCCCGAGAAGGGGTATGAGCCCAGATGGCCATGAACATCTCCGCAGCCGTGCTGATGCTCGTCATCGTGGCGGTGCTGATCCGCCGCTCCGGCCTCAAGCTGGCGCACGCCATCGTCTGCGCGCTGCTCGGCTTCTACCTGGCCTCCAGCTCGATCGCGCCGTCGATCAGCCAGGTCACCAGCAACCTCGCCGGAATGATCAACGGCCTGAAGCTCTAGGCCCCGTCCGGGCCCGGCCCCTTCCGGCCGGTGGTTAGGCTTCCTCCCATGACCGCGACTACCGGCCGCCGCCTCCTCCTGGTGCACGCCCATCCCGACGACGAGTCGATCGGCAACGGCGCCACGATGGCCCGGTACGCCGCCGAGGGCGCCCTGGTGACGCTGGTGACCTGCACCCTCGGCGAGGGCGGCGAGGTGATCCCGCCCGGGCTGGCCCACCTGACGGCCGATCGGGAGGACACCCTCGGCGCGTACCGGATCGGCGAGCTGACCGCGGCCATGGCCGCCCTCGGCGTCACCGACTTCCGGTTCCTCGGCGGCCCGGGGCGCTACCGCGACTCCGGGATGATGGGCGTGCCCGAGAACGACGCCCCCGGCTGCTTCTGGCGGGCCGACGTGGACGAGGCCGCCGGCCACCTGGTCGCGGTGATCCGCGAGGTGCGGCCGCAGGTGCTGGTCACCTACGACGACGACGGCGGCTACGGCCACCCGGACCACATCCAGGCGCACCGGGTCGCGATGCGGGCGTACGAGCTCGCCGCCGACCCGGCGTACGCCCCGGAGTCGGGCGCCCCCTGGCGGATCGCCAAGGTGTACTGGAACCGGATGCCCCGCACGGTGCTCGACGCCGGGCTCGCCGCCACCGCCGCCGCGGCGCGCTTCCCGGGCGTTGCCCAACCCTCCGACGTCCCCGGGGTGGTGGCCGACGAGCTGGTCACCACCGTGCTGGACGGCACCGGGTACGCCGGGCGCAAGGCCGCCGCGCTGACCGCCCACGCCACCCAGATCACCGTGGACGGCGACGCCTTCGCGCTCTCCAACCACCTCGGCCAGCCGCTGCTCGCCACCGAGTACTACCAGCTCGTGCACGGCCAGGCCGGGCCGGAGCGGCCCGAGCGCGACCTCTTCGCGGGCCTCGACCGCGCACCGACCCCGAGCGAGGAGAACGCCCGATGACCGCGCCCGCCGCCAAGCCGAAGCGCCCTTCGATCGCGACGGCCGTCCTCGGCACCCGCGAGGAACGGCTCGCCGAGGCCCAACCCCCGCGCGCCGCCCGGATCGCGGCCTATGTCCTGTTCTTCCTGCTGGGCATCGCGGTGTCGGTCTGCGGATCCTTTGTGCAGGCCCTGTGGCCGCCCGTGGGGGTTCTGCTGGCGCTCGCCGCCACCGCCGCGACCTTCTACGCCGGCCTGCGGGCCACCGGCACCCGGCTGGGCGCCGCGGTGCCCGCGGCGGGCTGGTTCCTGGCGATGATGCTGATGATGGTGCCGCGGCCGGAGGGCGACAACGTGCTGTGGTCCAACGCCACCTCGCTGGCCTGGCTGTTCGTCGGCTCGATCCTCGGCGTGATCTGCGCCACCCTGCCCACCCGCACCGGCTGGTTCCCCGGGGTGCTCAACCCCCCTCGCTGAGACCGGCCGACGGCCGCGTACGGTAGCGCACACAACGCGCAGTCAGGACCACTCCGCCGTACTCTCATACCGGAGGAACCGGACGTATCAGGATCTGTCCGAAGCCGTTCACCGCTCAGTTCTTCCCAGTATGGTGGTCCCGCAGTACGTCGTACCCGACCGCCGTTTGCCCCAGGCCCGGCGACCACGAACCGCGGTCGCGCCGCACGGCCCGCCCGCGAACCCGGAGCAGAGCAGCATTGAGCAGCCGCGAATCTGACAACGCCAACCCGACGCCCCGGCGCACGGGTCCGGACGCCTACCCGTCGGGCACACCGCCCTACGGCACCCCGGGCCCGGGCTTCCCCGGCGGCGACCGGGCCGCGGCCGGCGCCGACGCCGGGTCGGGCGGCGAGGACGACGGTCCGAAGACCGAGACCACCCTGACCACCCGGGTCCGGATCAACATCCCCGGCTCGCGCCCGATCCCGCCGGTCGTCGTCCGCAGCACCGTCAAGAACGAGCCTGCCAAGAGCGAGGAGGGCCCGGCCGAGCAGGCCGCCGACCCGGCCGGCCCGCGGCACCGCTCCGCGCCCGCCTCGCCCGTCCTCGGCGTGATGGAGGGCGGCGGCCGCTCGGCCACCCCGCCGAACCTGCCGCCGGAGTGGCAGATCCCGCCGATCCCGCCGGCCACCTCGGAGTCCGAGTCCACCGGCGCGTGGTTCCGGCCCCGGCAGAAGAAGGCCCCGGCCGCCGAGCCCGCCCCGGCCGCCGTGCCGGCCGGCGCCCCGAGCGCACCGGAGACCCGCTCCGGAACCGCCGCCGAGGCCCGTCCGCAGGCCGCCCCGAACGGTGCCCTCCCGGCCCCGGCCGCCACCGGCCAGGCCCGGCCGAACGGCCGCCCGGTGCCCGCCCAGGGCACGGCGCCGAACCCGGGCGCCGGGCCCGCCGCCCCGGCGTCGCCGTACGGTGCCCAGGCCCCGGCGGAGGAGCCCGGCGTGTACGAGGCCGCCGACCCCTTCGCCCCGGTCGCCGACCCGTTCGCCCCGACCGGCCCCGACACCGGTGCGCGCGGCCCGCGCGGCGGCCGTCCGCAGCCGCAGGCGCCCCAGCAGGCCGGCCTCCCGCAGGACCGGCCCCGGGCCGACCGGGCCCGTCCGAACGGCCCGCAGGCGAACGGCCAGCAGGCCAACGGCTCGCCGGCGAACGGCCGGCGGGGCAACGGCCCGCAGTCGGCCGGCCCGCTGCCCACCGGAGCGCTGCCGGGCACCGACCCGGGCCCGGAGGACACCTCGGTGGACGGCTTCGCGCCGATCCGCGACCACACCCCGCCGCCGACCGCCATACCCGGACTGCCCCCGCACGGCGCCGACGGCCACCCGCAGCCGGGCCTGTTCGCCTCGGCGCCGACCGGAGCCGACCCGTTCGCCGCCCAGCGACCGGCCGCCCAGCCCACCCCCGGCCAGGACCCGTTCGCCCCTCCGGCGGGGCCCGGCGGGCTCTTCCCCGGCGCGCCCCAGCCCGCCCCGCAGCCCGCCGCCGGCGGTCCCCGGCAGGCCGGCCGCGACCCTGAGGCCACCGAGGTCACCCCGCTGCCGACCCCGGCCCCCGGCCCCCGGGCCGCTGCGGGCGGTCCGGCCGCCGCCCAAGCCGTACCCGGCGGGATGCCCGGCGGAATGCCCGGCGCCGGTCCGGCCGCCGGCCCCGTTCCCGCGCCCGCCCCGGCCCCCGCCAAGGCCAAGAGCGAGCCGGCCGCCCCCGCCAAGGCCAAGCGCGGTGGTGCCAAGAAGCTCGTCAAGCTCTGCGTCTACGCCGTCAGCGGTGTGCTCTTCCTCGGCGCCGCCGCGTACGGCACCGGTCTGATGCTCAACCAGTCCGACATCCCCAAGGGCACCGTGGTGCTCGGCACGGACATCGGCGGCAACGGCCGCGACCAGGCGATCCACGCGCTGGACGCGTCGGTCGGCAAGGTCGGTCAGCAGCCGCTCAAGCTGAAGGTCGGCGACCAGGCGGTCGACCTCGACCCGACCGTCGCCGGCCTGAGCTTCGACACCACGGCCACCGTGGACGGCCTCGCCGCGCACAGCTACAACCCGGTCGACGTGATCAAGTCGATCAAGGGCGGCACCAAGGCCGTCGCCCCGGAGGTCCGGGTCGACCGCGCCAAGCTCAAGGCCGCGCTGGACTCGCTGACGGCCGGCTCCGGCCAGGGCCTCCAGGAGGGCTACGTCAAGTTCGCCGACAACGGCGACCCGGTCGTGGTCCCCGGCAAGGCCGGCCAGGCGGTGGACTCCAACGCCGCCGTGGACGTGGTCGAGCAGGCCTACCGCGACCGCGCCGCCGGCAAGCCCGACCAGCCGATCGCGCTCGCCGTCACGGCCGCCCAGCCGAAGGTCTCCACCCAGGCCCTGCAGGCCGCCGCCGACAGCCTCGGCAAGCAGGTGACCAACGGCAAGGTGCGCGTCATGGCGGGCGTCAAGTCCTGGGACTTCGGCCCCCGGACGGCGGCCAAGGTGCTCACGCTCGCCCCGGACGCCTCCGGCAAGATCGCGCCCAAGTGGGACCTCGACGCGCTGGGCTCCCAGCTGAACGGCGTGTTCGACAAGGTGAAGGCCAAGAAGAACGGCCAGACCGCCGCGATCACCCCGCAGGACGTCGCGGACGCCGTCACCTCGCTGTTCGACAAGACCGGCGACAAGGAACGCACCTTCAAGTTCACCGTCGCCTGACCGCAGTCGACCCGGTCGACCCGGACACGAACGAGGGGCGGGTCCGCCGCATCGAACGGATGCGGCGGACCCGCCCCTCGACAACTCCCCCTCCCGTCAGCAAGATGTGACGCCACACCCTCCGTCACAGTCACCCCGGGAGTCACGCCGATGGGCCGCCGCCTCCAGCACCACCGGACGGCACTGCTCGCCGGTCTCACCGTCCTGACGCTCTCCCTCGCGCTCTGCTCCTGCTCCTCCGGGCAGGACGGCACCGCCGCCGACGCCCTGCCCGGCGCCGCCGGGATGCCCAAGCTCACCTCGGTCGACATCAACGCGCACGACCGCGCCCGGCTGCGCCAGGGCGGCACCCTGAACCTGGCGATCGCCCAGTTCTCCCACCAGTGGTCGCCGATCCACACCGACGGCACCGAGTCCTCGACCGTGGCGGTCAGCAAGCCGCTGCTGCCGACCTTCTTCCGCTCCGACGCGGCCGGCACCCAGACCGTCAACCCGGCCTACCTCCAGGAGGCCCACTCGGAGTTCAGGGACGGCCACCAGGTGGTGACCTGGACGCTCAACCCGAAGGCCCACTGGTCCGACGGCACTCCGATCACCTGGCGCGACCTCGAGGCCAACTGGCGTGCCATGAACGGCAAGGACCCGGCCTACCACCCCTCCAGCACCTCCGGCTTCGAACTGGTCGGCTCGGTCGAGCGGGGCAAGGACGACTTCCAGGCCGTGATGACCTTCGACCGGCCGTTCTCCGAGTGGCAGTCGATGTTCAACAGCGCCGCCAACGCCCCGCTGCTGCCCGCGAGCAGGGTCGCCACCCCGGACCTCTTCAACTCGGCCTACCTGGACGCGATCCCGCTCACCGCCGGCCCCTTCAAGGTCGACCGGCTGGACCCGGCCGCCCAGACCGTCACCCTGGTCGCCGACCCGACCTGGTGGGGCGACAAGCCGCTGCTGGACCGCATCGTGTTCCACGCGATGCTGCCCGACGCGATGCGCACCGCCTTCGCCAAGGGCGAGATCGACCTCCTCAACAACGGCCCGGACCTGGCCGGTTACCAGGCCATCAGGAACACCAAGGGCGCGGCCGTCCGCCGGGCCGGCGGCCCGGACTTCCGCCAGCTCACCCTGAACGCCCGCTCCCCGCTGCTCGCCGACCCGACCGTCCGCCAGGCGGTCTTCCAGGCGATCAACCGGGACGCCCTGATCCGCGCCGACCTCAACGGCCTGGACTGGCCCGCCGTCCCGCTCAACAACCACCTGCTGGTCGCCAACCAGAACGGCTACCGCGACAACTCCCTGGGCCTGTCCCGCTTCGACCCGGCCGAGGCCGCCCGCAAGCTGGACGCGGCCGGCTGGAAGCTCGACGGCGGCGTACGGAGCAAGGACGGCCGCGAGCTGAACCTGCGGATGGTCGTCCCGGCCGGGGTCGCGGTGGCCCAGAACGAGACGGCGTCCGTGTCGAAGATGCTCCAGGACGTCGGGGTCAAGGTCACCCCGGTGACCGCCGCCCCCAACGAGTTCTTCGACCGGTACGTCAACCGCAACGACTTCGACATCGCCGTCTACGCGCTGCTCGGCACCCCGTTCCCGGCCAGCGGCAGCCGCGCGAGCTACGTCCAGGGCAGCGCCACCAACCGGGCCGGCGCGGGCAGCGCCGCGGTGGACGCCGCGCTCGACCGGGCGGCCGGCGCGACCGACGCGGGCAACGCCTCCGAGGCGATCAACCAGGCGGACGCCGAGCTCTGGAAGGTGGCCGGCGTCCTGCCGCTCTACCAGCGCCCGCAGCTGTACGGCGCCCGCGCGGACCTCGCCAACATCGGCGCCCAGGGCCTGTCCGACATCGTCTGGGAGAACGTCGGCTTCACCAGATAGCGCCCGCCGCAGCCCCCGACCCCGGCCCGGCTCAGCCGTGCAGGGTCTCCCGCCAGTAGTGGCAGGCGCTGCGGCGGCCCGGCAGCTCGCCCCCCTCCGCGTCCGCCACCGCCACCAGCGGCGGGAGTTCGCTCCGGCAGACGTCCTGCGCCCGGTCGCAGCGCGGGTTGAAGGCGCAGCCCTCGGGGATCCGCAGCAGGCTGGGCGGCAGGCCCTTGATGGCGTGCAGGTCCTGACCCTTCTGGTCCAGCCGCGGGATGGAGTCCAGCAGGCCCCGGGTGTACGGGTGCGCGGGCTTCGCGTACAGGTCGTGCACCGGCGCGGTCTCGACGATCCGGCCCGCGTACATCACGGCGATCTTGTCCGCGACGTCGGCGACCACACCGAGGTCGTGGGTGATCAGGATCAGCCCCATGTTGAACTCGGCCTGGAGCTCCGCCAACAGGTCCATCACCTGGGCCTGCACCGTCACGTCCAGGGCGGTGGTCGGTTCGTCGGCGATGATCAGGTCCGGCTCCAGCGACATCGCCATGGCGATCATGATGCGCTGGCGCATGCCGCCGGAGAACTGGTGCGGATAGTCGCCGACCCGCTGCCTGGCGGCCGGGATGCGCACCCGGTCCATCAGTTCGACCGCCTTGGCCTTCGCCTCCGCCCGGGAGAGCCCCTGGTGCGCCCGGAACATCTCGCCGAGCTGGTAGCCGACGCTGAGCACCGGGTTGAGGGCGGACAGCGCGTCCTGGAAGATCATCGCGATCCTCCGGCCCCGGACGCTCCGCCGCTGCCCGGGGCTCATGGCCAGCAGGTCCTCGCCCCGGAACAGGATCCGCCCCGAGGAGATCCGGGCCGGCGGCACGTCCAGGATGCCCATGACCGCCTGGGCGGTCACCGACTTGCCGGAGCCGGACTCGCCCAGCACCGCCAGCGTCTCCCCCGCCGCCACCGAGTAGCTCACCCCGTTGACGGCCCGGGCGACACCGTCCTGGGTGTGGAACTCGATGTGCAGGTCCTCGACCTCCAGCAACGGGGTGCCGGGCACCAGGTTCTCCCGGCCCCCGCCGGTCACCTCCACCGCGTCCATCCGGGCAGCCCTCCTCCGCGCAGCAGTGAGCATCGACAGGCGCAGAGCAACTATCAAGGAACTGGGTGCACTTGGCGAGTGCGCGGCAGATCTCGGTTCCATCACGGCAAAGGGCGCGCCCGCCGGGAGGAGGACGCGCCCTTCGGTGCGGGGCACTCAGTCGGCGCTCTGCCCCGCCTCCCGCTCCGCCGCGAAGTGACAGGCCGAGTCGTGCACCGCCGCCCCCGCCAGCCAACCCGGCGCGGCCAGCAGCGGTACCTCCGCCGCACACCGCTCCTGCGCCTTCCAGCAGCGGGTCCGGAAGCGGCAGCCGGACGGCGGGTTGGCCGGCGAGGGCACGTCCCCGGCGAGCACGATCCGGTCCCGCGTCTCGCGCGCCGTCGGGTCCGGCACCGGCACCGCGGACAGCAGCGCCTGGGTGTACGGGTGGGTCGCGTGGTCGTAGATCTCGGTGTCGCTGCCGATCTCGACCATCCTGCCCAGGTACATCACGCCGACCCGGTCGGAGATGTGCCGGACGATGGAGAGGTCGTGGGCGATGAACATGTACGAGAGGTTGAACTCGCCCTGCAACTGTTCCAGCAGGTTGATCACCTGCGCCTGCACCGAGACGTCCAGCGCGGAGACCGGCTCGTCGCAGATGATGATCTCCGGCTTGAGCGCCAACCCCCTTGCGATGCCGATGCGTTGGCGCTGCCCGCCGGAGAACTGGTGCGGGTACCGGTTGATGTACTCCGGGTTGAGCCCGACCACGTCCAGCAGGTCCTGGACGGCCTTGCGGCGGTCGCCCTTGGGCGCCACCTCGGGGTGGATCGCGAACGGCTCCCCGATGATGTCGCCGACCGTCATGCGCGGGTTCAGCGAGGTGTACGGGTCCTGGAACACCATCTGGATGTTGCGCCGGACGGCCTTCAGCGCCGCGCCGGACAGCCGGGAGATCTCCTCCCCCTTGTACCGGACGGAACCCCCGGTCGCCGGCTCCAGGTTCATCAGCACCTTGGCCAGCGTGGACTTCCCGCAGCCGGACTCGCCGACGATGCCCAGCGTCTCGCCCTGCATCAGGTCGAAGCTGACCCCGTCCACCGCCTTGACCGCGCCGACCTGCTTCCGGAACAGCACGCCCTTGGTCAGCGGGAAGTGCTTGACCAGGTCCCGGACCTCCAGGATCGGCTCGCCCCGCGGCACCGGCTGCTGGAAGGCGACCTCCTCCGGCACGACGGCGCTCATCGCGCTGGCCCCGTTAACGGCCATGGAGGGTCTCCTTCCAGAAGAAGCAGGCGCTGCCGCGTCCCGCCAGCGGCAGGCCGTCCTCCTCGGCGACCGGGAACAGCTCCGGCACGTCGCTCCGGCAGACGTCCTGCGCCCGGGGGCAGCGCGGGTTGAACGCGCAGCCCCGGGGGATCCGCAGCAGGTTGGGCGGCAGGCCCTTGATGGCGTAGAGCTCCTGGCCCTTCTGGTCCAGCCGCGGGATGGAGTCCAGCAGGCCCCGGGTGTACGGGTGCGCGGGCCGGGCGTAGAGCTCGTGCACCGGCGCGGTCTCGACGATCCGGCCCGCGTACATCACGGCGATCTTGTCCGCGACGTCGGCGACCACACCGAGGTCGTGGGTGATCAGGATCAGGCCCATGTTGTACTCGGCCTGGAGCTCCGCCAGCAGGTCCATCACCTGGGCCTGGACGGTGACGTCCAGGGCGGTGGTGGGCTCGTCGGCGATGATCAGGTCCGGTTCCAGGGCCAGCGCCATGGCGATCATGATGCGCTGGCGCATGCCGCCGGAGAACTGGTGCGGGTAGTCGTTCACCCGCTGCTTGGCGGCCGGGATGCGCACCCGGTCCATCAGCTCGACCGCCCTGGCCTTCGCCTCCGCCCGCGAGAGCCCCTGGTGCGCCCGGTACATCTCGCCGAGCTGGAAACCCACGCTGAGCACCGGGTTGAGGGCCGACAGCGCGTCCTGGAAGATCATCGCGATCTTCCGGCCCCGGATCCGGCGCCGCTCCTCCTTGCCCATCTTCAGCATGTCCCGGCCGCGGAAGCGGATCTCCCCGCGCGGGATCCGGGCCGGCGGCATGTCCAGGATGCCCATGATCGCCTGGGCGGTCACCGACTTGCCGGAGCCGGACTCGCCCAGCACCGCCAGCGTCTCCCCCGCCCGGACGCTGTAGTCGACGCCGTTGACGGCCCGGGCGACGCCGTCCCGGGTGACGAACTCGACGTGCAGGTCACGGACGTCGAGCAGCGGCCCCTGGTAGGGCGCCTCCCGCTCGCTCCGGCCGGCGTCCACAGCTGTACTCACGGTGCGCTCCCCTCGCTCAGCGAAGCTTCGGGTCGAGGGCGTCGCGCACCGCGTCGCCCAGCATGATGAAGGCCAGCACGGTGACGGAGAGCGCCGCGGCCGGGAAGAACAGCACGTACGGCGCCGTACGGATCACCTTCTGGGCCGAGGAGATGTCGATGCCCCAGGAGATGGTCGGGTCCTGGAGGCCGATGCCGAGGAAGCTCAGCGTCGCCTCGGTGGCGATGTAACCGCCGAGGGCGATGGTCGCGACGACGATCACCGGGGCGATCGCGTTCGGCAGGATGTGCCGGAACATCAGCCGTCCGGTCCCGGCGCCGAGCGCCCGGCCGGCCATCACGTAGTCGGACTGCTTGACGGTCAGCACCGCGCCGCGCATCACCCGGGCGATCTGGGTCCAGCCGAGCACGCCGAGGGCGATCACCACGCTCCACACCGTGCGGGTGGCGAAGGCGTTCAGCAGCACCAGGGCACCGAGCAGCAGCGGGATGCCGAAGAAGATGTCGACGATCCGGGAGATCACCGCGTCCACCGCGCCGCCGAAGTACCCGGCGACCATGCCGGTCAGCCCGCCGAGCACGGTGACCGCAGCGGTCACGAAGATGCCGACGGTGATCGAGGCCCGGGCGCCGTAGACGACCCGGGCGAAGATCGAGCGGCCCTGGGCGTCGTAGCCGAACCAGCCGGCCCCGAACACGTCGCCCCAGTTCGGCCGGCGCAGGTAGTCGTTCACCAGGTCGGCCCGGCGCGGGTCGGCGTCGGTGAAGGCGTACGGGAAGACCGCCATCACCACCAGCAGCAGGATCAGCACCGCCGAGATCAGGAAGATCGGCCGCCGGCGCAGGTCCCGCCAGGCGTCGCCCCAGAGGCTGCGGGCCTCCTCCCGCTTCTCCACGTCGCGTTCGACCAGCGTCTCCTGCTCGACCGCCATGCCCTGCTCCCCCGCGTAGTCCAGGCGGGAGACACCGGGCTTGGGGCTCGGCCGGTGGGAGTCCTCGTCGTGGATGTCAGGCATAGCGGATCCTCGGGTCCAGGACCGCGTAGAGCAGGTCGACGAGCAGGCTGGCCACCAGGTAGACGATCACCAGGACGGTCACGATGCCGACCACGGTGGGGCCTTCCTTCGTGTTGATCGCCCGGTACAGGACGTTGCCGATGCCCTGCACGTTGAAGATCCCCTCGGTGACGATCGCGCCGCCCATCAGGGCGCCCAGGTCGGTGCCGAGGAAGGTGATCACCGGGATCAGCGAGTTGCGCAGCAGGTGCCGCAGCACGATGGTGCGCCGGGGCAGGCCCTTGGCGACGGCCGTGCGCATGTAGTCGGCCCGCAGGTTCTCGCCGATCGAGGTCCGGGTCAGCCGGGCCACGTAGGCGAGCGAGAGTGAGCCCAACACCACGGCCGGCAGGACGAGTTGGGAGAGGTCGTAGCTGTCCTGGACGGTCGGGGTGACCCAGCCGAGGTTGGTGGCGAAGACGGTCTGGGCGATGTACGCCAGCACGAAGACCGGGATCGAGATCACCACCAGGGTGAGGACCAGCACCAGGGTGTCCGCGATGCTGCCGCGCCGCAGCCCGGACACCAGGCCGAGGGCGAGGCCGAGGACCATCTCGAACACGAAGGCCAGCAGCGCGAGCCGGATGGTGACCGGAAAGGCCCCGGCCATGATGTCGGAGACCGGGCGGCCGGTGAAGCTGGTGCCGAAGTCCCCCTGGAAGAGGTTCCCCATGTAGTGCAGGTACTGCTTCCAGACCGGCTGGTCCAGGAAGTACTTGTGCTTGATGCTGGCCACCACGGCCGGGTCGGCCGCCTTCTCCCCGAACAGTGCCGCCACCGGGTCGCCCGGCAGCGTGTAGACCATCAGGAAGATCAGCAGCGTGGTGCCGAAGAACACCGGGATCATCTGCAGCACCCGCCGCAGCACGTAACTGCCCATCCGAGCCTCCTTCCAGGACACGCCCTGCGCGCGTGGCCGACCGGGTCGGTCGGCCGAGAGGACCGGGCCCCGCCCCCCGTGCGGGGAGGGCGGGGCCGGCGTGTGGGGCCGGTCAGCCCTTGACCTCGACCTGGGTCCAGGCCGGGTTGCCGAAGGAGTCGAACTTCACGTTCTGGACCTTGTTCGAGTAGCCCGAGTTGGTGCGGTAGTACCAGAGCGGGATGGCCGGCATGCCGCCCGGCAGCACCGCCTCGGCCTGCTGGTAGCCGGTCACCGTGTCGGCGACGCTGGCGGCCTCGTCGGCCTTGGTGGCCGCGTCGTCGAACTGCGGGCTGCTGTAGCCGAAGTCGTTGGAGGCCGCGCCGGTGCGGTACACGTCGGACAGGAAGTTGGCGTTCAGCGGGTAGTCCTGCACCCAGCCGGTGCGGAAGGCGCCGTTGAGCTGGTGCGCGGTGATCGCCGCGCGGGCGGTCTTGAAGTCGGGCTTCGGGTCGCCCAGGCAGTCGACGCCGGTGCTCTGCCGGATCGAGTTGCAGACCGCGTCGACCCACTCCTTGTGGCCGCCGTCCGCGTTGTAGGTGATCAGCAGCTTGTTGCCGGGGACACCCCCGCCGTCCTGGATCAGCTGCTTGGCCTTGGCCGGGTTGAACGTGCAGAAGTCGCCGCAGGCGCCCTCCTTGTAGCCCTCGACGCCCTCGGCGACCCACGCGCTGGCCGGCTTGCGGGAGCCCTGCAGCACCGTCTTGGTGATGGTGTCGCGGTCGATCGCCATCGACAGGCCCTGCCGCACCTTGGCCTTGTCCGGCGCCGACCAGTCGGCCTGGTAGAGGGTGAAGCCGATGTTCTGGATCGCGCCCTGCGGGGCGTCCACCGCCCGGTCGCCGAGGTCGCCCTTGTACGTCGCCAGCGCGGACGGCGGCACCTGGTCCATCACGTCCAGGTTGCTGGACTGGAGGTCCGCGTAGGCGGCCTCGGACGTGGTGTACATCTTGAAGACGATGCCGCCGTTCTTCGGCTTGTCCACGCCCTGGTAGTCCGGGAAGCTCTTGGTGACCACCTCGGTGTTGTGCGCCCAACTGACGAACTGGTAGGGCCCGTTGCCGACCGGCTTCTGCCCGTACCCGGCCGGGTCGTTGAAGAAGCCGTCCGGCAGCGGGGAGAAGGCGATGTAGCCGAGCTTGTACTCGAAGTACGAGACCTTGTGGCTCAGCTTGACCGTGAAGTGCAGGTCGTCGGTGACGGTCAGTCCGGACAGCTTGTCCGCGGTCGGCTTCCCGGTGGCCGGGTGGACGTCCTGGTAGCCCTCGATGTCGGAGAACCAGGAGCTGTTGATCTGGGCGTTGGCCGGGTTGGCGGACCAGTTCCAGGAGTCCACGAAGTTCTTGGCGTGCACCGGGGTGCCGTCGTGGAACTTCCAGCCGTCCTTCAGCGTGATGGCGAAGGTCTGCGAGTCACTGGTGTCGATCTTGTCCGCGACCTGCATCCGGATCTTGGCGTTGCTCGGGTCGTAGTCCACCAGCCCCTTGAAGAGGTTCTGGATGATGCGACCGCCGCCGACCTCGTTCGCGTTGGCCGGTTGCAGCGGGTTCTGCGGCTCGCTGCTCTGGTAGCTGAAGGTCTTGCCGGCGTCCGACGAGCTGCTGCCGCCGCCTCCACCGCCGCTGCTGCACCCGGTGGCCACCAGGACCACGGACGTCGCAGCGGCGAGGACCAGGCGAGCACGAGCGGCTACGGGCATGGAGGTCCCTCCTCATGGGGTGTGTGTCGCATCACACCCCATGAGAAGCGCGCCCCGGCGACGGCGCGAGCCGGGTGCACCCGGACGGGTGCCGTGACCCCCCTCCCGAGTTGACGCGGCGTCCGCCCCGGAGGACGGCGGGGAAAGGACCCCGGGAACGCCGGAAGGGCCCGCGGCCGGAGCCGCGGGCCCTTCCGGGTGCGTACGGGACGTCAGGCCGCGGCCGACTCCCGGACCTCCGGGAAGTGGCAGGCCGAGTCGTGCGCGGCCGGGCCCTCCAGGGTGGTCGGGATCGCCAGCAGCGGGACCTCCTCCGCGCAGCGGTCCTCCGCCTTCCAGCAGCGGGTGCGGAAGCGGCAGCCGGACGGCGGGTTGGCCGGCGAGGGGATGTCACCGCTGAGGATGATCCGCTCGCGGTTCTCGCGCGCCGTCGGGTCCGGCACCGGCACCGCGGAGAGCAGCGCCTGGGTGTACGGGTGGGTGGCGTTGTCGTAGATCTGCTCGTCGGAGCCGATCTCGACCATCTTGCCCAGGTACATCACGCCGACCCGGTCGGAGATGTGCCGGACGATGGAGAGGTCGTGCGCGATGAACATGTACGACAGGCCGAACTCGCCCTGCAGCTGCTCCAGCAGGTTGATCACCTGCGCCTGGACGGACACGTCCAGGGCGGAGACCGGCTCGTCGCAGATGATGATCTCGGGCTTGAGCGCGAGGCCGCGGGCGATGCCGATGCGCTGGCGCTGGCCGCCGGAGAACTGGTGCGGGTACCGGTTGATGTACTCCGGGTTCAGACCCACGACGTCCAGCAGGTCCTGGACGGCCTTGCGGCGGTCGCCCTTGGGCGCCACCTCGGGGTGGATCTCGAAGGGCTCCCCGATGATGTCGCCGACCGTCATGCGCGGGTTCAGCGAGGTGTACGGGTCCTGGAACACCATCTGGATGTTGCGGCGGACGGACTTGAGCGCCGCGCCGGACAGCCGGGAGATGTCCTCGCCCTTGAAGAGCACCTGGCCGGAGGTGGCCCGCTCCAGGTTCATCAGCACCTTGGCCAGCGTGGACTTGCCACAGCCGGACTCACCGACGATGCCGAGGGTCTCGCCCTTCTTCAGCTCGAAGGAGATGCCGTCGACGGCCTTGACGGCGCCGACCTGCTTCTTGAACAGGATGCCCTGGGTCAGCGGGTAGTGCTTGACCAGGTCCTTGACCTCCAGGATGGTCTCAGCCATGGAGGGTCTCCTTCCAGAGGTGGCACGCGCTGCGGCGGCCGGTGAGCTCCGTGCCGTCCTTGTCCGTCACGTGGTGCAGCTCCGGGGTCTCCGTGCGGCACAGGTCGGTGGCGACGTCGCAGCGGGGGTTGAACGCGCAGCCGGCCGGAACCTTCAGCAGGTTCGGGGGCAGACCCTTGATCGCGTACAGCTCCTGGCCCTTCTGGTCCAGGCGCGGGATCGAGCGCAGCAGGCCCTTGGTGTAGGGGTGCGCGGGCTTCGCGTACAGGTCGTGCACCGGGGCGGTCTCGACGATCCGGCCCGCGTACATCACGGCGATCTTGTCCGCGACGTCGGCGACCACGCCGAGGTCGTGGGTGATCAGGATCAGGCCCATGTTGTACTCGGCCTGGAGCTCCGCCAGCAGGTCCATCACCTGGGCCTGGACGGTGACGTCCAGGGCGGTGGTGGGCTCGTCGGCGATGATCAGGTCGGGCTGCAGCGACATCGCCATGGCGATCATGATGCGCTGGCGCATGCCGCCGGAGAACTGGTGCGGGTAGTCGTTCACCCGCTGCTTGGCGGCCGGGATGCGCACCCGGTCCATCAGCTCGATGGCCTTGGCCTTCGCCTCGGCCTTGGAGGCGCCCTGGTGCACCCGGAACATCTCGCCGAGCTGGTAGCCGACGCTGAGCACCGGGTTGAGGGCGGACAGCGCGTCCTGGAAGATCATCGCGATCTTCCGGCCGCGGATCCGGCGCCGCTCCTCGTTGCTCATGGTGAGCATGTCCTGGCCGCGGAACAGGATCTCGCCCTGGGTCACCTTGCCCGGGGGCATGTCCAGGATGCCCATGATGGTCTGGGCCGTCACGGACTTGCCGGAGCCGGACTCGCCGAGGACGGCGAGGGTCTCGCCGGCCGCGACGGAGTAGTTGACGCCGTTCACGGCCTTGGCGATGCCGTCCCGGGTGTGGAACTCCACGTGGAGGTCCTTGACCTCCAGGAGCGGGGTTCCGACTTCGAGACGGTCGTTGTTCTGCTGGTTGTTCTCGATCACGGTGGTCATCGGGTCGTCACCTCTTCTCTCAGCGGAGCTTCGGGTCGAGGGCGTCGCGCACCGCGTCGCCGAGCATGATGAAGGCCAGCACGGTGAGGCTCAGCATGCCGGCGGGGAAGAACAGGGCGAACGGCGCCGTACGGATCACCTTCTGGGCCGAGTTGATGTCGATACCCCAGGAGATGGTCGGGTCCTGCAGACCGATGCCGAGGAAGCTCAGCGTCGCCTCGGTGGCGATGTAGCCGCCGAGGGCGATGGTCGCGACGACGATCACCGGGGCGATCGCGTTCGGCAGGATGTGCTTGAACATGATCCGGCTGGTGCCGGCGCCGAGCGCCTTGGCCGCCGTCACGAAGTCGGACTGCTTGATCGTGATCACCGAACCGCGCATGACACGGGTCATCTGGGTCCAGCCCAGGGCGACCAGCGCGAAGACCACGCTCCAGACGGTGCGCGAGGTGAAGGCGTTGAGGATCACCAGGGCGCCGAGCAGCAGCGGGATGCCGAAGAAGATGTCGGTGATGCGGGAGATGATCGTGTCGACCCAGCCACCGAAGTAGCCGGCCAGCATGCCGGTGATGCCACCGAGGATGGTCACGCCGAGCGTGACGCAGATGCCGACCACGACCGAGGCGCGGGCGCCGTAGATGACGCGGGCGTAGATGCTGCGGCCCTGGAGGTCGTAGCCGAACCAGTCCGCCTGGAAGACGTGACCGTAGTCCGGCTTCGACAGGTAGTGGTTGCGCAGGTCGCCGGCGCGCGGGTCCACCGAGGTGAACAGGCCCGGGGCGATGGCGATGACGATCAGCAGCAGGATCAGCAGCGCGGAGATCACGAAGATCGGCTTGCGGATCAGGTCGTGCCAGGCGTCGGAGCCGAGGCTGCGCGGCTTCTCGGGCTTGGCGGCGGCCACCACGGCGGTGGCCTGGGCCGGGGTCTCCTCGGCCGTCTTCTTCTCGGTCAGGTCAGGCATAACGGATCCTCGGGTCCAGGACCGCGTAAAGCAGGTCGACGATCAGGCCGGCGGCCAGGTACACGAGCACCAGGAAGGCCACGAAGCCGGAGACCGTCGCGCCCTCCTTCAGGTTGATCGCGTGGAAGAGCGCGTTACCGACACCCTTGACGTTGAAGATGCCCTCGGTGACGATCGCGCCGCCCATCAGGGCGCCCAGGTCGGTGCCGAGGAAGGTGATCACCGGGATCATCGAGTTGCGCAGCAGGTGGGTGCCGATCACCTTCCGGCGCGGCAGGCCCTTGGCCACCGCGGTGCGGACGTAGTCGGCCTTGATGTTCTCGGCTATGGAGGTACGGGTGAGACGTGCGACGTAGGCCAGCGAGAGCGAGCCGAGCACGACCGCCGGGAGCACCAGCTGGGTGATGTCGTTGCTGTCCTGGACGGTCGGGGTGACCCACTTGAGGTTGGTCGCGAAGATCGTCTGGAAGATGAAACCGAGCACCGGAACCGGGATCGAGATCAGCAGCAGGGTGAAGACCAGGGCGCCCTTGTCGAACGCCCGGCCGCGGCGCAGACCGGCGAACAGGCCGATCGCGACGCCCAGCACGATCTCGATGGCGAACGCGAACAGCGCGAGCCGGACCGTGACCGGGAGCGCCTCGGTAATCTTGTCGATCACCGGCCGTCCGTCCAGGGCGGTGCCGAAGTCGCCGGTGAGCAGCTTGCCCATGTAATCGGTGTACTGACCGATCAGCGGCTTGTCGAAGCCCATCTGGTGCCTCAGCGCGGCGAGCTGCACCGGGTCCGGCGCCTTGTCGCCCCACATCGCTGCCACCGGGTCACCGGGCAGCGCGTGCACCATGAAAAAGATGAGTGCGGTTGTTCCGAGGAACACCGGGATCATCTGGAGCAGTCGCCTCGCGACAAAGCGCCCCATCGTGCCTCCATGTATGACTCTGCCGGGCCCGTCAACCCGGCAAGAGATAAGTCGGCGTGCCAACGGCCGGTGCCAGTCCTCGCCCTTGTGGGGATGGGACGGGCACCGGCCGTTGTCACCGGGTCAGGCGGTGCCGACCGATTACTTCTTCTTCTTGACCTCGACGTCGGTGTAGACCGGGTCGCCGAAGGAGTTGAACTTCACGTTCTGGACGTTGTTGGAGTAGCCCGAGTTGGTCTTGTAGTACCAGAGCGGGATCGCCGGCATGTCCTTGGCCAGGACGGCCTCGGCCTGCTGGTACAGCTCCGCGGTCTTCTCCACCGTGGTGGCGGCGTCGGCCTGCTTGGCCAGCGCGTCGAACTCCGGGCTGGAGTAGCTGGCGTCGTTCGCCGCGGCACCGGTGCCGTAGACGTCACGCAGGAAGTTCGCGTTCAGCGGGTAGTCCTGCACCCAGCCGGTCCGCATCATGCTCTGGACCTGCTTCTTGGTGACGATGTCACGCGAGGTCTTGAAGTCCGGCTTCGGGTCGCCGAGGCACTCGACACCGGTGGCCTGCTTGATCGAGTTGCAGACCGCGTCCACCCACTCCTTGTGACCACCGTCGGAGTTGTAGAGGATGGTGATCTTGTTGCCGGGAACGCCGCCGCCGTCCTGGATGAGCTGCTTCGCCTTGGCGGGGTCGTACTTGCAGGCGTCGCCGCAGGTGCCGGCCTTGTAGCCCATGACGCCCGGCGCCACGAACGAGTCGGCGGGCTGACGGCTGTTGTTCAGCACGGTCTTGGTGATGGTGTCGCGGTCGATCGCCATCGAGAGGCCCTGGCGGACCTTGGCCTTGTCCGTACCCTGCCACTCCGGCTGGTACATGGCGAAGGAGATGTTCTGGATCGCGCCCTGGGCCTGGTCGATCGCGCGCTTGCCCAGGTCGTCCTTGTACTTCGGCAGGTCGGTCGAGTCGACCTGGTCCAGCACGTCCAGGGTGTCGGACATGAGGTCCTTGTACGCGGCCTCGGGCGAGGTGTAGTTGCGGAAGACGATTCCGCCGTTCTTCGCCTTGTTGGTGCCGGTGTACTTGTCGTACGCCTTCAGCGTGATCGCCTTGTTGTGCTCCCACGAGACGAACTGGTACGGGCCGTTGCCGACCGGCTTCTCGCCGTAGCCCTTCGGGTCGGTGAAGAACCCGGTGGGGAGCGGGAAGAAGGCCGAGTAGCCGAGCTTGTACGTGAAGTACGAGACGGGCTGGGTCAGCTCGACGGTGAAGTGGGTGTCGTCGACGACCTTGAGGCCGGTCATCTCCTTGGCGGTCGGGTCGCCCTTGTCCGGGTGGACGGCGTCGTAACCGGCGATGTCGGAGAACCAGTCGGAGTTGATCTGGTTGTTGGCCGGGTTGGCGGACCAGTTCCAGGAGTCCACGAAGGACTTGGCGGTGACCGGGGTGCCGTCGTGGAAGGTCCAGCCGGACTTCAGCGTGACGGTGTAGTTCTTGGCGTCGGTGGTCTCGATCTTGTCGGCCACCTGGTTGCGCAGCGCACCGGTCGCGGGGTCGTAGTCGACGAGGCCCGTGAAGAGCTGCTTGACGATACGGCCGCCCTGGTTCTCCATGGCGTTGGCCGGCTGCAGCGGACGCTGCGGCTCCGCGCTCTGGAAGCTGAACGTGCCCGAGGGGTCGACCGCGGCGCTGTCCGAGCTCCCGCCGGAGGAGTCGCTGCTGCCGCTGCTGCTACAAGCAGTCGCGGCGAGCGCGACAGCAACAGCTGCGACAACCCACTTGGCCTGGCTCACACCACGCATCGGTGTGCCTCCTGAATTCGACGTTTGCGACGAGGAGGGCAAGGCGGAACGGTGATCACCGGGCCCGCATTGCCGTCCGCGCTCGTGGTTTCGGCGCGCACCCCTGCGCGTTCACCCTTGACCCGAGCCTGACTGCACCCACTATCCGTCACGCACGGACACGAAAGTGACCAGTGACGATCTCAATTAGGTCACATGAACAGTCGGTAAGTTTCGAAAACCGGACATTTGAGACATAGCCAGACAGGCACCAAACGGACAGTCGTCACGGATGACGAACTGTCACGTTCGCTCAGCGGACACCTGGGTGTGATGAGCGCTATTCGGTGAATAGCCGCCCCGACAACTTGGAGTAGTTGAAAAAGTTCGCCCCCCTCTCCATCGGAAAGGGGGGCGAAGCATTCCGGCCAAAGGCCGATCAAGCCGTCCGGATCACGCCTTCTTGGCGCGCGAGGCGGTGCGGCCGCGGTCCTTCGCGTCCAGCACGACCTTGCGGATGCGAACCGTCTCCGGGGTCACCTCGATGCACTCGTCCTCGCGGCAGAACTCCAGCGACTGCTCCAGCGAGAGCTTGCGCGGCGGGACGATCGACTCGGCCACGTCAGCGTTCGAGGAACGCATGTTGGTGAGCTTCTTCTCCTTGGTGATGTTCACGTCCATGTCGTCGGCGCGCGAGTTCTCGCCGACGATCATGCCCTCGTACACCTCGGTGCCCGGGTCGCAGAAGAGCACGCCGCGCTCCTGCAGGTTGGTCATCGCGAAGGCGGTGACCACACCGGCCCGGTCGGCGACCAGCGAGCCGTTGTTGCGGGTGGTCAGCTGGCCGAACCACGGCTCGTGGCCCTCGTGGATCGAGTGGGCGATGCCGGTGCCGCGGGTGTTGGTGAGGAACTCGGTGCGGAAGCCGATCAGGCCGCGGGACGGCACGACGAACTCCATCCGGACCCAGCCCGAGCCGTGGTTGGACATGTTGTCCATCCGGCCCTTGCGGATGCCCATGAGCTGGGTGACGGCACCCATGTGCTCCTCGGGGACGTCCACGGTGAGGCGCTCGACCGGCTCGTGGGTCTTGCCGTTGACCTGCTTGGTGACCACCTGCGGCTTGCCGACGGTCAGCTCGAAGCCCTCGCGGCGCATGGTCTCGATCAGGATGGCCAGCGCCAGCTCACCACGGCCCTGCACCTCCCAGGCGTCCGGGCGCTCGGTGTCCAGCACGCGCAGCGAGACGTTACCGATCAGCTCGCGGTCCAGGCGGTCCTTCACCTGACGGGCGGTCACCTTGCGGTCCACCTTGACGCCGGCCTTGGCGTCCGCGCCCTTGCCGCTGCCGCCGCGGCCGACCAGCGGGGAGGTGTTGGTGCCGATGGTCATCGAGATGGCCGGCTCGTCCACCGTGATCAGCGGCAGCGCGATCGGGTTCTCGGGGTCGGCCAGGGTCTCGCCGATCATGATCTCGCCGATGCCGGCGACGGCGCAGATGTCACCGGGGCCCGCCACCTCGGCCGGCTTGCGGGTGAGCGCCTCGGTCATCAGCAGCTCGGAGATGCGGACGTTCTGGATCGAACCGTCGCGCTTGATCCAGGCCACGGTCTGGCCCTTGCGCAGCTCGCCCTGCTCGACGCGCAGCAGCGCGATGCGGCCGAGGAAGTTGTCGGCGTCCAGGTTGGTGACGTGGGCCTGGAGCGGCGCGTCCTCGTCGTAGCTCGGGGCCGGGACGTGCTCCAGCAGGGTGGAGAAGAACGGCTCCAGGTTGGTGCTGTCGGCCGGGACGGTGCCGTTCTCCGGCTTGGTCAGCGACGCGACGCCGTCACGGGCGCAGGCGAAGACGATCGGGAACTCGATCTGCTCCTCGTCCGCGTCCAGGTCGAGGAACAGGTCGTAGGTCTCGTTGATGACCTCGTCGATCCGGGAGTCCGGACGGTCGGTCTTGTTGATGCACAGGATGACCGGCAGGCGCTGGGCGAGCGCCTTGCGCAGGACGAAGCGGGTCTGCGGCAGCGGGCCCTCGGAGGCGTCGACCAGCAGGACGACCGCGTCCACCATCGACAGACCGCGCTCGACCTCGCCACCGAAGTCGGCGTGGCCCGGGGTGTCGATGATGTTGATGGTGATCGGCGCGCCACCGTCCTTCGGGTGGTACTTGACCGCCGTGTTCTTCGCGAGAATGGTGATGCCCTTCTCGCGCTCCAGGTCGTTCGAGTCCATCATGCGGTCGTCGAGGTGCTGGTGGGCGGCGAAGGCGCCGGCCTGCTTCAGCATGGCGTCGACCAGCGTGGTCTTGCCGTGGTCGACGTGGGCGACGATGGCGACGTTACGGATGTCGTTGCGCGTGGGCATGCCTAGCGGATTCTCCCGGAATCGTGGGTTACGGCGGGCCCGGCCGCGAGACGCGCACTTGCGGCCCTCGGCCGCCGCCACCCGTTCCGCCTGCTACTACCGGTCCACCCGCCGGGCATCTGGACATGCCTCGGCTTTTCCCTATGGTACGGGGAAGCGCCCGACGGGGCAGAAACGGGCAGGTCGGGCGGGATCAAGATCACAACGGGGTCACACCCTCTTCACCCGCCGGCCGTGTCCCGGCACCCTCCCGTTCCTCCCCCGTCGGGCGCCCGGACGGCTAGCGCTTCCAGCCCACGTCCTGGAACCGCGGCCAGCCGAAACCGAACGCCCCGACCCCGACGACCCCGGAGCGCACCCCGACCAGCTCCGGCCGCTGGTACAGCGGCACCGAGTGGCCGAGCTGCCAGATCCGCACGTCCGCCTCCGTCAACAGGTCCAGCCGGGCCGCCGGGTCGAGTTCGGCGGCCGCCCGGTCGAACAGCCGGTCGATCTCCTCGGTGCCGCCGCGGCCGTAGTTGCGGCCGACCTCGGGCGCGCCGTCGGCGTCCGGCCGGGGCTTGGCGTACACGGCGCGCTGTTCGGCGGCCGGGCTGGGGCCGACCGGCCAGGAGAACAGCGCCAGGTCGTACTCCCCGGCGGTCAGCTGCTCCTCGACGAAGCTCTCGGCGGGGGCGGTGCGCGTCTGCACCGCGATGCCGTACTCGGCGAGGCCGGCGGCCAGGGCGTCGGCGGTGCGCCCGGCGGTCGCGGAGCCGGCCGGGACGAGCAGGCCCAGGGTGAGTTCCCGGCCGTCCTTGACCCGGATGGGGCCGCTGGCCAGCTTCCAGCCCGCCTCGTCCAGCAGCAGCGCCGGGTCCGCCGGGGCGGCCGCGGCGCTGTCGTCCCGGTAGCCCTCCTGGTCCGCGGCCAGCAGGTGGCTGCCGAGCGGGGCACCGGGCAGGCCGAGCGGGCCGAGCGCGGCCTCGGCGATCCGCCGCCGGTCGACGGCCCGGCCGATCGCCCGCCGTACGGTCGGGTCGGTGAGCGGGCCGCGGGTGGTGTTCAGGGTGAGCTGGGTGAGCGAGGCGGCGGACGCCCGGTGGACGGTGACCCCGGGCAGCGACTCGGCGCGCCGCAGCGCCAGCACGGCGGCTTCCGGCGGGGCGGCGGGCGGGGCGGCGGCCGGGGCGCCGGCGGTGGCCGTGGCGCTCACCGTGGGGGGCGCCGTAGGGGTCGCCGTGGGCCTGGCCGGCGCCGCCCGGTCCACGGCGGCGGTGAGCGGGGCGACGTCCAGCCGGTCCTGGTCCAGGGCGTCCAGCCGCCGCTCGGGCGCCGTCGCCAGGAAGTCGATCCGGTCGGTCCTCGGCCGGTCCCCCCACCAGAGCGGGTTGCGCTCCAGGGTGACCTTCCCGTCGTCGGCGTCGTAGCGGGTGAGCGCGTACGGCCCGGCGCTCAGGTGGCCGGTGCCGGTGAGCGCCCGGTCGAAGACGGTCGGCTCGGCGGTCTCGGCGGCCGGGTAGAGCGGTCCGAACAGCGCCCGCCACTCGGCGTAGGGCCGCCGGAAGGTCACCTTGACCTCGTGCGGGTCACTGCCCTGGGTGACCGAGTCGATGGCGTCGTACCCGGCCGCCCGGCCGACCCGGTAGGCCGGGTCCAGCCCGGACAGGGCGGCCCGCTGGGCGGTGAGGTCGGCGGCCGACAGCGGGGTGCCGTCACTCCAGACGGCGTGCGGGTTGAGCCGGTAGGTGACCACCTGGGGCTGCTGCCCGGGCGGGGTGGACTCGGCGCCGGCCAGGTAGTCCGGGTCGGGCACGAGCCGGCCGTGCTCGTCGGGCCGGAACAGCGAGGGGTACAGCGCGTGCGCGAGCAGCGCCGCGTCCGCGCCCGCCGCGCGCTGGTAGACGTTGAGCGTGGTCGGGACGCCGTCCAGTGCCCAGCGCAGCGTGCCGCCGTCCCGGACGGCGTCGCGGTCGGCGGGTCGGACGTCCCCGGTGGCGGCGGTGGGATCGGCCTGGGCCGGTGCGGCCGAGGGCCCGCGGGCCGGGCCGTCGGAGCAGCCGCCGAGACCGGCGGCGAGCAGCAGCGCGACGGCTGCGGCGGTGAGCTGGCGGACGCGCATGGCGGCCATCGAACGCCGCCCGCCCGGCCCGGCCGGTGCCGACACGGCGGGCCGCCGGGCTACTGCACCCGGACGGCCCTGTTCACAGCGCCAGCTCGAACCAGACGATCTTGCCCTTGGGCGTGCGGCGGCTGCCCCAGCGCTCGGCCAGCAGGCTGACCAGCTGCAGGCCTCGCCCGCCCTCGTCGGTCTCCTGGGCGCGCCGTTGGCGGGGCTGGGCGTAGCCGTCGTCCCAGACCTCGCAGACCATGCTGCGGTCGCGCAGCAGCCGCAGCCGGATCTCGCCCCGGCCGTGCTTGAGGGCGTTCGTGACCAGCTCGCTGACCAGCAGCTCGGTGGTGTCCACCAGTTCGTCCAGCCCCCGGGCGAGCAGCCAGCTGCAGGCCAGCTCGCGGGCCTTGGCGACGGAGGTGGGCTCGGGCGGCAGGAACCAGTTGCCGACCGCGTCGTCGGGGAAGGCGTGCACCTTGGCCATCAGCAGCGCGATGTCGTCCTCGCCGTGGTGCGGGTCGAGTTCGCCGAGGACGTGGTCGCAGAGGTCCTCGAGGCCCCGGCCCCGGTCGGCGAGCGCGGCCCGGAAGGCCCGCAGGCCCTCGTCCAGCTGGTGCTTGCGGCTCTCCACCAGGCCGTCGGTGTACAGGCCGAGCACGGCGCCGTCCGGGAGGGTCAGCTCGACCTCCTCGAAGGGCTCCCCCCCGACGCCCAGCGGCAGGCCGGGCGGCACGTCGAGCATCCGGGCGGGCTCGCCCGGGCTGAGCAGGACGGGCGGCAGGTGGCCGGCGTTGGCGAACACGCAGCGGCGGGTGACGGCGTCGTAGACGGCGTAGACGCAGGTGGCGAGGTAGACCTCGCGGGCCTCCTCGTCGGCCGTCGAGGTGAGCCGGCCGTACGGGGTGGGCGGGCCGGCCGGGACGGAGTCGTCGCCGAGGCCGCGGGCGATCTCGTCCAGCGCGCCGAGCACCTCGGCCGGGTCGAGGTCGAGCATCGCCAGGGTCCGGACCGCGGTGCGCAGCTGGCCCATGGCGACGGCGGCGCGCAGCCCGCGGCCCATCACGTCGCCGATGACCAGGGCGGTGCGGTTGCCGGGCAGCGGGATGACGTCGAACCAGTCGCCGCCCACCTCGGTGTTGTTGTTGCTGGGCAGGTAGCGGCAGGCGATCTCCAGGCCGCTGGCGGCCGGGTTGCCGGGGGGCAGCAGGCTGCGCTGGAGGATCAGCGCCCGCTCGTGCTCGCGGCGGTAGAGCCGGGCGTTGTCGATGCAGACGGCGGCCCGGGCGACGAGTTCCTCGGCGATCGCGACGTCGCGGGCGTCGAAGGGCTCGCTGCCGATCGCCCGGGAGAGCTGGACGAGGCCGAGCACCTGGTCGCGGGCGACCAGCGGGACGATCAGGGTCGAGCGCAGCAGCGGGTCGCGGCCGGGCTCGGGGACGACGCTGCGGCCGGTGCGCAGGGCCCGGGCGTGCGGGGAGCGGCGCGGGTAGCAGAGGGTGCCGCCGGCTTCGGCGATCGGCAGGCCGGTGACCGAGCCGAGCACCGAGGAGGCGCCGCCGATCACGCTGGAGACGGCGACCCGGCGCAGTTCGCCGCTGCCGTCGGTGAGCACGGTGTCGCCGAGCCGGCCGGCGCTGGGGACGGTCTCGCCGGAGAGCAGCGCGGTGTACAGGTCGACGGTGGCGAGGTCGCAGAACGGCGGGACGACGACGTCGAGCAGTTCCTTGGCAGTGGTCTCCAGGTCGAGGGTGGAGCCGATGTGCGCGCTGGCCTCGTTGAGCAGGGCGAGGTTGCGGCGCACGCCGTCGGCCTCGCGCTCGGCCACGTGCCGGCTGGTGACGTCGGAGACCTGTCCGGCGACCCCGATCGGCTGCCCGGCGGAGCCGTTGAGCCGGTACAGCGAGACGGCCCAGAGCCGGTTGCCCTCGCGGGTCGGGACGGCGCTGTGGAAGCGCAGGTCGAAGACGGGCTCGCCGGTGGCGAGGACCTTGCGCAGGGCGGCGGTGAGCCGGTCCGCCTCGGACGACGGGAAGAGGTCGTGGGCGGTGAGGCCCTCCAGGTCGGTGGGGACCAGGCCCATCCCGGAGGCGAAGGCGTCGTTGACCCGCTGCAGCCGGAGCCGGTCGTCGAAGAGCACGAAGCCGGTGGGCGTCTGCCCGAAGACGGCCTCGGAGGCGGCGAGGTCGGTCTCGATCCGGCGCAGCCGGCCGAGGTCGACGGCCAGACAGGTGGCACCCGCGGTGGGCAGGGCGCTGTCGGGCATCAGGTAGAGCTCGGCGAGGCCCTCGCCGCCGGCGGCGTCCCGGTACGGGGTGGTGCCGACCCACTCCTCGCCGGCCAGGGTGCGCTCCAGCCGGGTGCGGCCGCGCTGCCAGAGCTCGCGGGGGACGAAGGTGGTGATCGGGTCGGCGCCGACGGCCTCGACGGCGGGGACGCCGAAGAACTCGGCGGCGCGCTCGCTCCACTGGCTGATCCGCCCGTCGGGGCCGATCGCGAAGGTGGCGACCCGGATGTAGTCGTAGATCGAGCCCGGGTCCCCGGCGCCCCAGGGCCTGGGTTCGGCCGTGGGGTGGGCGCCGCGCACCGGGTCGGTTCCCCCCGGGACGGGCGGTCCCGCGGCTGCGGGCAGGTGTGGGGAACCGGCCTGCCCGGGCACAGCGGCATGACCGCTGCTGCTCGGCGCGTTCCGCGCCGGAGTGCTGTTCAACGGACCGACCCCTCCAACCCGCGACCGTCCGGATGTCGAGAAGACCGAGTATTCATCATCGAGGGGTACGTTCACACGCCCTCAACATCACAACATCAGATCGGGCGAAGGTTTTTGTCCTACCGCCCGCGCAACCACAATGCCACGCCCGCGCCCCCTGCCGGAGCGCGCGCTCCCCCAGGGCGCCCGATGGCATATGCAGCACTGTTCTCCTGCGGCTCTACTCGCGTCACTCGCCCGACTCATTACCCGGCAGGGCGAGCTCGAACCAGACCACCTTGCCGATCCCCTCGGCCCGGGCGCCCCAGTGCAGCGCCAGCCGGTGGACCAGCTCCAGCCCCCGGCCGCCCTCGTCGGCCTCGGCCGCGTGGCGCTCCCGGGGCGGGTCCGGCAGCGGGTCGGAGATCTCGACCAGCAGCGTCTCGCCGAGCGTCAGCCGGACCCCGATCGGGGCGCTGGCGTACCGGACGGCGTTCGTGACCAGCTCGCTGACCAGCAGCTCGGCGGTGTCGGTGAGGTCCTCCACGCCCCACTCGGCGAGCGCGGCGCGGACCAGCCGGCGGGCCCGGGAGACGGCGGTGGGCTCGGCGGGCAGGGTCCAGCCGACCGTCGGGGTGCCGGCCTGGCCGTGCCCGAGCCGGGCCAGCAGCAGCGCGACGTCGTCCGGCTCGCGGCCCTGCTCCATGGTGTCCAGCACCGCCTCGCAGGCGGCCTGGATGGAGGCGTGCGGGGTCTGGAGGACGGTGACCAGCCGGCCGAGGCCCACGTCCAGGTCCTTGTCCCGGGACTCCACCAGGCCGTCGGTGCACAGCGCCAGCAGGCTGCCCTCGGGGATCTTCAGTTCGACCGACTCGAACGGGACCCCTCCCACGCCGAGCGGGGCGCCGGAGGGCAGGTCGAGGATCCGGCCGACGCCGCCGGGCAGCGGGCCGCCGGTGCGGGTCGGCTCCACGGCCTCCTCCCCCGGCACCACCAGCACCGGCGGGATGTGACCGGCCTTGGCGACCGTCAGCATCGCCGTGCCCGGGTCGAAGACGGCGTAGACGCAGGTGGCGAGCAGCGCCTCGTCCGGGCCCTGGGCGAGGTCGTCGGCCAGCTCGTGGACGTGCCGCAGCAGGACGTCCGGGGGCAGGTCGAGGGCGGCCAGCACCCGGACGGCGGTGCGCAGCCGGCCCATGGTGGCGGCGGCCCGCAGGCCGTGGCCCATCACGTCGCCGACCACCAGCGCGGTGCGGTCGCCGGGCAGCGGGATGACGTCGAACCAGTCGCCGCCGACCTCGGTGCCGCTGCTGCCGGGCACGTACCGGTAGGCGACCTCGACGCCGGTGGGCTGCGGGACCTGCTGCGGCAGCAGGGTGCGCTGCAGGGTGAGCGCGGCGGTGCGCTCGCGGGCGTACAGCCGGGCGTTGTCCAGCGAGCTGCCGGCCCGGTCGGCGAGCTCGACGGTGAAGGCCAGGTCGTCGCGGTCGAAGCCCTCGCGGTAGCCGGCCCGGCTGACCAGCAGCAGGCCGATCACGATGCCGCGGGCGCGCAGCGGGACGACCAGCATCGAGTGCACGCCCAGGTCGTGGGCGGCCTGCATCTTGGGGTCGCCGGGGTAGGTGACGTCGTCCAGCTGGTCGGCGCCGGACAGCAGCTCGGGCACGCCGGTGCGCAGCACCCGGCCGCACGCGGAGTCCTCGGCGAAGGTGATCCGGGCGCCGCGGCGGAGCATCACCTCGACCTCGGGGCCGTCCTGGACGGAGGCGGTGCCGAGCTGGAGCAGCGAGGTGCGCCGGTCGTGGCCGTGCCGGGGGAGGTCGTCGCCGTGCGCGACGGCCTGGAGCAGGATCACCGCGGAGTGGTCGGTCAGCCGGGGGACGACGGAGCTGGCGAGCTCCTGGGCGATCCGGGCGGCGTCGAGCAGGTCGCCGACGCGGGAGCCGAACTCGTTGAGCAGGGACAGCCGGCGCCGGGCGTGCTCGACCTTGGCCACCGCCCGGTACCGCTCGGTGACGTCCATCACGGTGCCGGAGATGCCCAGCACCCGGCCGGAGCGGTCGGTCATCCGGCTGTACGAGATCGAGCGGTAGCCGGCCCGGGTGGTGACCGGGGAGGCGAGGGTGACGTCGATGACCGGCTCGCCGGTGGCCAGCACCTGGCGCTGGATCGCGGTGATCTCGTCGGCGGCGCGCTCGGGCAGGGTCTCGCCGGTGGTGCGGCCGACGTGGTCCGCCAGGGCGACCCCGTTCATCTCGGCCAGGGTCTGGTTGACCGCGGTGTAGCGCAGGTCGGTGTCCATGATGGCGATGCCCAGCGGGGACTGCTCGAACAGCGCGTCGCGCACCGCGAGGTCCCGCTCGACGGCCCGTACGGCGGCCGCCTCGGCCAGGTTGACCTGGAGGAACGGGGTGCCGTCGCCGTCCACCAGCAGGGAGATCCGGGCGTCCACGGCGACCGGCAGGCCGTCCCGGTCGCGCAGTTCGGCGTGGCCCGCCCAGCGGCCGTGCCGCAGGGTGTCCTGGACCGCCGTCCGGATCCGGGCGACCTGCTCCTGGTCCGGGATCAGCTCCTCGATCCGGCGGCCGACCAGCAGCTCGCTCGGCCAGCCGAGCAGTTCCTCGGCGGCCGGGCTCCACAGCACCACCCGGCCCGCGGTGTCCAGGATCGCGATGGCGACCCGCAGCATGTCCAGCAGGCTGCCGCCGGGCGGCGCGCCCAGGCCCTGCCGGGCGTCGGCCGGTCCGCCGGGGAACGGCCGGCCGGGGCGGCTGCGCGGGCCGGGCTGGACGCCGGACTCGGGGACGGCCAGGGTCGGCGCCGGCTGGACGGGCTGCGCGGCCCCCGGGCCGACGGGTTCGCCGCGCCGCCGGCCGGACGGCGGCTGCGGGGCGGCCGGTCGCGCGGCGCGGCGCAGTCGGGCGCGGGCCGCGGCGCCCCCCTGCCGCGCTCCCCCGCCGCCGTTCCCGGTACTCGACACCGACGGGGCCTCCGGCTCTGGTCGGGATCGGCTTCGCCGGCTGGGACGGCTCACCGACCGGTGACGAATAGTGCCGAAAAGTGACATACCCAGCAGGACCCAGGCTATCCCGGCCGCCGGGTCGTCTTGTCCGATTGACCTATCCGGCGGATTGCGCGTCGTCGGCCGCCGCGAGCAGCGCGACGACGTGCGGCAGCACCTCGCGGTCGTGCCCGATCCAGTCCACCCCGTCCAGCTCCGCCGGGGCCAGCCAGCGCAGCTCGTCGTGGTCCTCCAACGGGCTCGGCTCGCCGGCCAGCAGCTCGGCGGCCCAGAACCGCAGCTCCAGCCCCGGCCGCACCGCCCAGCCGCCGGGCAACCGCCGCAACGCCCGGGCCCGTACGCCCAGTTCCTCCAGCAGCTCCCGCTCCAGCGCCTGCGCCTCGGTCTCGCCGGGCTCGGCCTTGCCGCCGGGGAACTCCCAGCGACCGGCCACCTCGGCGGGGGCGCTGCGGCGGGCGGCGAGCACCCGGCCGGCCCGGATCAGCACGCCGCCGACGACGATCCGGGGCGGGGGCTCGACGGGGATCTCACGGGCCTGGTCCATGCCCCCGACCCTACGGGGCCGGGGCGGCGCCCTCGGGCTCGACCCAGTACAGCTGCTTGTGGCCGCGCGCCTCGAACTCGGCCGCCAGCCGCCGTGCCTCCGCCTCGGCCAGGCCCGCGGCGACCAGGAAGCGGTTGCCGTTGTCGTCCTGCCGCATCACCCGAAAGGTGCCCATGCCGGGAGGGTACCGGCACGGGTCCGCCGCGCTGCCCCGACCGCGGCGCCCCGGCCGCGGCGCCCCGGCCGGCGTGGGGGTCCGGCCGGGGCACACCGGTGACCGTACGGGCCGCTCGCTACCGGCAGGTACGGGCCGGGTTAACGCCGGGTAACCCGGCCCGCGGGCCCGAGGGCCTGCGGGCCGCGGAGCTCAGGCCCGCAGGTCGGGCGCCTGCTCGCCGGTGGACAGGCCCAGCGAGCGCCGGATGTCCACGCTGACCGGCACCGTCCGGGCGACCAGCGTCCGGGCCCGGCGCAGGTCGCCCGCCGGGTCGTCCCCGGTGGCGACGGCGTCCCAGGCGGCGGCCGCCTGGGACTGGGCCTCGGCCAGCTTGTCGACCTTCGGCTGGATGTCGGTCGGCCACTCGGCCGTCGGCCTGCGCAGCGCGGCGGCCTCGGCCCGGGAGGCGGTGGCCATCCGCCGGGCCCAGGCGCGGTACTCGGCCTCGGCGGTGGTCAGGTCCTTCTTCGGCTCGTCGCCGTAGGCCGTGTTGAAGCCCCGGATGGCCTCCAGGTAGGCCAGCTGGACGGAGGTCAGGCTGCGGCGGTCGGTCCGGACCGTCCCCAGGTGCTGGTCGTCGGGGTCCTCGAAGGCGCAGGTGACGTACCGTTCGCCGACCGCCCAGTTGCCCGCGCTCGGGTAGAGGTAGACGTCGTCCATGCCGTCCGGGACGGCCCACTGGTCCAGCGCGTAGTCGTCCAGCACCGTGCGGCACAGCGCGGCCGCCCGCTCGCGCACGACCGCCTCGCCCGGGTACCGGCCACCGGCGTCCGGCACCCGGGCGGTGCCGGCCACCTCGCCGTTGTGCCGCTCCGAGCAGGCCACCCGGCGCACCCAGTAGACCGTCTCGTCACCGTTCCCGTCGGTCTTCCCGGCCACCTCGGGCGAGGTGTAGCAGTCCCCGGCCTTCAGGGCCGACCAGCGGACCGCCCCGGCGGGCGGTTCCTGGGCGTACCGGCCGGGGCGGCCGTCCCGGACGGAGCCGAAGTCCCCCGCCCCCAGCGCGAGCGAGAGCAGCAGGGTGCCGACCGCCCCGAGCACCAGACCGGTCACCGCCATGCCGCGGCCGCGCTGCCCGCGGCGCTTGATCTGGGACAGCGCGATGATCCCGAACACCAGGGCCACCGGCGAGAGCAGGGTCAGACCGGTCGCCAGGGAGCCGACGGCGAAGCCGTTGGTCCGGGGCTCCGGCCGGGGGGCGTACGGCTGGTAGGGGTAGGGGCCGTGGGCGTACGGGCCGCCGGGGTACGGGCCGTGGGCGTACGGCGGGTACGGGTGCGGCGGCTGCGGGTTCGGGCGTGAACGGTCGGGCCCGGGGCCGGGCTCGGCGGAGGGCGCCGCCGAGGCCCAGCCGCCGGCGGGCAGCGGTGGAGGCGGTGGCGGGGGCGGGGCCTGCGAGGGGCCGGGGACGGGAGGCGCCGCCGGTCCGGGCGGCGCCCAGTCGGCGGGGGCCTGCCCGGTCGGACCGGTCGGCGCCGGCTCCGGCTCCGCCGCCACCCGGCCGGGCTCCTCGGCGGCCGCCGGCTCCCGCTCCCCGACGTCCGGCTCCTTGCGGAAGTCCACCCGCGGGTCCGGTCCCGGAACGGTGGGCGGCCCGGACTCAGGCTCGGACACGTGGACTCCCCCGACCCGCCGGGGCGGGCCTCGACTCGGTGCTTCGGCTGTGACACCGCCACCGGGCCGGCGCGGCCCGATCGAACGGTCGCGCGACTTTACCCGATCTTTCCGAAGGCCCGCCCGGCCGTCACCGCCCCGGCCCGTCGGCCCGGACCACGGCCAGGACCTCCCCGTGGAGCATCGAGAACCACCCGTCCTCGGCGGCGCTCCACTCCCGCCAGCCGTCCGCGATCCGCGCCAGCTCGTCCCGGTCCGCGAAGCCCCGCTCCACCGCCGTCCGGCCGAAGGCCGTGCCGGTCACCCGGTCCGCCCACAGTCCGCCCCACCACTCGCGCCGCTCGGGCGTCGCGAAGGTCCAGGTGCCGGTGGTCGCGGTGACGTCCGTGAGACCGGCCGCCCGGGCCCAGGACAGCAGCCGCCGACCGGCGTCCGGCTCACCGCCGTTGGCCCGGGCCGTCCGCCGGTACAGCGCCAGCCAGCGGTCCAGCGCGGGCGCCTCCGGGAACCAGGTCATCGACGCGTAGTCGACGTCCCGGGCCGCCACCAGCCCGCCGGGCACCGTCACCCGGCCCATCTCGCGCAGCGCGCCCACCGGGTCGGCCAGGTGCTGCAGCACCTGATGGGCGTGCACCACGTCGAACTCGCCGTCCCGGTACGGCAGTCGGTGGACGTCGGCGAGTTCGAACACCACATTGGACAGGCCGCGCCCGGCGACGTACCCGGCGGCCTGCTCCAGCACCTCGGCGGACGTGTCCACCGCCACCACCCGGCCGGTCGGGCCGACCAGCTCGGCCAGGTCGGCGGTGATCGTGCCGGGACCGCACCCGACGTCCAGCAGCGCCTGCCCGGGCCGCAGCCGGTCCAGCAGGTAGGCGGCGGAGTCGGCGGCGGTGCGGGAGCGGTGCGACCGCAGCACGGCCTCCTGGTGGCCGTGGGTGTAGGCGGCGGGCTGTGGTCCGGTCATGGGTCCCCCCTGGGGGCGTGGTCGGTGTTCCGTCGTGCCGTTTCCGCGACACCCCGACGCTACGCCTCATCCGGATGCCGAGAAGAACTGTCTCGCATCGCGGTCACCCGGCGTGTCGACCGCACCCGGCCGCCGTACCGTGGAGGCGCCCCGACCGAACGGCCCCGACAGAACGGTCCCGCCCATGCCCGGCCCCGGCCAGCGCCCCTTCGTCCTGCTGAGCGCCGCGGTGTCGCTCGACGGCCACCTCGACGACGCCTCCCCCGACCGGCTGCTGCTCTCCAACGCCGCCGACTTCGACCGGGTCGACCAGGAGCGGGCGGCCGCCGACGCGATCCTGGTCGGCGGCAACACGCTGCGCGCCGACAACCCCCGGCTGCTGGTCAACGACCCCGCCCGCCGGGCCGCCCGGGTCGCCGCCGGCCGCCCGGAGCACCCGCTGAAGGTGACGCTCAGCGCCGGCGGGGCGCTGGACGCCGACCTGCGCTTCTGGCACACCGGCGGCGCCAAGCTCGCCTACACCACGGAGGCCGGCGCGGCGGTGCTGCGGCCCCGGCTCGACGGGCTGGCCGAGGTGGTCCCGCTCGGCGCCGCGGTGGACCTCGGCGCGGTGCTGGACGACCTGGGCGCGCGCGGGGTGCACCGGCTGATGGTCGAGGGCGGCGGCGGGGTGCACACCCAGTTCCTCGCCCTGGGGCTGGCGGACGAACTCCAGCTCGCCGTCGCCCCGTTGTTGGTCGGCCAGGCCGAGGCGCCGCGGTTCGTCCGCCCGGCCGGGTTCCCGGGCGGCCCGGCCCGGCGGATGCGGCTGCTGGAGGCACGTACGGTGGGCGACGTCGTCCTGCTCAGGTACGCCCCGAAGGAGCCCGCGCCGTGAACCGCCCCGCGCCGAACCGCCCCGCCGCCACCGACCTGGACCACCTGCGCCGGGCGGTCGAACTCTCCCGCCGCTGCCCACCGTCCGGGACGGCCTTCTCGGTCGGGGCGGTGGTCGTCGGCGCCGACGGCGAGGTGCTGGCGGAGGGCTTCAGCCGGGAGGGCGACCCGCACGACCACGCCGAGGAGGCGGCCCTGGCCAAGCTCCCGGCCGGCGATCCCCGGCTGCGCGGGGCGACCGTCTACAGCAGCCTGGAGCCCTGCGGCCTGCGGGCCTCCCGGCCGGTGCCGTGCGCCCGGCTGCTGATCGCGGCCGGCGTACCGCGGGTGGTGGTCGCCTGGCGCGAGCCGGACCTGTTCGTCACCGACTGCCAGGGCACGGCCCTGCTGGCGGCGGCCGGGGTCGAGGTGGTGGAGCTGCCGGAGCTGGCCGAGGAGGCCCGGGCGGTCAACGCCCACCTGCTCCACTGATCTTTTGTATCATCGAGAAACAAAGAGCTCGCCTTTCCCCGCCCCCAGGAGTGTCCCCATGACCACCGCCCCCGTCCGGTTCACCACCCGCGCCCTCCTGCTCGACATGGACGGCACCCTGGTCAACTCCGACGCCGTGGTCGAGCGCTGCTGGACCCGCTGGGCCGAACGGCACGGCCTCGACCCGGTCGCGGCGCTCACCGTGGTCCACGGCCGCCAGGGCCACGCCACCATGGCCGCCCTGCTGCCGGACCGCCCGGTCGAGGTCAACCTCGCCGAGAACGAGCAGATGCTCGCCGAGGAGCGCGCCGACACCGAGGGCGTCGTCCAGGTCCCCGGCGCCGACGCCTTCCTCGCCTCGCTGGCCGACCTGCCGCACGCCCTGGTCACCTCCGCCGACCTGCCGCTGGCCCGGGTCCGGATGGACGCCGCCGGCCTGCCGATGCCGCCCGTCCTGGTCACCGCCGAGTCGGTCGGCGCCAGCAAGCCCGACCCGGAGGGCTTCCTCAAGGGCGCCGCCGCCCTCGGCTTCGCCCCCGCCGACTGCCTCGCCTTCGAGGACTCCGGCGCCGGCATCGCCGCCGCCCGCGCGGCCGGCATGCGCGTCGTCGGCATCGGCCCCCGCGCCACCGCCCACCACCCCGACGCCCTCGCCCCCACCCTCGAAGCCGTCACCGTCACCACCGCCCCCGACGGCACCCTGACCGTCACCGTCCAGGCCTGACCCACCCGCCGGCGGGGCCGTCGCCGTGCCACCCCGCCGGCGCAGGCGGCGGCAGGCCTCGGAGCCTGCACCACCACGAGAGCCGAACCGGCGGCACGGACACCGAAGGGGCCGGACTTCCCATGGAAGTCCGGCCCCCGGCACGGGAGTTGCGGAACCCGTCGGACGTTGGAGCGGAACCTTCAACCCAGAGCCATGCCCTCCGGAAACGTCGCACCGCCCGGCGCATCCGGCACACATGACCCCACCCGCACCGCCTGCGGGCGCCGTTGTGTACACATGGAACACTCGGTACGCTTGAGCGCATGACGCAGCCACTGCCCATAGAGTCCATCCGGGATGTGCGCGCACATCTGGCCGAGGTCGTGGAGCGGGCCGATCGGGACGATGTGCCCACGGTGATCACACGCCGGGGCAAGGAGGTCGCCGCCGTCGTCTCCATCGAGGTGCTGCGCAAGTACCAGGAATGGGAAGAGCGCGAGATCAACCGGATCATCGACGAGCGCATGGCCAACCCGGCTCCCGGCGTCCCGATCGAGGACATCATGAGGGAGACACTGGCGCGCGGTGAGTGAGTACCGAACCGTCTTCCGTCCCGAGGCGCAGGCCGAACTCCGGAAGATCCCTCGCGACATGGCGCTGCGCATCCTGGCCAAGCTGACCGAGTTGGAGAGCGACCCCCTCGGCTTCAACACCACCGCGCTCGTCTCCCAGCCCGAACGACGCCGCCTGCGCGTCGGCGGCTACCGGGTCGTCTACACGATCGACAACGGTGAGCTGGTGGTCTGGGTCGTTCACGTGGGACACCGGTCCACCGTCTACGAGACCTGACCGCCACTGACGCACCGCCGGATAGTCCGGCACCCGTCCAGCGCGGGGACGACGAAGGGGGCGGACTCGACCGAGTCCGCCCCCTTCCGGCCTGCGTGTCCGCCACGTCTGCGACGTGGCGTTCCTTCGCCTGCTCAGACGTTGAAGCGGAACTCCACCACGTCGCCGTCCTGCATGACGTACTCCTTGCCCTCGATGCGGGCCTTGCCCTTGGCGCGGGCGTCGGCGATGGAGCCGGTCTCGACCAGGTCGTCGAAGGAGATCACCTCGGCCTTGATGAAGCCCTTCTGGAAGTCGGTGTGGATGACTCCGGCGGCCTCGGGGGCGGTGGCGCCCTTCTTGATGGTCCAGGCGCGGGTCTCCTTCGGGCCGGCCGTGAGGTAGGTCTGCAGGCCGAGGGTGTCGAAGCCGACCCGGGCGAGGGTGGCGAGGCCGGGCTCCTCCTGGCCCATGGACTGGAGGAGTTCGAGGGCCTCGGCGTCGTCGAGCTCGATCAGCTCGGACTCGATCTTGGCGCTGAGGAAGATCGCCTCGGCGGGGGCGACCAGCGCGCGCTGGGCGTTCTTGAAGTCCTCGTCGGCCAGCTCGTCCTCGTCCACGTTGAAGACGTAGAGGAAGGGCTTGGCGGTCAGCAGGTGCAGCTCACGGATCGGGGTGGTGTCGAAGCCCGCCTCGAAGAGGGTCTTGCCGGTCTCCAGGACCGCCTGGGCGGCCTCGGCCGCGGCCAGCACGGGGGCGGTGTCCTTCTTGAGGCGCGCCTCCTTCTGGAGTCGCGGCAGGACCTTCTCGATGGTCTGGAGGTCGGCCAGGATCAGCTCGGTGTGGATGGTCTCGATGTCGTCCTTGGGCGACACCTTGCCGTCCACGTGCACCACGTCCGGGTCGGTGAAGGCGCGCACGACCTGGCAGATCGCGTCCGACTCGCGGATGTTGGCGAGGAACTTGTTGCCCAGACCCTCGCCCTCGCTGGCGCCGCGCACGATGCCGGCGATGTCGACGAAGTCGACGGTGGCCGGGAGGATCCGCTGCGAACCGAAGATCTCGGCGAGCTTGGCCAGCCGCGCGTCCGGGACGCCGACGACGCCCACGTTCGGCTCGATGGTGGCGAACGGGTAGTTGGCCGCCAGCACGTCGTTCTTGGTCAGGGCGTTGAACAGGGTCGACTTGCCGACGTTCGGCAGGCCGACGATTCCGATCGTGAGCGACATGAAGCGCAGTCCCGTGGGCTTGGAGGAGTTGGGTCGGCACCGTACGGGCCGACCCCCAAGTCTACGGGCAGGTCCCGCGTCGGCTCACGCCTCGGTCGGCGCGGGCAGCGGCTCCAGGAACTCCAGCCGGTTGCCGAGCCGGTCCGCGGAGTAGAAGCGGCGGTGGCCGGGGTGGTGGTCGTCCCAGGTCACCTCGTGGCCGTGCGCGGCCAGCCGCTCGGCCAGCGCGTCCAGCGAGGTCACCAGGATGCCCGGGTGCCCCTTGCGGGCCGGGCGGAAGTCCGGGGTGACGCCGAGGTGGACCTCGACCCCGCCGCCGCGGAACCAGCAGCCGCCGCGGGCCGCCAGCACCGGCGGCTTCGGCAGCTCGGTCATGCCGAGCACCCCGGACCAGAAGGCCCGGCACTCGTCCTCGGCGCCGGCCGGGATGTCGAGCTGGACGTGGTCGAGGCGCTCGAAGGTGAAGTCCGCAGTCATTCCCGGTCCCCGTACAGTCATCGGATGATCATCGTGAGTCGATTCGGCCGAGCAGGTCAGCGCTTTGAGTGACGATCACAGGAGTACGCCATCCGGGGACACGGGACAAGACCTGAACGGTCCATTACACAGTGTGGCGATGATCGGACCGTACGTTGGGCGGGTGGAGCAGAGCATCCGTACCCAGCCGCCCGGTCCCAGACGCCGCCCGCCGAACAGCGCGGGCCCGGCCGCCGTACCCGGTCCCGGCCGGGCCCCCGAGAGCGCCGGGGCCCCCGCCGCGTCCCCCTCCCGGCTGCGCCCGGTGGCCGACCGGCCCGCCGCGCGGCAGGCCCCGAAGCGCCGGCTGCGGGTGTACGGGCGGCGCCGGACCGGCCGGCCGACCCGGCTCACCGCGATCGGCACCGGCGTGGTCGCCGTGCTGGCCACCCTCGCGGTGGCGGGCCTGGACCGGCTGCTCTTCGACGACCTCGGCTGGCTGTTCGGCCTCGGCTACCTGGTGGTCTGCTTCCAGCTGGCCGTCCGGGTCCGCTACGCCGACCTGCTGGCCGCCCCGATCAGCGGGCCGATCGCCTTCGCCGTGGGCCTGCTGGCGCTCGCGCCGGTCAGCTCCTCGGGCGTCACCGCCCAGGTGGTGGCGCTGGCGACCGGGCTGGCGCTGCGGGCCGGCTGGCTGTTCTCCGGGACCGGGCTGGCCGCGCTGATCGTGCTCGCCCGCTTCGTCGCCCAGCGCCGGATCCACCGCTCCCGCTGACCGCCCGCCCGGCCCCGCGCCGCCCGAACGCCCGCCCCGCCGCCCGGACGCTCAGCCCGCCGCCCGGGCCGCCGCCATGGCGGCCCCGACGATGCCCGCGTCGTTGCGCAGCTCCGCCGGCGCCACCCGCGCCCCGCGGTCCTTCAGCAGCGGCAGGAACTTCTCGTGCTTGCGGCTCACCCCGCCGCCGATCACGATCAGCTGCGGCGAGAAGAGCATCTCCACCAGGTCCAGGTACTCGTCGACCCGCCCGGCCCACTGCTCCCAGGTCAGGTCGTGCCGCTCCTTGGCCGCCGAGGAGGCCCGGCGCTCGGCGTCCTTGCCGCGCAGCTCCAGGTGGCCCAGCTCGGTGTTGGGCACCAGCACGCCGTCCACGAAGAGCGCGCTGCCGATGCCGGTGCCGAAGGTGAGCACTAGGACCACGCCGGACTCGCCCCGCCCGGCACCGTGGGCGGTCTCGGCGAGGCCGGCCGCGTCCGCGTCGTTGAGCACGGTCGCGGGCAGGTCCAGGGCGTCCCGGAACAGGGCCTCGGCGTCCAGCCCGATCCAGCCCTTGTCCACGTTGGCGGCCGTCCGGGTGCACCCGCCGACGACCACCCCGGGGAAGGTCAGCCCGACCGGGCCCTGGTGGTCGAAGGCACGGACCACCTCACGGACGGCGGCGACCACGGCCTCCGGCTCGGACGGCTGCGGGGTGAGCACCTTGTGCCGCTCCTGGGCGAGCACTCCCCGGGCGAGGTCGACCGGGGCCCCCTTGATGCCCGAACCGCCGATGTCCACGCCGAATACCGCCGTCATCGTTCCACCCTCCGCCGTCCGGCCGCGGACCGGCTTGTCCACAGCCTGTGCACAAAACTACGAGAGCCGGGGCGGCGGTGCACAGCAGAAGGACCCGGCGCCCTGACCGGGCACCGGGTCCGACACGTTCGGGCCTCAGAGCTTGCCCGCGGCCTCGGCGCGCAGGTCGCGGCGCAGTTCCTTGGGCAGCGAGAAGGTCAGGTGCTCCTCGGCGGTCTTGACCGTCTCCACCGTGTCGTAACCGCGCGCGGCCAGGAACTCCAGCACCCCGTCGACCAGGATCTCCGGGACGGAGGCGCCGCTGGTCAGGCCGACCGTGGTGACGCCCTCCAGCCAGGACTCCTGGATCTCCTCGGCGAAGTCGACCAGGTGGGCCGCCTTGGCGCCGTACTCCAGGCCGACCTCGACCAGGCGGACCGAGTTGGAGGAGTTCTTGGAGCCGACCACGATCAGCAGGTCGGTCTCCGGGGCCAGCTGCTTGACGGCGACCTGGCGGTTCTGGGTGGCGTAGCAGATGTCGTCGCTGGGCGGGCTGACCAGGGCCGGGAAGCGCTTCTTCAGCTCGCCGACCGTGGCCATGGTCTCGTCCACCGACAGCGTGGTCTGGGACAGCCAGACGATCCGGGACTCGTCCCGCACCTGCACGTTGGCGACGTCCTCGGCACCGTCCACCAGGTGGATCCGGTCCGGGGCCTCGCCCATGGTGCCGATGACCTCCTCGTGGCCCTCGTGGCCCACCAGCAGGATGTCGTAGCCCTCGTCGGCGAAGCGCACGGCCTCCTTGTGCACCTTGGTGACCAGCGGGCAGGTGGCGTCGATGGTGGCGAGCCGGCCGGCCCGCGCCTCGTCGTGGACGGCCGGGGCGACCCCGTGCGCGGAGAACACGACGATCGAGCCCTCGGGCACCTCCTCCGTCTCGTCGACGAAGATCGCGCCCTTCTTCTCCAGGGTCTGCACCACGTACTTGTTGTGGACGATCTGCTTGCGGACGTAGATGGGCGCCCCGTACTGCTCCAGGGCCTTCTCCACGGCGATCACGGCGCGGTCGACACCCGCGCAGTAGCCCCGGGGGGCGGCGAGCAGGACACGGCGCTGCGCGGTGTTGGACATGGCTCCATCGTACGGGCGGGCGCGGGGCGCGCCGTCCGGGGCGGTCTCCCTCGGCGACCCCGGACCCTTTCCGGTCGCAAAGGGTCGGAACTTGCCCAAATCTGGTCTCCATGAGCGCTGTGAGTGATCAGCCGACGCCGAGCGGCCTGCGCCGCACCCTGGGCGTCCGCGATCTGATGGTCTACGGACTGCTGTTCATCGCCCCGATGGCCCCGGTCGGCGTGTTCGGCGTGCTGGACGCCAAGAGCCACGGCGCCGTCGCCACGGTCTACCTGGCGGCGACGGTGGCGATGGGCTTCACCGCCTTCTCGTACGCCCAGATGGTGCGCGCGGTGCCGCAGACCGGCTCGGTGTTCGCCTACGCGCGGGCCGGGCTGGGCGAGGGGCCGGGGTTCGTCGCCGGGTGGATGGCGATGCTGGACTACCTGCTGATCCCCGCGGTGGCCTACCTGTTCTCCGGGATCGCCCTCCACTCGCTGGTGCCCGGCGTCTCGCGCTGGGTGTGGACGGCGGTCGCGGTGGTGGTGACCACGGCGCTCAACCTGGTCGGGGTGCGGACCGCGGCCGCGGTCGGCTTCGCCGTGCTCGCGCTGGAGATCGCGGTGCTGGCGGTGTTCGTCGCCGCGGCCGTGGTGGTGCTGGCGCAGGACGGCGCCCGGCGCGGCTGGGACACCCCGTTCACCGCCGTCGGGGACTTCTCGTTCACCGCGGTGCTCTCGGCGGTGTCCGTGGCGGTCCTCTCCTACCTGGGCTTCGACGCGATCGCCACCTTCGTCGAGGAGGCCGTGGGCGCCTCGGCGGCGGTGGCCCGGGCGGTGCTGTGGTGCCTGGTGCTGGCCGGGGTGCTGTTCGTCGCCCAGACCTACCTGGCGGCGCTGCTGGAGCCGACCACCCCGCAGCAGTTGGCCGCCGACCCGGCCGCGCAGGGCTCGGCCTTCTACGACACCGTGGAGGCCGGCATCGGCCACTGGCTGCACGTGCTGGTGGCGGCCAGCAAGGCGATCGGCGCGGCCTTCGCGGCGCTCGCCGGGCAGGCCGCGGCCGGGCGGCTGGTCTTCGCGATGGGCCGGGACGGGCGGCTGCCGAGGCTGCTCGGCTCGGTCGACCCGGGCAGCGCGGTGCCGCGCCGGGCGCTGCTGGCGGCCGCGGTGGTCACCATGGCGGCCGCGGTCTGGGCGGCGACCCGGGACGACGGGCTGGACCAGCTGACCTCGGTGGTGAACGTGGGCGCGCTGACCGCCTTCGCGCTGCTGCACGCCTCGGTGGTCGGTTGGTACACCGTCCGGCACGGCTCGCGGGACCGGCTGCGACACCTGGCCGTCCCGGTGCTGGGGATCGCGGTGATCGGCGCGGTGGTCTACGAGGCCTCGACCACGGCGCAGTTGGTCGGGCTGGTCTGGCTGGCGGTCGGCCTGGTGGTGCTCGGCGTGCAGGGCGCCGCGACGGACGGTGTCGGCGGGCGCCGCTAGCCTCGTACGCATGGCCAACACCAGCTCCCCCGAAGCGCCGCTCCCGGTCGGCAAGGTCTCCGCGCTGATCGGCGGCTGGGTCGACCGGCTCGGCGCGGTGTGGGTCGAGGGGCAGATCACCCAGCTCAGCCGCCGCCCGGGGGCGGGAGTGGTGTTCCTGACCCTGCGCGACCCGCAGGCCGACGTGTCGCTCACAGTGACCTGCTTCCGCTCGGTGTTCGACCAGGTCGCGGACGTGGTCCAGGAGGGCTCGCGGGTCGTCGTGCACGCCAAGCCGGAGTGGTACGCGGCCCGTGGGCAGCTGTCGCTGCGGGCCGCGGAGATCCGCCCGGTCGGGTTGGGCGAACTGCTGGCCCGGCTGGAGCAGTTGAAGCGGCGGCTGGCCGGGGAGGGCCTGTTCGCGGCCGAGCGCAAGCGGCGGCTGCCGTTCCTGCCGCAGTGCGTCGGGCTGGTCACCGGGCGCGGCTCGGCGGCCGAGCGGGACGTGCTGGAGAACGCCCGGCGGCGCTGGCCGGCCGTCCGCTTCGAGGTGCGCAACGTCCCGGTGCAGGGGGTCAGCGCGGTGGAGCGGGTGAGCGCGGCGGTGCGGGAGCTGGACGAGCACCCCGAGGTGGACGTGATCATCGTGGCCCGCGGCGGCGGCAGCGTGGAGGACCTGCTGCCGTTCTCGGACGAGGGGCTGGTGCGGCTGGTCGCGGCCGCCCGCACGCCGGTGGTCAGCGCGATCGGGCACGAACCGGACCAGCCGCTGCTGGACTTCGTCGCCGACCTGCGCGCCTCCACCCCGACCGATGCCGCCAAACGGGTGGTTCCGGACGTCGGCGAGGAGCTGGCCAAGGTGCGCCAGCTGCGCGACCGGGCCCGCCGGCACGTGCAGTCCCGGGTCGAGCGCGAGCAGCACGGGCTGGACGGGCTGCGCAGCCGCCCGGCGCTGGCCGCCCCGCACCGGATGCTGGACGGCCGCGGCCAGGAGGTGGAGGGCCTGCTGGAGCGCGCCCGGCGGACGCTGCGGCACCGGCTGGACCACGCCCAGAGCGACCTCGGGCACACCCTGGCCCGGGTGGTCGCGCTCTCCCCGGCGGCCACCCTGGAGCGCGGCTACGCGGTGCTGCAGCGGGCCGACGGCACGGTGGTGACCGACCCGGCGCAGGTCGCGGCCGGGGACGGGCTGCACGCCCGGGTCGCGGGCGGCGGCTTCGACGTGACGGTGGCGGGGGAAGCCGCGCCGGCTCAGTAGGAGCGCCGGCGGGACAGTGCGGTCGAGTACTCGCCGAAGCCGAGGCTGCGGTAGAGCGCCTCGCCGCCGCTGCTGGCGTGCAGGTCGATCCGGCCGGCCCGGCGCTCGTCGAACCAGGCCAGCAGCGCCTCGGTGCAGGCCCGGGCGTAGCCGCGCAGCCGGTGGTCGGGGTCGGTGCAGATGTTGAAGACGGAGCCGAACCGGCCGTCCGGGCTGCCGGGCCCGGGCAGCCGCTGCTCCAGGGTGCCGACGGCGCAGGCGGCGAGCCGGCCCGGCCGCCCGGGGGCGTCGACCACGAAGACCGGCATGGTCAGGTCCTCGGCCGGGACGGCCAGGCGCTCGCGCAGGATCTGCTCGGCGGTGGCCTGCCAGGGGCCCGGACCGGCCAGCGCGGCCATGCTGGGCATCGCCTCGAACATCAGGTTGCGCAGCCGGACGAGCTCGGGCGCGTCGGCGGGGACGGCGGGTCGTACGTCGGTCATGCGGCGGAGGCTAGCGCCGGCCCCCGGCCGGGTGCACCGGGATTTCGGCCCGGGAAAGCGCAGGCTGTCGGCGCCAGCCCCTACGCTGGCACGCATGGCAGAGCAGCAGGAGCAGCAGGACGCGGCGGCGCCGACCCCGGACGACGCGCTGGGCTACGAGCACGCCCGGGACGCGCTGCTGGACGTGGTCCGGCAGCTGGAGAACGGCGGCACCTCCCTGGAGGAGTCGCTGGCGCTGTGGGAGCGCGGCGAGCAGCTGGCGAAGGTCTGCCAGCGCTGGCTGGACGGCGCCCGGGCCCGGCTGGACGCCGCGCTGGCGGCGGAGGAGGGCGCGGCCCCGGGCGGGGAGTGACCCCGCCGGGCGCCCGCGGTCGGCGTGAGGCGGGTCACAGCGGCTTGGGGAATCGTTGAAACTTCACCTATGTTGGAGGAAGTGATCGGCCGCGCCGGTCACACCGACGAACCCCCCTCCCGCATGAGGTGCAGAAGCATGACCACCGACGCCCTGGTACTCGACGCCGCCGCTCAGGACCTGCTGTTCCGCGAGGCCCGCACCGCGAACACCTTCACCGACGAGCCGGTCACCGAGGAGCAGGTCCAGGCCATCTACGACCTGGTCAAGTACGGCCCGACCGCCTTCAACCAGCAGCCGCTGCGCGTCGTCCTGGTCCGCTCGACCGAGGGCCGCGAGCGCCTCGTCCAGCACCTGGCGGACGGCAACAAGGCCAAGACCTCCACCGCCCCGCTGGTCGCCATCCTGGCCGCGGACAACGAGTTCCACGAGGAGCTGCCGACCCAGTTCCCGCACTTCCCGCAGGCCAAGGACGTCTTCTTCTCGGAGCGTTCGGTCCGCGAGTCCTCCGCCGCGCTGAACGGCGCCCTGCAGGCCGCGTACTTCATCATCGGCGTGCGCGCCGCCGGCCTGGCCGCCGGCCCGATGACCGGCTTCGACGCCGAGGGCATCAACAAGGAGTTCTTCGGCGAGGGCGACCACTCGGTGCTGGCCGTCGTCAACATCGGCAAGCCGGGCGACGACGCCTGGTTCCCGCGCTCCCCGCGGCTGGCCTACGACGAGGTCGTCACCACGGTCTGATCGCGCCCCGCGCACGGCGAAGGGCCCGCACCGGTTCGTCCGGCGCGGGCCCTTCCGCGTGCGCGGCCGGCCGGGCGCTACTTGAGCGCCTGGGCCAGCTCGGCCAGTTCCTCGTAGGAGGCGGTGCCGGTGATCAGGGTGGTCGCCGAGCCGGTCTGGGCGGCCAGCGCCCGGGACTTGTCGCCCTGCACCTTGTCCCAGCTGTGCCCGGCGGCGTCCGAGGTGCCGTCCGGCTGGGCGCCGGCGACCTTGTCGGCGAGCAGCCGGTCGCGCGGCACGTCGGCCTGCTCGACCGCCGCGTACTGGCCGGAGGGGGTCACGAAGCCCAGGTGCCAGGCGTTGCCCTTGCCGTTGTTGATGGCGGCCGGGGTGTAGCTGACCGAGGTGGCCCGCCACTTGTCGGACAGCCCCTCCGGGGACAGCAGCGGATAGGGCGCGGCGCGCTTCGCCGAGGCCGCCTCCACCTTGTACCCGACCACGTGCACCGGGTCGCTGTTCGCGTCGTGCGGGAGGAACAGGTACCCGATCCAGACGACGAAACCCACCGCCAGCATCGACAGGACCATGTCCCGTACGGTCTGCCGACCCCTCATGCCCTTGCTCTCTGCAGCCACCCCCACATGGTGACTCATCCACATCCCGGCCCGCCCACCCGGGGTGGGCACGTACGGGTGAACCGGGACGAACCGGCGGTTTCCGACCCCGGGTGGCGACCCGCGCCACAGACAGTCATCTCGTGGGCAGATACGATCGCACTACCCTCACCACGGCGTTCGACCAGGCAGTAGTCGGGCGCTCACTGGCCGTCGCGTACAGAGAGGTAACGACGATGACCACGCAGTACCCGCACCACCTTCCCAGCGCCCTTGAGGTCGCGCCGGAGGCTCCGGACCGGAACCTCGCGCTCGAACTCGTCCGGGTCACCGAGGCCGCCGCGATGGCAGCCGGCCGATGGGTCGGCCGGGGCGACAAGAACGGCGCGGACGGTGCCGCCGTGAAGGCGATGCGCACCCTCGTCTCGACCGTCTCGATGAACGGCGTGGTCGTCATCGGCGAGGGCGAGAAGGACGAAGCCCCGATGCTCTACAACGGCGAGCGGGTCGGCGACGGCACCGGCGCCGAGTGCGACGTCGCGGTCGACCCGGTGGACGGCACCACGCTGACCGCCAAGGGCATGAACAACGCGGTGGCCGTGCTGGCCGTCGCCGACCGCGGCACCATGTTCGACCCCAGCGCCGTGTTCTACATGGACAAGCTGGTGGCCGGCCCGGAGGCCGCCGACTTCGTCGACATCACCGCGCCGCCGGCCGTCAACATCCGCCGGGTCGCCAAGGCCAAGGGCAGTGCCGTCGAGGACGTCACCGTGGTCGTGCTCGACCGCCCGCGCCACGACGACCTGGTCCGGCAGATCCGCGAGGCGGGCGCCCGGATCAAGTTCATCTCCGACGGCGACGTGGCCGGCGCCATCATGGCCGCCCGCGAGGGCACCGGCATCGACCTCCTGATGGGCGTCGGCGGCACCCCCGAGGGCATCATCGCGGCCTGCGCGATGAAGTGCATGGGCGGCGTCATCCAGGGCCGACTGTGGCCCAAGGACGAGGCCGAGCGGCAGAAGGCCCTCGACGCCGGGCACGACCTGGACCGGGTGCTCACCACCAACGACCTGGTCAGCGGCGAGAACGTGTTCTTCGTCGCCACCGGGATCACCGACGGCGAGCTGCTGCGCGGCGTGCACTACCGCTCCGAGACCGCCACCACCAGCTCGCTGGTGATGCGCTCCAAGAGCGGCACCATCCGCGAGATCAACTCCGTCCACAAGCTGTCGAAGCTGCGGGCCTACAGCGCGATCGACTTCGACCGCGCCAACTGACCCTGGTGGCCGGTACCCGCCGGGGCGCACCCGGCGGGAACCGGCGGCCGGGCCGAGCACAGCACGCGGCCCCGGCGGAATCCCCCTCCGCCGGGGCCGCGCGGCGCTCCGGCCGTCGGCGCGGGTCTTCGGCCCGCCGTCAACCCGCTATCCGGCGACCGGCGGTGGCCACCCGGGCCGCCTCGCGCAGCTCCGCGTCCCGGCGGCGGCGCCGGGCCAGCACCACCCGGCGCTCGGCGGCCGTCAGGCCGCCCCAGACCCCGTACGGCTCCGGCTGGGCCAGCGCGTGCTCACGGCACTCCAGCAGCACCGGACAGCGGGCGCACACCTGCTTGGCCTGCTCCTCCCGCGACAGCCGGGCCGCCGTCGGCTCCTTCGAGGGCGCGAAGAACAGCCCGACCTCGTCCCGCCGACAGGCCGCACCGGTGTGCCACGGATTGTCCTCACCCGCGGCCGTACCCGCCGTGCCGCCCGGGGGCTGCGGCTGCGGACGGACGGCCGGACGGCGCTCCAGCAACTGGGCGGCGGCGACTGGCGAGGTGGTGCGGGACTCGATCGGATGCAGCACGGCCGTACTCCTGACGAGGCTCTCGGACACGGGGAACCTCGCTCCCCTGCGCGGCTGCGAGCCCCCGCTGTCCAACGCCGGGGACGGCCGCAGGGCCGCCTCCGGCGCACAGCCGTTCAAGAAGCGATGTGCGGAAGGAACTACCCCGCCCGGCCGCGATTCATGCACACTGCACGCAATCGACTACGGAGTGCACTGGCCGCAACGCCGAACGCCCGGCCGGGAGTTGATCCCCGACCGGGCGCCCAACGGGTCAATTCGGGCTATTCCGTACCGAGTTGCTTGCGCACCCACTCCTTGAGCTTCTTGCCCCGGCGCGGCTTGGCCTCACAACCACCGAACAGGGCAAGGCCCTTCACCCGCACGACCGGAGCGTACGGGTCCGCTGCGGTCTGCTCGCGCACGTCGAAGCCGCCGAAGATGCCGACCCCGGACCCGAGCAGGGTCACGTTCTCCGGCACCCGGATCTCGACCCCGCCGAAGATCGCGGTCACCACGATCTCCACCTCGGGGGACTCGAAGACGGCGTCGGTCAGGTCGATCTCCACCCCGCCGAACGCGGTGAAGGCGGTCAGCTGCGAGCCCACCCGCCAGCGGCCCTTGCGCGACGCGCCGCCGAAGATCGCCACCACCGACGGGGCCTCCTCGCGCGCGGGCGGCAGCGGCCGGGCCGCCGCCGGGGCCGGCTCCGCGGCGTGCAGCGGCGGCTTGTCGAAGGACACCGCCCGGTGCGACGGCAGGTCCCTGGTCAGCGGGACCAGGTCGCCGAAGGTCTTGGCGGCGTACGCGGCCCCGATCCGCTCGGCGTGCTCGTCCGCGTCCAACCGCCCCTCGGCGTAGGCGTCCCGCAGCAGTTCCGCGATCCGCTCGCGGTCGGCGTCCGAGACCCGCATCTCCGCCTGCGCCACCGGCGCGTGCGACGGCCGCGGTCCGGCGGCGGACGCGGGTTCGGGCTTCGGTTCGGGCCTCGGTTCGAGCCGCGTCTCGGGCTGCGGCTCGGGCTTGGTCAGGGGTACGGGCGCCGGCACCGGCGGCTGCCCCGGATCGTCCTGCGACGGCGAGTTGTCCGGCGTGTTGTTCACGGCCCAAGCCTAGTCGCTCGCACTGCTGCCCGAGTGAGCCCCGTCACGCAAGGCTGACCTGTCCGACCGCGTCCCGCGGGCGGGTCCTACCCTGGATGGTGCTTCGCCGACGCAGCCGGACCAACTGGACACCTAAGGACCGCCCCGATGGCTCCCACGCCAGACTTCGAGTACAGCGACCTGCTCCCCCTGGGCGCTGACCCGACCCCGTACCGCAAGCTCACCTCCGAGGGCGTCTCCACCTTCGAGGCCGGCGGCCGCACCTTCCTCCAGGTCGAGCCGGAGGCCCTGCGGCTGCTCACCGCCGAGGCGATGCACGACATCTCGCACTACCTGCGCCCCGCGCACCTCGCCCAGCTGCGCCGCATCCTGGACGACCCGGAGGCCAGCCCGAACGACCGCTTCGTCGCGCTCGACCTGCTGAAGAACGTCAACATCTCGGCCGGCGGCATCCTGCCGATGTGCCAGGACACCGGCACCGCGATCGTCATGGGCAAGCGCGGCCAGCAGGTGCTCACCTCCGGCGCCGACGAGTCCGCCATCGCGCGCGGCGTGTACGACGCGTACACCAAGCTCAACCTGCGCTACTCCCAGATGGCCCCGGTGACCATGTGGGACGAGAAGAACACCGGCAACAACCTGCCGGCCCAGATCGAGCTGTACGCCACCGACGGCGACGCGTACAAGTTCCTGTTCATGGCCAAGGGCGGCGGCTCCGCCAACAAGTCGTACCTGTACCAGGAGACCAAGGCCATCCTGAACGAGGCCAGCATGCTCTCGTTCCTGGAGCAGAAGATCCGCTCGCTCGGCACCGCCGCCTGCCCGCCGTACCACCTGGCCATCGTGATCGGCGGCACCAGCGCCGAGTTCGCGCTCAAGACCGCCAAGTACGCCTCCGCGCACTACCTGGACAACCTGCCGACCTCCGGCGACGCGAAGACCGGCCACGGCTTCCGCGACCTGGAGCTGGAGGCCAAGGTCACCGAGCTGACCCAGAAGATCGGCATCGGCGCCCAGTTCGGCGGCAAGTACTTCTGCCACGACGTGCGGGTCGTCCGGCTGCCGCGCCACGGCGCCTCCCTGCCGGTCGCGATGGCCGTCTCCTGCTCCGCCGACCGCCAGGCGCTCGGCAAGATCACCGCCGAGGGCGTGTTCCTGGAGCAGTTGGAGACCGACCCGGCGAAGTACCTGCCGGACACCACCGACGAGCACCTGGACGACGACGTGGTGCGCGTCGACCTCAACCAGCCCATGCCCGCGATCCGCGCCGAGCTGTCCAAGTACCCGGTCAAGACCCGGCTCTCGCTCACCGGCACCCTGGTCGTCGCCCGCGACATCGCCCACGCGAAGATCAAGGAGCGGCTGGACGCCGGGGAGGGCATGCCCAAGTACCTCCAGGACCACCCGGTCTACTACGCCGGCCCGGCCAAGACCCCCGAGGGCTACGCCTCCGGCTCCTTCGGCCCCACCACGGCCGGCCGGATGGACTCCTACGTCGACCAGTTCCAGGCCGCCGGCGGCTCGCTGGTGATGCTCGCCAAGGGCAACCGCAGCAAGCAGGTCACCGACGCCTGCGCCGCCCACGGCGGCTTCTACCTCGGCTCCATCGGCGGCCCGGCCGCCCGCCTGGCCCAGGACTGCATCAAGAAGGTCGAGGTGCTGGAGTACGCGGAGCTCGGCATGGAGGCCGTCTGGCGCATCGAGGTCGAGGACTTCCCGGCCTTCATCGTCGTCGACGACAAGGGCAACGACTTCTTCCGCGAGACCACCGAGGGCCCGCTGATCACCAACCTGCGGATCCGCTCCAAGGAGTAGCCGCCCCCAGCACGCCCCCGCACGCCCCTCGAACCGCCCCGGCCGCCCCTGCGACCGGGGCGGTTCTCCGTACCGGCCGGGTCGGAGTGTGGGTAGCGTGGGTGATGCACGTGGCCCATCCACATCGTCCACGGAGGTGCACCGATGAGCATGACCAACGTCGACATCGACGACGCGATCCTCGCGGAAGCCATGCGGCTGATGGGCACGACGACGAAGAAGGACACCATCAACAACGCGCTCGCCGACTACGTCAGCCGACTGAAGCGGCTGGAGGCGATGGAGAAGCTGTCCCGCCGCGCCGCCGAGGGCCGGTTCGAGCCCACCGTGCGGCTGCACGAGGCCCGCAAGCGGGCGCTGCGGGAGGAAGCCGGATGATCGGCAGCTTCCTGATCGACACCTCGGCCTTCGTCCGGCTCACATCGGACCGCGACCTCAGGTCGCAGTGGGGGCGGCACATCGAGTCCGGCCTGATCCGGATCAGCAGGTCGACCCGGACCGAGATCCTCTACTCCGCCCGGAGCCCGGCGGACCGGGACGACCTGGAGGAGGAACTCGCGGCCCTGTTCGGCCCGACCGTCGGCATCCCGAAGTCGATCTGGGACTGGGTCGACACCGCCCAGTACAAGCTCACCCAGAAGGCACAGCACCGGGCGGCCGGGCTGGCGGACCTGCTGCTCGCCGGGACCGCCGTCCACCACGACATGACCGTGCTGCACCTGGACGAGGACTTCGCGACGGTCGCCCGGGTGATCGGCGAACTGCGCGAGCAGGACATCCGCCGGCCCGCCGCCGACTGAGCGCTCCGGGCGCCGGTCAGGCGTCGAAGTCGTACTCCAGGACGTAGGAGGCGGCGTCGAGGATCATCTCGTTGAGCTCGACGACCTGGCCCTCGTCGGCGAAGGCGGTGCGGCAGATCAGGATGACCGGGGTGCCGGCGGAGAGTTCGAGGCGGGTGGCCTCCTCGGCGGCCGGCATCCGGGAGCGGACCTCCTCGCGGAAGTGCACGGGCTTGGCGCCGATCTCGGCCAGCCGGGCGTAGGTGCCGCCGGGGCCGGTGTCCTCGCGGGTGATCGCGGTGCCGGCCACCAGCACGGCCGGGAGGTAGGAGGTGGAGAGCAGCACCGGCTTGCCGTCCAGGACGAAGCGGCGGTGCCGCACGCACATCGGGGCACCCGGTTCCACCCCCAGCACCCGGGCCACGTGCTCGGGCGCGCCCCGCTCGGTGACCGACACCTGGTCCACCACCAGGCAGCGGTTGTCGATGTCCGCGGACCATATCGACCGGCCCGAGCCCCACTGCCCCTGCGCCAACCGCTGGATGCCGCGCCGGCGCAGCGGCCGGAAGTCCCGGACGAACACCCCCGCGCCCTTGCGGGCCTCCGCGATGCCCTCGCTCTGCAGCACGCCGAGCGCCTGACGGGCGGTCATCCGGGCCACCCCGTACTCGTCCATCAGGTCGTTCTCGCCGGGCAGCCGATCGCCCGCCCGGTAGCGGCCGGAGTCGATGGCCGCCTTCAGGGAATCGGCGATCCGCTGGTACTTGGGCTGTTTGTCGCCACCGCTGCCGTTCATCGCCGCTCCCTCTCCCTCGGATGAATCGTAAGCGCGCCCGCGGTCGCTGATAAGGAGATACGACCGTTGACATCTCTAGAGATATTAGCTTCTCTAGAGATGTCTGCCAGTCGCTGACCGAGCGAAGGAGCAGTGCGGTGAGCACCCGACAGCGCAACGCCCCGGCCTACCGGCCGCACGTGGGTGAACTCGTCCTCGACCGGAGGACCGGACGCACCGGCATCTACATGGACACCATCGGCGGCGAGTACTACCTGCGCCCCGAGCACGGCGGTCGGGAATGGGCCGCCGAACCCCACGACGTGACACCCGCCCCCGAGCCCCGCGATTCGGCTGAATGCGATCAGCCCCGGTAATTGCGGATGAATCCACGCAAACCACGGCATTCGACCCCGGGTAATCCCCCCGGTGAATCCGGAATTCCGGAACGTCCGGCGCGCGCCGCCGGGCACGTTACGGATGACGGCGGTCACCACGCGTGCACGGGGGGCGGGAATCGGCCACCGATGGACCCGCACACGAATTGGCACGTGCATCACCGACAGTGCCCCCACGCCCGGACGGGGGCGCGGGGGCACTCGGCGGAGACCTCTTACGGGTGGCCGCCGACGATGCTCTCCGGCTTGAGCGGACCCCCCGGCGCACCGACGGGCTCGTCCACGTACTCACCCTCGTCACCGAACGAGCCGTTCTCGAACGCGGCCTTGTCGGCATCGGTCGGCGCGGTGTACCCGGTCGGGTTCGAGGCTGCGGCGACCGCACCCTCGACAGCCTTGCCCGCCTCCACAGCGGCGGCCGGAGCCTCGGTCTGCGTCGCGGTCTGCGGCGTCGACGGCACCGGGGTCTCGCTCTGGTCATTGGCCATTGGGCGGCCGCCTTTCGGTCATCAAATGTGTTCGGCCCGACCTCCGTGGCGCGGGCGCGCGGACAGTATCGTAGGGTTGATTAAATGTCCGATAAACATCGTGCGGCTTGCGGTGCCGTCCGGCAGAGTCGGCCGTCCGCCTAAGCTGAAGCACCACACGGCGGACCGCCGAGCGCCCTTTCACAGAATCGACACCAGAGGCCATCGGGGGACTTCATGGAGTTTCGGGAGACGCCGCAGGCCCCTGCGCTGCGCTTCCAAGTCCTCGGTCCGGTCCAGGCCTGGCTCGACGGAAAACCCCTCTCCCTCGGATCCCCCCAGCAGCAAGCGGTTCTGACGACCCTTCTGCTGCACTCCGGGCGCCCGGTCACCACCCAGGGCCTGGTCGACGCGCTCTGGGGCGACCGCCCTCCGGCCCAGGCCGTGGCCGCCCTGCGCACCTACGTCTCGCGGCTGCGCTCGGTCATCGAGCCCCGGCGGGAGGTGCGCCGCCCCGCCGAGCTGCTGGTCTCGGTCGCCGACGGCTACGCCCTGCGCATCCCGGGCGAGGCCCTCGACCTGTCGGTCTTCGAGCGGCTCTTCACCGAGGCCTCGGCCGCCCGCACCTCGGGCGACAAGCACGAGGCGCACCGACTGCTGGCACAGGCCCTGGACCTGTTCAGCGGCCGTCCGCTCACCGGAATCCCCGGCCCGTACGCCGACACCCAGCGACTGCGCCTGGCCGAGCGTCAGGTCGCCGCCGCCGAGGAGCTCTGCTCGGCCGCCCTCGACATCGGCCTGCACGCCGAGATCGTCGTCGAGCTCAACAACCTGACGGCCGAACACCCGCTGCGCGAGCGCCTGCGCGAGCTGCTGATGCTGGCGCTGTACCGCTGCGGGCGCCAGGCCGAGGCGCTCGGCGTCTACACCGACACCCGCAAACTCCTGATCGAGGAGCTCGGGGTCGAACCGGGCACCGGCCTGTCCCGGATGCACAACCGCATCCTGGCAGCCGACCCGGCGCTGGCCGTCCCGGTCGTCCCGGCGTCGGCCATCCACGAGGACGGACCGGCCTCCCCACCGGCTCCCGCCCAACTCCCCGCCGACGTATCGGACTTCAGCGGACGCTCCGAACTCGTCGACGACCTCTCGACGGTCCTCATGAACGCCACCGGCCAGGCCGTGGTGGTGACTTCACTGGCAGGCATCGGCGGCGTCGGCAAGACCACCCTCGCCGTCCACGTCGCCCACCGTGTGCGCACGGAGTTCCCGGACGGGCAGCTGTACGTCGACCTTCGTGGCGCCGGTGCGTCACCGGCCGATCCGGCCGTGGTCCTGGGCGACTTCCTGCATGCGCTCGGCGTCGCGGAGAACCCCGACTCGCTCGACCAGCGAGCGGCCCTCTACCGCTCGCTGCTCGCCAGCCGGCGGATGCTCATCCTCCTCGACAACGCGCGCGACGCCGAACAGATCCGGCCGCTGATCCCCGGGGTCTCCGGCTGCGCCGTGCTCGCCACCAGCCGCTCCCGGCTGGCCGGGATCCCGGGCGCCCAGCTGTTCGACGTCGAGGAGCTGACCCCGGCCGAAGCGCTGGCGCTGTTCTCGGCCATCGTCGGCGAACACCGGGTCGCCGCCGAACCCGAGGCCGCCATGAAGGTGGTCACCGCCTGCGGGTTCCTGCCGCTGGCCGTCCGCATCGCCGCCGCCCGGCTGGCCAGCCGACCGCGCTGGAGCGTCTCCGACCTGGCGAGTCGGTTAGCCGATCAGCGGCGGCGACTGGACGAACTGCAGCTCGGCAACCTCGCCGTGGAGACCACCATCGGGCTCGGCTACGGACAGCTGTCCGTGGACGAGGCCCGTTCCTTTCGGCTGCTCGCCCTGATCGACTCGCCCGACATCCCGCTGGCAGCCGCCGCGGCGATGCTCGGTGTGGACGAGTACACCGCCGAGGACCTCGCCGAGGCCCTGGTCGAGGCGAACATGCTGGAGTGCTTCGCCCCCGGCCGCTACCGCTACCACGACCTGCTCCGGCTCTACGCCCAGCGGAAGAACGAGCGGATCGGGGACGTCGACGAGCAGGAGCGGGCCGTTCAGCGGTTGCTCGGCCTCCTGATCCCGACCGTCCGCAACGCGGCCCAGGTCATCGAGCCGGACGACCCGCGTCCCGTGCTCCTGACCGCCCTCACCTCACCCGGCCTCGATCTGCCGACGAGCCAGGCCGCGCAGGATTGGATCCGCACCGAGGGCTCGTTGCTGCTCAGCGCCATGGCCGCAGCGGCGAGCGGGCCCCGATCCTCGCAGCACGCGGCGATCGACCTGCTCATCCTGCTGTACGGTCTCGGCCCGGATCCCACTCACGGTCCGCAGGTGCGTCCGATCCTGGAAACCATCTGCCGCAACGCGGAAGCCCGCGGCGATTCGGCCGTACTCGCCAGAGTGCACTTCGCGTTCGGCACCCTGCAGTCCGCCACCAGCGACTTCCAGAGCTCGGAGCAGTCGTTCCGGCGCAGCCTGGACCACCAGGCGGCGAAGGAGCCGACCATCCTGCTCCTGGCCACGGCGAACATGCTGGGCGTGATCCTGAACCTGGGCAACCGTCCGGCCGAGGCCCTGCTGTTCCTGGAACAGGCCCGCGCCACCAGTCAGGCCGTCGGGGCGCCCGTCCTCGAAGCCCGCATCGTCAGCAACATGGCCCGGGTGCAGCAGCGGCTCGGCATGACCGAAACGGCGATCAAGTCGGCCGGGGACGGAGTCACCGCCGCACGGACGTCAAAGAACGGTCCGCTGCTCGCCCAGACCCTTTACCAACTCGGCGTGGTGCTCTCCTCCAGCGGAGACCCCGGAACCGCCGTCGATCACTTGAGTGAGGCCCACCAGCTCTACCAGTCCCAGCGCAACGCCCTCTGGGAGGGCTACACCCTGGCCCGGCTGGCCTCCGCCCTGCTCGTCGCCGAGCAGCCGGCCGAGGCCGCCGAGGCGGCCGGCGGCTCCCTCGCGATCGCCCAGGAGCTGGGCTCCGCCTACTGCCAGGGCCTGGCGAACGCCGCCCTGGGCGAGGCGCTGCTCGCCCTGGCGCAGCCGGCCCGTGGGCTGGCCTGCCTCCAGGAGGCGCACGCCATCTTCACGCGGCTCGGTGTGCCGGAGGCCTCCCCCGTGGCGGACCTCATCTCCCGACAGCACACCGAGCCCTTCTCATCTCCCCCCGCGCCGTGAGGCCTCCGCTCCCCCGCGGAGCACCTCCCCCGATCTGCGCGTCGGCGCCCCCGCAGCCCCCCGGCTGCGGGAGCGCCTTCAACGCTTCCCCGGCGCTGGGCTCCACTGTGCACCTCGCCGATTGACGTTCGATAAACGCCCGATTGTCAGTCCGCGCACCGGCAGAGCCGCAGGTCAGCGCCGCCACCCCGGCGCGCCATCCGGCGTGCGGGGCCGGCCGCACCACCCGACCCGCACCCCCGTGCTTCCGCGGACCCGGTCCAGATCGGCCCAAGCATGACGAGTTGGCCGGAAAGGGACCCCATGGCGCAGTGATCACGCATATTCTCAGATGCCAGTACGCACACGAGTGTCTGCCGGCAACGTGTCGGGGTGCAGGCCGTCTGTGTGATGCGGGGAGCGTGACGTACCGCCACCGGCAGCGGCCCAGGAGGCTGCGGAGGAGCCGACCGGAGGCCACGGGTGGAAGGGTGCCCCTCAACGTGACGACCGGACAGATATCCGACGCGTTCCCCGTCGGCGAGGACGCCGGCGACGACGGTCCCGACGTGCGACGACGCCGGGCGGCCCGGGCCCTGCAGGCGGTCGCCTTCGACACCATCGGGGCCTGCTACGGCGAGGCGTTCCCGGCCAAGGACGGCCAGCTGGAGTGCGGGCGGATGCTGCTCGCCGAGCTCGAACCCGGGGCCCGGGTGCTGGACGTGGGCTGCGGCACCGGCGAGCCGACCGTCCGCCAGCTGACCGCCGGCGGGCTGCGGGTGACCGGGATAGACCTCTCCGACGGGATGCTCACCCTGGCCCGGCAGGCCCGGATCACCGGTCCGCACCCGGCCGAGTTCCACCGCATCGACCTGTACGATCTGGCCACCGAACGGGCCGACCGGGTCTGGGCGGCGCCCGGGCTGGGGCCGGCCGGCCGCGGCCGCTTCGCCGCGATCACCGCCTTCTTCTCGCTGATCCTGCTGCCGCAGGACGAGATCCCGACGGTGCTCGGGCGGCTGCGCGAACTCCTCCGGCCCGGCGGACTGCTGGTGCTCGGTATGGTCGAGGCGGACCTGGATCACGTTCCGCTTCCGTTCCTTGGCAGAGAGCTGCGGATCAGTGGGTATCTGAGGGAGGATCTGGAGCGGGTTCTGGTCGCGGCCGGTTTCGCCGTCGAGGAGTGCTCGGGGCATCCGTACGCGCCGGCCAGTACCACGCTGCCGCCGGAGGAACAGTTGTTCCTGTGCTGTCGACGCGTCGGCTGACCGACCGCAGGACCAGCACAGCCCACCGACCAGACCTCCCGACCACACCGATTCCAGGACAGGCAGCCGTGCGCGACCAGCTCAAGACCGAGGCGGAGCAGCCGCCCGCCGTCCCGGGCCAGCGCAGCGTGGTCCCGTCCAGGGTGCCCGCCCCGGTGAAGCCGCCGGCCGCCCGGCCGGACCACGCCCGGCCGCCGGAGGGGGCCGCGGACGGAGTGGCGGACCGCCTCGCCTACCTCGACGCGGCGACCCGGCGGATCAACAGCGCCCTCGACCTGGCCGCGACCCTGCGCAACATCGGCCGGGTGCTGGTCCCGACCCTCGCGGACGCCGCCGTCGTGCACCTGCGCGACCCGCTGCCCAACGTCGAGCGCGAGCCCGGCTTCCCGGACGAGCTGCGGATCCACCACAGCACCGGCACCCGGATCGGCCGGCGCGGTCGCAAGAGCGGCGCGGACGACCGGCACCGCTCCCGCTTCGGCTCCCGCTCGACCGCCGACTCCGGCCCGGCCACCCCGGTCACCCGCGGCGGCCCGCTGGCGCACATCCTGCTGAGCCGCCGCCCGGCCGAGTCCGCCGTCCTCGGCACCCCCGCCGCCGAGCGCACCGAGGCGCTGCTGCGCGAGCTGTACGGCACCCGCGGACTGGCCCGGCTGGCCGCCGGGACCTCGGTGGTCGCCCTGCCGTTGCGCGGCCGCAAGGCCGTCCTCGGTCTGCTGGTGCTGATCCGCCGTCCCCCTGAACGCACCGGCCGACCGGCCTTCGACGCGGCCGACACCGCGACCGCCGCGCACCTGGCGACCCAGGCCGGGCTGGCGGTGGACACCGCGCTGCGCTACGCCCGCGAGTGGGAGATAGCCAACGAACTCCAGCGCAGCATGCTCCCGTTGCGCCTGCCGCAGTCGCACGGCGTCCGGCTCGCCCAGCGCTACCTGCCCGGTGAGCGCGGCGCCCAGGTCGGCGGCGACTGGTACGACGCGGTGCCGCTGCCCGGCAACCGGGTCGCCCTGATCGTCGGCGACGTGATGGGCCACTCGCTCACCTCGGCCGCCATCATGGGCCAACTGCGCACCAGCGCCCAGACCTTGGCCGCTCTCGACCTGCCGCCGCACGAGGTGCTCTACCACCTGGACGAACAGGCCCAACGGCTCGGCCGGGAACAGCACCTGGCCACCTGCGTGTACGCGGTGTACGACCCGATCGCCAACCGGGTGGTGCTGGCCAACGCCGGGCACGTCCCGCCGGTGCTGGTCCGGCCGGACGGCACGGCCGAGTTGGTGGAGCTGGACTCCGGGGCGCCGATCGGGGTCGGCGGGGTGGACTTCAACTCGGTCGAGCTGCCCGCGCCGCCCGGGTCGGCGCTGCTGCTCTTCACCGACGGCCTGGTGGAGACCCGCACCCGCCCGCTCAGCGACGGCCTGGAGGTGCTCCGTTCACGGATCGAGTCCGCCCGCTGGCAGTCCCCCGAGCAGCTGTGCCAGGAGGCGCTGCGGATCCTGCCGCCCGGCGACCGCGGCGACGACATCGCCCTGCTGGGCGCCTGCTTCGACGGCATCCCGGCCGGGGACGTCGCCCACTGGTACCTCCAGCCGCGCAACGAGACGCCCGGCCGGGCCCGCCGGCTGGCCGCGCACACGCTGCGCCGCTGGGGGCTGGACGAGCTGAGCGAGGCGACCGAGCTGATGGTCAGCGAGCTGGTGACCAACGCCGTCCAGCACGCGACCCGGCCGGTCACCCTGAGCCTGGTCCGGACCGCCCGGCTGCGCTGCGAGGTCGGCGACGACAGCCCGCTGCTGCCGCGCCCGCGCCGCACCGGCCCGGAGGACGAACGCGGGCGCGGGCTGCAGATAGTGGCCCGGTGCGCGGACCGCTGGGGCGCCACCCGGCTGGGCACCGGCAAGGTGGTCTGGTTCGAGCAGCGGCTGCCGCAGTAGCGGAGCGGGCCCGGCGGGGTCCGCCGGGCCCGCCGCGGGTCACACCTTCACCGGCTCCTCGGCCCGCTCCCGGTCCCGCTCCAGCCGGGCTATCAGCTGCTCGCCCTCCATGTCGACCTTCGGCACGACCCGCTCCAGCCGCTTCGGGAACCACCAGGCCGCCTTGCCGAACAGCGCCATCGCGGCCGGCACCAGGGCCATCCGCACCACGAAGGCGTCCACCAGCACCCCCACCGCGAGGGCGAAGCCGATCGGCTGGACGATCGGGTCGTGGCCGAGGACGAAGGCGCCGAACACCGAGATCATGATCAGCGCGGCCGCCGTCACCACCCGGGCGCCGCCCTTCACCCCGCCGACGACCGCCTCGCGCGGCGCCTTGCCGTGGACGTACTGCTCCTTCATCCCGGAGACCAGGAACAGCTCGTAGTCCATCGCCAGCCCGAACAGCACGCCGATCAGCAGGATCGGCACGAAGCTGACCACCGGGCCGACCTTGGGCACGTCGATCAGGCCGTCCAGCCAGCCCCACTGGTAGACCGCGACCACCGCGCCGAGCGAGGCCAGGATGCTGAGCAGGAAGCCCAGCACCGCCTTGAGCGGCACCAGCACCGAGCGGAAGGCCAGTGCCAGCAGCACCAGGGCGATGCCGACGATCACCGCGACGAACGGCGGCAGGGCCTGGCCGAGCTTGCTGGAGACGTCGATGTTGGCGGCGGTGGTGCCGGTGACGGCGATGCTCGCGCCGGTCGCGGTCCCGATCCCGGCGCGCTGGTCCCGGATCTCGCTGACCAGCGCCTCGGTGGCCTTGTCGTCCGGGCCGGTCTTCGGAATGACCGGCACCAGGGCGGTGCCGCTGGCCCGGTCGACCTTCGGCGGCAGCAGGGTCTGCACGCCCTTCAGGCCCTGGAGCCGGCCGGCCACCTCCTGCACCGCCTGCTCCGGGTGCGGCGCGCCGTGGGCGTCCACGACCACCACCAGCGGCGCGTTGAAGCCCGGCCCGAAGCCCTCGCTGACCAGGTCGTACGCCTTGCGGGCGTCCGTCCCGACGGCCTGCGAACCGCCGCCCGGCAGGCCCAGGTTGAGGCTCGCGGCGGGCACCGCCATGGCGCCCAGTCCGGCGAGGCCGACCAGCAGCACGGGCAGCGGGCGGCGGACCACGAAGCGGGCCCAGCGCTCGCCCAGGGTGACCTTGCCGTGGGTGGTCAGCGCCCGCTTCCAGATCGGCAGCCGGTCGATCGCCCGGCCGGTGAAGCCCAGCACCGCGGGCAGCAGCGTGATCGCGACCAGGACGGCCACCACGACGGCGCCGGAGGCGGCCAGGCCCATCACGGTGAGGAACGGGACGCCGGCGACGGCGAGTCCGGCGAGCGCCACGACCACGGTCAGACCGGCGAAGACGACGGCGCTGCCGGCGGTCGCGGTGGCCCGGGCGGCGGACTCCTCGGGCTCCAGCCCCTCGTCGAGGTGGCGGCGGTAGCGGAACAGGATGAACAGCGCGTAGTCGATGCCGACCGCGAGACCGACCATCAGTGCCAGCACCGGCGCGGTGGTGATGATCTCGAACGAGCCGGTCAGCGCGAGCAGGCCGGCCATCGCGACGGCGACGCCGACCAGTGCGGTCAGCAGCGGCAGCCCGGCCGCGACCAGGGTGCCGAGGGTGATCACCAGCACCACCCCGGCCACCACCAGGCCGATCGCCTCGGAGCCGCCCTCGATCTGGGCGAACTTGTTGTACGCGTCGCCGCCGAAGGCCACGTCCAGCCCGGCCGCGCGGGCCGGTTCGGCGGCGGCCCGGACCGCGTCGCGCTGCTCGTCGGTGACCTCGGCGAGCTTGTGGTCGAAGGAGACCAGCGCGATCGCGACCTTCCCGTCCGGGGAGACCGCGCCGGTGGCGTACGGGTCGGGCACCGCGGCCACGCCCGGGACGTGGGCCATCCGGGCGACGGCCTCGCCGACTGCCCGGCCCGCCTCGGGCGAGCTGACGCCGCCCGGCGCACCGGCCGCGAACACCACCTGGGCGGAGCCGTGGCCCTGCTCGGGGAAGGTGCCCTTGATCCGGTCCAGGGTGGCCTGCGCCTCGGTGCCCGGGACCTTGAACTCATCGCTGGTCTTGCCCGCGAACGCGCCCGCGGCTCCGCCGATCGCGATCAGCAGCGCGATCCAGACGGCCAGCACGGCGCGCCTTCTCCGGAAGCAGTGGCGGCCCAGTCGGTACAGGTACGTGGCCAAGGTCTGACCCCTCGCGGTGCGGTCGGCGGACAGGCGGGTGCCTGAGCGAACCCCTCCACGGTAGACGCAACTTTGTCACCTGACAAAGTTGATCGACCAGATCGATCGACGCAGTTGCCCGACCATGGCGCTACTCTGGCTGAATGGCTCATGTCCCCGCCTCCGAACGCCGACCGCAGCTGGTCCGGGCCGCGATCGACCTGATGACCCGGGAAGGGGTCTCCGCCGGCAGCACCCGCGCGATCGCGGCCGAGCTGGGCGTGGCACAGGCGACGGTCCACTACACCTTCGGCACCAAGAAGGACCTCTACCGGGCCGTCGTCGAGGAGGTCGCCGCCCAGTTCATCGGCCAGGTGCGGGCCGCCTCCCCGGGTGACGGCCCGTTCGGCGAGCAGATCCGCACCCTGGTGCACGCGCTCTGGGACGCCGCCACCGGCGAGGAGGGCCGCTGCGTCCTGCTGAGCGAGTTCGGGGCGCTGGCGATGCGCGACCCGGACGTACGGGAGATCATGCTCGGACTCCAGCGCGCCATCGAGGGCACCGCCGCCGAGATGCTCGCCACCCTCGCCACCGCCCACGGACTGACCCCGGCGCTGCCCGCCGAGCGGATCGCCGTCCACTTCCTGAGCGGCTTCGACGGCCTGACCGCCCGCCACCTGATCCGGCAGCAGCCCGGCGAACAGCCCGACCGGGAGACCCTGGAGGCGCTGGACCTGCTGGTCGCGAGCACGGTCGGGCTCTGCCTCGGCGAACCGGCCGACCACACCGGGCCCGGGACCGAAGCCGGAGGCGGGACCCCGACCCGGCCGAGCACCCGGACCTGAGCCGAGGACCCGGGTCCGAGCCGAGGACCCGGGCACGAGCCGGGGGCCGGTGCCTAGGCCGGGGCCGGCTCCTCGCCGCCGACGATCCGGACCGGAAGGTCCGCCAGCACCTCCCGCAGCGCCGCCGCGAAGCGCTCGTACTCGGGGCTGCGGGCCGAACCGGGCCGGGTGGCCAGGCCGATCCGGCGGCCGGGCGCCGGGGCGGCGAAACGGACGGCGGCCAGCCGGTCGGTGCGCCCGGCCTCGACGTCCAGCGCGGTGGCGGGCAGCAGGGTCACCCCGAGCCCCCCGGCGACCAGTTGGACCAGGGTGGACAGGCCCGCCGCGCGGGTGGTGGCGCCGGCCGGGTCGGCGCCGACCTCACGGCAGATGTCCAAGGCCTGGTCGCGCAGGCAGTGGCCCTCCTCCAGCAGCAGCACGTCCAGGTCGAGCAGCGCGTCGCGCGGGACGTCGATGCGCCCGGCGAGCGCGTGCCCGGCCGGGGTGACCAGCACGAAGTCCTCGTCGAACAGCGGGATGTCCCGGGTCGGCGAGGAGCCGCCGGCCGGGAGCGCGAGCAGCAGGACGTCCAGCCGTCCGGCGGCCAGGCCCTCCAGCAGCGAGGGGGTGCGCTCCTCGTGGACGTGCAGCTCCAGCTCCGGGAAGCGGTCGCGGACCAGCCGCAGCACGGTGGGCAGCAGGTACGGTGCGACGGTCGGGATCACCCCGAGGTGCAGCGGCCCGGTGAACGGGCGGCGGGCGGCCTCGACCTCCTCGGTGAGCGCCTGCAGGGAGGCGAGCACCCGGCGCGCGTGATCGCGCACACGCTCCCCCAGGGGAGTGACGATCACCTTGCGCGTCGTACGCTCGACCAGCTGCGCACCGAGCGACTCCTCCAGCGCGGCGACCGCCCCGGACAGCGCCGGCTGACTGGTCCCGGTCGCGGCGGCGGCCTCCCGGAAGTGCCGGTGCTCGGCGACCGCCACGAAGGCCTTGAGCTGGGCCACCGTCGGGGTGCGCGGGCTGCGGACTGTGGCGCTCCCCACAGCGGGCTCGGGTTTGCCGGCGGCGGCCCTGCGGGGGCCGGGGCGGGGCGAGGGCGATTCGGTACTGATAGCAATCTCCGATCAGACACATCCAGTCTAGCTATTTCCCTGATCAGTCCACGATGTGGAATTGTGGATGGCGTCCGGAATCCGGACAAACCTCCCCGCAGTCTCACTTCAGGAGAAGCGAACGTGCTCACGATCGGTGACAAGTTCCCCGAGTTCGACCTCAAGGCCTGTGTCGACCTGGATGCCGCGAGCGCCTTCGCCGACATCAACCACAAGTCCTACGAGGGCAAGTGGAAGGTCGTCTTCTTCTGGCCGATGGACTTCACCTTCGTCTGCCCGACCGAGATCGCCGCGTTCGGCAAGCTGAACGACGAGTTCGCCGACCGCGACGCCCAGATCCTCGGCGTCTCCGGTGACTCCGAGTTCGTGCACCACGCCTGGCGCAAGGACCACAAGGACCTGCGCGACCTGCCCTTCCCGATGCTGGCCGACGTCAAGCACGACCTGATGCGCGCCTGCGGCGTCGAGGGCGAGGACGGCACCGCCCAGCGCGCCGTGTTCATCGTCGACCCGAACAACGAGATCCAGTTCGTCATGGTGACCGCCGGCTCCGTCGGCCGTAACCCCAAGGAGGTCCTGCGGGTGCTGGACGCCCTGCAGACCGACGAGCTGTGCCCGTGCAACTGGACCAAGGGCGAGGACACCCTCGACGCCCAGGCCCTGCTGGCGGGCTGACCCATGGCCCTCGACGAGCTGAAGGCCGCCCTCCCGGACTACGCCAAGGACCTCAAGCTCAACCTGGGCTCGGTCATCGGCAACTCCGACCTCCCCGCCCAGCAGCTCTGGGGCACCGTGCTCTCCTGCGCGATGGCCACCCGCAGCCCCGGTCTGCTGCGCGAGCTGGAGCCCGAGGCCAAGGCCAACCTCTCCCCGGAGGCGTACACCGCCGCCAAGGGCGCGGCCGCGATCATGGGGATGAACAACGTCTACTACCGGACGCTGCACCTGCTCTCCGACAAGGAGTACAGCACGATGCGGGCCGGTCTGCGGATGAACATCATCGGCACCCCCGGCGTCGAGAAGATCGACTTCGAGCTGTGGTGCTTCGCCGTCTCGGCCATCAACGGCTGCGGCCAGTGCCTCGACTCGCACGAGGCCGTCCTGCGCAAGGCCGGCGTCGAGCGCGAGGTCATCCAGGCCTCGATGAAGATCGCCGCCGTGCTCCAGGCCGTGGCCGCCGTCCTCGACTCCGAGGCCGCCCTCGCCGTCAACGCCTGACGCACCCGGTACCCCTGACGGGGCCCCTCCGCTCGCCGGAGGGGCCCCGTCGGCGTTCTCCCGGCGGCGGGGCGGCCCAACTCCGCTACAGTGCAAGGCGATCCGTGCACGACCTCCGGACCGAGGGGAACCGCAGTGCCCGAACTCCCCGGCTTCCGGGTCGACCCCGCCGCACTCCACCGGGCCGCCGCCCGGGCCGGTGAGACGGCGGCCCCGATCCCGGACCAGGCCAGGGCCGTCCTCGACGCGTCCCGGCAGGCCGCCGCCGGACTGCGCGCACTCCGCTGCGGCGGCGCGCTCGACGACTGCACCGACGCCTGGCACCGGCTGCTGACCGACCTCCACGCCACGATCGGCCGCCACGCCGGGCGGCTGGAGACCGCCGCCCACCACTACCGGGACGCCGACCGCTTCCCGGGCGCCGACCAGCGGACCGGGCCCGCCCCGACCCCGGAGCAGCGGCGGAACTTCGTCCGGCACTTCGGCTAGGCCCTCTCCTGTGGAGCCCCTCCATGGACCTCGCGACGCTGCGCGACACCGACTTCGCCCTGCTGCACGGCGCCGCCGACGCCTACGACCGCCTGCGCGACGACGTCGGACGGCACCTGGAGAACTGGCGCACCGGCGTCGACCACCGGATCGCCGCCGACTGGAGCGGCCACGCCGCCGACGCGGCGGCACCGTCCCTCCGGCTCACCACCGGCGAGCTGACCGCGGCCCGGAGCGGCACCGGGCAGATCGGCCGGCTCCTGCGGACCGGCGCCGACGCCCTCCTGCTCGCCCAGTCCGCCCTGCGCAAGGCCCTCGCCGACGCGGGGGACGCCGGCCTGTCGGTCGACGAGCACGGCACGGTCGGCTGGGGGCCCGCGTCCGCCGCCGACCGGCACGACCCCGACCACCGGCGGACCAGCGAACACGCCGCCCGGCTCCTGGCCGCCCGCATCGCCGCCGCCCTCGCCGAGGCCGACGCCGTCGACCGGGCCGTCGCGGTCCGGCTCCGGCACTACACCGCCCGCGCCCACGACGGCACCGGCCTCGACCCGGCCGCGGCCGACCGGGACCGCCTCGACCCGGCGCTGGCGCTACGGCCCGTGCTGGACGCCGCCGTACCGGGCGCGGACGCCCCGCCGGCCGAGGTGAACGCCTGGTGGCGGAGCCTGCCCGCCGACCGGCGGCAGCGGCTGATCGAGGACCGTCCCGACCTCGTCGGCAACCGGGACGGCATCCCCGCCGCCGACCGGGACCGGGCCAACCGGATCCTGCTGCCGGAGCTCATCGCCGCGTACGAGCGGAGCTCCCCCTCCTGCGACCCGCACCACGGCCTGAAGCTGGACGGGTACCGCACGATCGCCGAGCGGCTGCGGCGGACCGACGGGACGCGACCGCCGGTCCTGCTGCTCGGCCTCGGCGAGCAGGGCCAGGGCCGGGCCGTCCTCTCCTTCGGCGACCCCGACACCGCCCAGGACGTCACCTCCCTGGTCGGTGGCCTGGGCACCACGCTGCGGCGCATCGGCGGCGGCGACGCGGACCGGGCGAAGGCCGTGCACGACGCGGCCCGGCGGGCCGACCCGACCCGCAGCACGGCGTCCGTCGCCTGGCTGGGGTACGACGCGCCGCTCGGGCCGGCGGAGGCCGGCACCGTCGGGCGCGCCCGCGCCGGCGTCGAGGCCTACCGCCGCTTCCTCGAGGGGCAGCGCGTCACCCACCGGGGCGCTCCGGCCCACGTCACCGCCGAGGGCCACAGCTACGGCTCCCTGCTGGTCGGCCTCGCCGCGCAGGGGCCGACCGGGATCGCGGCCGACGACGTCGTCCTCGTCGGCAGCCCCGGCACCGGCGCCCGCCACGCCTCGGAGTTCTCCGTGGGAGCCGGTCACACCTACGTCGGCGCCGCCTCCTGGGACCACGTCTCCCACCTCGGCTGGTACACCGGGGACCCGGCCCGCGCTGCCTTCGGCGCCCACCGCTTCGCCGTCGCCGGCGGCTCCCCCGACTTCACCGCGCACTCCTCGTACTGGGACGACGGGCCGCACGACGACCACACCTCGGTCGACAACATCGGCAGGATCGTCAGCGGCCACGGCGACCGGATCAGGCCCGCGCCGGGGCGCGGCGGCTGACGCCGCTGCGCCGCCCGCCGGGGAAGCCCGCCCCTGCTAGAGCTGCTCCGCCGCCGGTTGGACGACTGCCGGTTGGCCGGCCGCCGCCCGGGCCGGCGCGGGCTGGGCCGGTGCCGGCTGCGCGGCCGCGGTGCGCTCGGCGGCCTCCCGGGCCGCTTCGAGCGCCGTGAACACGGCCTGGCCGGCCTCGTTGCGGCGCCGCAGGTGGGCGACCACGGTGTTGATGACGGCGATCAGCGGGACGGCGACCACCGCGCCGCCGATGCCGCCGATGATGCCGCCGGCCGCGACCCCGAGGACGACGCCGAGCGGGTGGACCCGGACGGCACGGCCGAGGATGAGCGGCTGGAGGATGTGGCTCTCCACCTGCATCACCGCGATCAGCACGACCAGCACCATCAGCGCGGTCCACGGCCCCTGGGTGACCAGGGCGATCAGGACCGCCACCGTTCCGGTGACCAGGGCCCCGACCAGCGGGACGAACGCGCCCAGGAAGATGATCACGGCCAGCGGCATCGCCAGCGGCACCCCGAGCAGGTCGATGCCGACGCCGATGCAGACCGCGTCGATGAAGGCCACGCAGACGGTGCCGCGCACGTACGCGGTGAGCGTGGTCCAGGCCTTCGGGCCGGCCCCGGCCATCGCGAAGCGGGACTGCCGGGGCAGGCCGCGCAGCGCCCAGTTCCAGATCTTCGCGCCGTCGTAGAGGAAGAAGAAGGTGGTGAAGAAGGTCATCAGCAGCGCGGTCAGGATCTCGACGGCGATCTGCGCACCGGTGATCGAGGCCGAGGTGATCTGGTCGGTGTTGGTGGTGATGGCCTTGGTGATCTGGTTGGCGAAGTCGGTGATCTGCTGCTGGGTCAGGTGGAACGGCCCGGTGATCAGCCAGTCCCGCAGCTGGTTGACGCCGGTCTTCACCTGGTTGGTGACGTCGGGCAGGTTGGTGGACACCTGCCAGACCACGAACCAGCCGACCAGCCCGATCCCGGCCAGCCCGCTGAGGAACACCCCGCCGGCGGCGAGCGAGCGCGGCACCCCGCGCCGGCGCAGCCAGGAGACCGAGGGCTCCAGCAGCGCGGTGATCAGCAGCGAGGCCAGGACCGAGAAGGCGACCAGGCGCAGCATGTCGACGACGTAGAAGAGGACGTAGAGCGCGGCCCCGAGCAGCAGCAGCCGCCAGGTCGACTCGGCGGCCACCCGCAGGCCCCAGGGCACCGCCTCGGCGGGGGTGGCCGGCCGACCGGGGTGGTACTCCCGGCCGAGTCCGGTGGCCGCGGCCGGTGCGGGCGCCGCGGGCGCGGGCGCCGGGGTCTCGACGGCGGTCCCGACGGCGGTCGCGGTGCTCGGCGCCGCCGAAGGGGCCGGAGCAGCGGTGGGTGCGGGGTCGACGCGCGGCACCGGGACCGGGCCGGGCGCGTCCGCGAGGGCGGGACCGGGGAGCTCGTTCGGGTCGGCCGCCATCGCGGCGCGTCGGCGCCGTTCGATCACGGCGGCCGCGCTCGCCACCACGGCCATGCCCTTGGCCACGGCCTTGAAGGCCTTTCCGCCCCGCGCCATCCTCACGACCACCGTTTCCCTGCCGGATCCGCCGAGTCCGGCGGTACGCCGTGGGTCCCGCCACGGCCGTCAGGGATGACGCTACCCGCCGGGGGCGGGGCGAGTCCGCCCGCCGGGGGTGTTTCGACGCGACGGCTTCGTTCCACGAACCGGGACAAAACGCCAGCATTGCGGTGGTTTCGTCCGGATTCCGCCGGGGAGGAGTCCGAACGGGACCACGAGTCGTCCCCTGCGGACCACTCGTCCCGATCGTCCCCGTGAAGCCAACTGTCGGCGGACCGGCCGGCGCGGGAGGCAACCAGGACCCCTTCCCGTGCCCCGCGTCCGCACCGGGACCGCACCGCCCGCGGGCGCACTGGTCAGCGCCGCCCGGGCGGCGCGGCCCGCCCGGCGACCGCCGGAGCACGCCTGGAGAACGCTGTTGGAGAACGCCACGGCCCCCGGCTCCCGTCCAACGGGACGGGAGCCGGGGGCCGTGCGAGGAGTCGCCGCCCGGGGGCGGCGGGTCCTCCTAGTACCAGCTGTGGGCCTGCCAGAACGACCAGGCGCCGCAGGGGCTGCCGTAGCGGCTGTTCATGTAGCCGAGACCCCACTTGATCTGGGTCGCCGGGTTGGTGCGCCAGTCGGCACCGGCCGAGGCCATCTTGGAGCCGGGCAGTGCCTGGACCAGACCGTAGGCGCCGGAGCCGCTGTTGGTCGCGGTGTAGTCCCAGCCGCTCTCGCGCTTCACGATCTGGCTGAAGCACTGGAACTGGGCGTCGTTGCCGACGATCTGCCGGGCCATGTCCTGGATGGAGCCGGGGCTGACCGAGACCGGCGGCGCGCTGTTGTCGACCGCGGACATCGCCGAACGCGCCTTGGAGCGGTTGGCGGCGGCGGCGTCGGCGGCGCGCTGGTCGGCGGCGGCCTTGGCGGCCTTGTCCGCGTCGGCCTTCGCCTGGGCGTCGGCCTTGGCCTGGGCGTCCGCGGCGGCCTTCTGGCGCGCGGCCTCCTCGGCGGCCTTCTGCTCGGCGGCGGCCTTGGCGGCGGCGTCGGCGGAAGCCTGCTGGGCGGATGCCTGTTGCCCGATGTTGTCACTGGCGGTCTGTGCCTGGGCGCCTGAGGGGACTTCGGCGAGCAGGGTCGCGCCGGCGACGTCGACCGTCTGCGTGGTCTTGCCCTCGCTGCCCGAGGCCACACCCACGACGGCACCGACAGCGGTGACGGCGGTGGCGGAGGCCACAGCAACTCCCCGGACCGAGATCCGAGTCACATGGTTTCCTTCCAGCATCGCCCACGCGTGACCGTGCGGACGCAACATGCCCCTTGGCACGGACCTCCGTAAGTGCTCTGGTCACGGGAGGTGCTGGCCCGGCGTCCGGTCGGGTTGAGGCGACCGGGCGTTGGAATCGGGCGGCGTACGGCTCATCGGTCTTCAATTGTGCGTCCACCGACCGGAGTTGGCGGACCATCCGGGGCCGGACTTCCGTACTCCGGAAGCCCTGCCGCGCCGTACGCGGGGCCTGACAGAACCCTCACCATGCCGCACCGGGCACTGTCGACGCAATTCCCGCCTGCGTGGCGCATGTCACATTCACCGTGCGGGAGTTCCCCGGACAGAAAGCACTCGATGTGATGAAAGGGACGGGGCCTGCCCCGTCAGGAGCAGGCCCCGCGCCGCGAGTTGACCCTATTGTCCGACTATGCCCCGATCAGGGGCAGTTCACGGGTGGATGTCCTCCAGCATCTCCGTGACCAGCGCCGCGATCGGCGAACGCTCCGAGCGGGTGAGCGTGATGTGGGCGAAGAGCGGGTGCCCCTTCAACTTCTCCACCACCGCCACCACGCCGTCGTACCGGCCGACCCTGAGGTTGTCCCGCTGCGCCACGTCGTGGGTGAGCACCACCCGCGAGCCCTGGCCGATCCGGGACAGCACCGTCAGCAGGACGTTGCGCTCCAGCGACTGGGCCTCGTCCACGATCACGAAGGCGTCGTGCAGCGAGCGGCCCCGGATGTGGGTCAGCGGCAGGACCTCCAGCATCCCGCGGGCGATGACCTCCTCGATCACGTCCGGGGTGGTGACCGCCGAGAGGGTGTCGAAGACCGCCTGCGCCCAGGGGCCCATCTTCTCCGCCTCGGAGCCCGGCAGGTAGCCGAGTTCCTGGCCGCCGACCGCGTAGAGCGGCCGGAAGACCATCACCTTGCGGTGCTGCCTCCGCTCCAGCACCGCCTCCAGACCCGCGCACAGCGCCAGCGCCGACTTGCCGGTGCCGGCCCGACCGCCCATCGAGACGATCCCGATGTCCGGGTCGAGCAGCAGGTCCAGCGCCACCCGCTGCTCGGCGCTGCGGCCGCGCAACCCGAACGCCTCGCGCTCGCCGCGCACCAGCCGGACCCGCCCGTCGCCGGTCACCCGGCCGAGCGCCCGGCCGCGCTCCGAGGTGAGCACCAGTCCGGTGTGCACCGGCAGCTCCTCGACCCCCTCGATGTCCACCGCCGCGTCGTGCCCGGCCGCGAACAGCGCGTCGACCTGGTCCGCCGCGACGTGCACCTCGGACATGCCCGTCCAGCCGGAGGTGATCGCCAGCTCGGCCCGGTACTCCTCGGCGAGCAGGCCCACCGAGCTGGCCTTGATCCGCAGCGGGAGGTCCTTGGAGACGACGGTGACGTCGTAGCCCTCGGCCTGGAGGTTGCGGGCGACCGCCAGGATCCGGGTGTCCGCCTCGCCGCCGCCCGCCCGGTAGCCGGCCGGCAGTATCGAGACGTCCGAGTGGTTGAGCTCGACCCGGATCGTGCCGCCCAGCTCGCCGACCGGGATCGGCTCGTCGAGCCGGCCGTGGCGGATGCGGTAGTCGTCGAGCAGGCGCAGCGCCTGGCGGGCGAAGTAGCCCAGCTCGGGATGGTGGCGCTTGGCCTCCAGCTCGGTGACGACCACCACCGGGAGGACGACCTCGTGCTCCTCGAAGCGGCTCATGGCGAGCGGGTCCGCCAGGAGCACGCTGGTGTCGAGAACGTACGTGCGCCGGTCTGGTGTCCGGCGGCTCTTGGAACTGACCACTAGGCCTCCAGAGCGGATGACCCTGCGTCATCCGCGGCATGCCGGCCCCCGCTGCCCCGGTGGCCTCGGGGCCGGACTGCCTGGAGTATTCCCAGGCGGGGGGCGGTGCATTCGCGCCCCCGGCGAACTGACGGATCATTGCCGGTGAACGTTTGGCCTCGCGCGGAGCCCGGGTAGGCCAGCCCTACGGCGGTCATTCCACCCGAATGCGCGCCCGGGGGCCCACCCGAATGCCCGTCGGGAGCTGCCCGGACGCGGTCGGGGAGGGGTCGGAAGAGGCCGGGGAGGCGCCCGGGAGGGCGCCCCGGGTCAGAGGCCGAGCCGCCGGTTCCGCTGTTCGAAGGCGCGCAGCGCACGCAGGAAGTCGACCTTGCGGAAGGCCGGCCAGTACGCCTCGCAGAAGTAGAACTCGCTGTGGGCGCTCTGCCAGAGCAGGAATCCGGACAGCCGCTGCTCGCCCGAGGTGCGGATGATCAGGTCCGGGTCGGGCTGGTTCGCGGTGTAGAGGTGCTCGGAGATGTGCTCGACGGTCAGGATCTCGGCCAGTTCCTCGATCGCGGTGCCGCGCCCGGCGTGCTCCTGGAGAAGCGAGCGGACGGCGTCGGCGATCTCGTGCCGGCCACCGTAGCCGACCGCGACGTTGACGGTGATCCCGTCGATCCCGGCGGTCTCCTCGGCGGCGCGCTTGAGCACGTCGGCGGTGTGCTGCGGGAGCAGGTCCAGCGCGCCGACCGGGTTGACCCGCCAGCGGCGGGCGGCGGCCAGGCCGGTGACGGCGTCCTCGATGATGCCGAGCAGCGGGACCAGCTCGTCGGCCGGGCGGTCGAGGTTGTCGGTGGAGAGCATCCACAGGGTGACGACCTTGACGTGGGTCTCGTCGCACCAGCCGAGGAACTCGGAGATCTTGTCGGCGCCGCGCTGGTGGCCGTACGCGGTGGAGCCGCCGGCGGCCTTGGCCCAGCGGCGGTTGCCGTCCAGGATCACGCCGATGTGGTGCGGGGTGCGCGCCAGGTGGACCTCGACCCGGCGGCCGTACAGCCGGTACATCCCGCCCAGCAGAGTGCGCAGCCCCGGCGTCCGTTCGGCGACATCGCGCAGACCCATGTTTCCCGGCCCCTCCGTGCTCGTTCGGGCTGGTGCGGCACCGCCCCGGCGCAGCCTACTCCCGCGTCCGGGTGCACGGTAAAGCCGCAGGTAGCGGTCTGGTCACGGTCCTGTACGGAGTCTGTCCCGACGGGCGTGTCCGGGCCCCCGGGGCGGCCTCCCTGTCGTGGACACGGAACGGTCTCCGGTTCCTTAAGGGAGCCGTAAACCGGTCCACCGATGCTTGACGTCCGGCAATGGTCTAGTCCAGCTTTTGACCCGGGGCGGAACGAAGTCGGAACCGCCCCGTGAGTCACCTGCGGACCCCTCCCCCACACGCGGCCGCCGCGCCCCCCACCGCGGCGGCCGCTCCTTCCCCAGGAGCGTCACCCCCATGGCCCGTACGCCGAACCAGCCCGCGCACAAGCGCCGGCGCAGCCCCCTCCCGGCCCTCGCGGCCGGTGCCACCGCCCTCGCCCTGGCCGGCGGCGGTCTCGCCCTCTTCGCCGGCGGCGCCAGCGCGGCGGACGGCAACCTGGTCACCAACGGCGGTTTCGAGAGCGGACTGGGCGGCTGGTCCTGCACCGGCGGCGCGGCCGCGGTGTCCACTCCGGTGCACTCCGGCAGCGGCGCGCTCCAGGCCACGCCGGGCGCGGGCGACACCGCCGAGTGCACCCAGACCGTCAGCGTGCTGCCCAACACCAGCTATTCGCTGAGCGCCTGGGTGCAGGGCCCGTACGTCTACCTCGGGGCCCGCGGCACCGGCGGCACCGACCCGTCCACCTGGTCGAACCAGACCACCTGGAACCAGCTGTCCAGCACCTTCACCACCGGGGCGAACACCACCAGCGTCACGGTCTACCTGCACGGCTGGTACGGGCAGGGCGCCTACCTCGCGGACGACGTCGCGCTGGTCGGCCCGGGCGGCGGCTCCACCCCCTCGCCGACCGCGACCCCCACCTCCACCCCGAGCCCGACGGCCACGGCCAGCCCGTCCCCGACGGTCACCCCCACCGCCACCCCCACGGCGACGCCCACCCAGACGCCGACCTCCACCCCGACCCCCACGGCCACCCCGACCGGCACCCCCACCGGCACCCCGCCGGCCACCGGCCTGCCCGCGCACGCGCTCACCGGCTACTGGCAGAACTTCGACAACGGCTCCACCCCGCAGCGCCTGAGCGACGTCCAGAACGCGTACGACATCATCGCGGTCTCCTTCGCCGACGCCGTGCCGACCCAGACCGGCGCGATCAGCTTCACCCTGGACCCGGGCCTGTCCAAGGCGCTCGGCGGTTACACCGACGCCCAGTTCCGCGCCGACATCAAGGCCAAGCAGGCGGCCGGCAAGAAGGTCGTCCTCTCCATCGGCGGCCAGAACGGCGCGATCAGCGTCGGCGACGCCACCGCCGGCGCGAACTTCGCCAACAGCGCCGCCGCGATCCTCAAGGACTACGGCTTCGACGGCATCGACGTCGACCTGGAGAACGGCGTCCAGGCCGGGCCGCTCGGCAACGCGCTGCACGCCCTCCAGGCCAAGGTCGGCCCCGGCTTCGTGCTCACCATGGCGCCCGAGACGATCGGGATGTACAGCACCTCCGGCGCCTACTTCCAGCTGGCGCTGAACACCAAGGACATCCTGACCGTCGTCAACACCCAGTTCTACAACTCGGGCGGCATGAACGGCTGCGACGGCAAGGTCTACAACCAGGGCACGATCGACTTCATCACCTCGCAGGTCTGCACCCACATCCAGGGCGGCCTGCGGCCCGACCAGGTCGGCATCGGCGTCCCCGCCTCCGGCAAGGCGGCGGGCGGCGGCTACGTCGACCCGTCGGTGGTGAACAACGCGCTCAACTGCCTGGCCACCGGCAACAACTGCGGCAGCTTCGTGCCGCCGGCCAAGTGGCCCACCATTCGCGGTGCGATGACCTGGTCGACCAACTGGGACGCCAACAACGGCAACGCGTTCTCCAACACCGTGGGCCCGTTCGTCCACAAGATGTCCTAGAGCCGCAACTCCCCTCGGCGCGCGGCTCCTTGAGGGTGGGGCCCGCGCGCCGACGGCGGGGCCCGTCGTACCGGTGCCGGTACGACGGGCCCCTTCCGCGTCAGCGGGCCAGCACCGCGGCGAGGGCGCCGAGCAGCAGGAACGGGCCGACCGGCACCTCGAGCCCGCGCCACGGGCGGCGGCGGACCAGCAGGGCGACGACCCGCAGGGTGCCCCACAGCCCGGCCAGCACCACCGCGGCGACCAGGCCGCCGATCGCGACCCACCAGCCGTACCAGCCCAGCAGCCCGCCCAGGACCAGCCCGAGCGGGGAGTCGCCGGGCCCCAACACCCCGACCTGGACGGCCACTTCGAGCACCGCCCCGACCGCCAGTGCGACCAGCAGGCAGCGCAGCAGCACCCCCGGACGCCCCTCGGCCAGCGCCGCCGCCGTCAGCAGCACGGCCACCCCGGCCAGCAACGGCCCGGTCAGCCGGTAGGGCAGCCGGCGCACCCGGGCGTCGGTGAAGCCGAGCGCCACCCCGAGCGCGCCCGCCCAGCCGAGCGCCGCCGCCGACGACCCGTCCGCCGCGTACGCCACCCCGACCGCGACCGCCGCCGCGACCGCCTCCACCGTCCCCGCGCCGGCGCCCAGCCGCGCCCGGCAGCCCGGGCAGCGGCCGTTCGGCGGCAGCAGCAGTCCGACCGCCCGGCCGCACAACGGGCAGGCCCCGCAGCGGGGTTCGCCCTCAGGCACGGCGAAGCGGGCGATCAGTCCGCGCAGCAGCGGAGCCAGCAGGAGCCCGACCAGCACGGCCCCGGTCACGACCGCCACCACCGGCCCACCCCCTCCTCGTCGACGCACCGGGCCCCATCTTCCCGTCCGGGGCCGGGCGACGGTGTGCCGTCCGTCTCGTTCCGCACGGAAATCCGGACGAGGAATCGACGGCCTTCCTCGCATACATGAGCATTCCGGACATTCGGCCATCGGTTTGGAAGGCCTTTCGATGCCACCGCCTGTTGATCCAAGGGGGCCCCGAGGAGCCCGGCGAGCCGTCTCCCGGCACACCCCGCGCGGGGCCCCGGCGTGCCCCTAAAGTAGGCAGGCATGCAGGTCATCCAGTCCAGCAAGCTCGCCAACGTCTGCTACGACATCCGCGGCCCGGTGCTCGACGAGGCGATGCGGCTGGAGGAACAGGGCCACCGCATCCTCAAGCTCAACACCGGCAACCCCGCCGTCTTCGGCTTCGAGGCGCCCCCGGAGATCCTCCAGGACATCCTGCGCAACCTCGCGAACGCGCACGGGTACGGCGACTCCAAGGGCCTGCTCTCGGCCCGCCGCGCGGTGGTCATGCACTACGAGGACCGCGGGCTGCACGGGCTCTCCGTCGACGACGTCTTCCTCGGCAACGGCGTCTCCGAACTGATCCAACTCGCCATGACCGCGCTGCTGGACGACGGCGACGAGGTGCTCGTCCCGGCGCCGGACTACCCGCTGTGGACCGCCTCGGTCTCGCTGGCCGGCGGCACCGCGGTGCACTACCGCTGCGACGAGCAGTCCGAGTGGTACCCGGACCTCGCCGACATCGAGGCCAGGGTCACCGACCGGACCAGGGCCATCGTGGTGATCAACCCGAACAACCCGACCGGCGCGGTCTACCCGCGCGAAGTGCTGGAGGGGATCGCCGAGATCGCCCGCCGGCACCAGCTGGTGATCTACGCGGACGAGATCTACGACAAGATCCTCTACGACGACGCCGAGCACGTCCCGCTGGCCACCCTGGCCCCGGACCTCTTCTGCGTCACCTTCAACGGACTGTCCAAGGCGTACCGGGTCGCGGGATTCCGCTCCGGCTGGATGGTGCTCTCCGGCGACCGCCAGCGCGCCCGCAGCTACGTCGAGGGCCTGACCGTGCTCGCCTCGATGCGGCTGTGCGCCAACATGCCGGCCCAGCACGCGGTGGCCGCCGCGCTCGGCGGCCGACAGTCGATCAAGGACCTGCTGCTGCCCGGCGGCCGGCTGCTCGCCTCCCGCGACGCCGCGTACGAGCTGCTCAACGCGATCCCCGGGGTCAGCTGCGTCAAGCCGAAGGGCGCGCTGTACGCCTTCCCCCGGCTGGACCCGAAGGTCTACAAGATCAAGGACGACGCCCAGATGGTGCTGGACCTGCTGCGCTCCCAGCGGATCCTGCTGGTCCAGGGCACCGGCTTCAACTGGCCCGAGCCGGACCACTTCCGGCTGGTCACGCTGCCCCGGCCGGAGGAGATCACCGACGCGGTGACCAGGATCGGCGACTTCCTCAGCGGCTACACCCAGCCTTGACCTCTCCTTTAGCCGGACGCCTCCGACCGCGGCGTAGGATTCCCGCGCGTCGGCGGCCCGGGTACCTCTCCGGGTTGTAGGGGGGACGGGCCGATCGGCGGTGTGCCGTGTGGGCCCGGTCCGACGCGGACACCGGGACGCCGCTGCGCCCGGAGGGCTCCGCTCCCCTGCCTTCGATCATCCGCAAGGGACCGGTCCGCCTTGATCCTCCGTACCCCGCTCTCGCGCGCCCGCGCCGCCGTGGCCGTCGCCGGTACCGCCGTCGCGCTGGCCGCCGCCCTGCCGGCCACCCCGGCCGCCGCCTACTCCGGGGGCTTCCGCACCCCGTCGTCGAGCACCCTGGTCAACGCCAACTCCGGGAAGTGCCTGGAGATCGCCGACTGGCGCACCGACAACGGCGCCCCCGCCCGCCAGTGGGACTGCACCGGCGGCGCCAACCAGCGCTGGGACTACCGGCATGCCAACGGCATCATGATGCTGGTCAACGACTACTCCGGGAAGTGCCTGGAGATCGCCGACTGGCGCACCGACGACGGCGCCCCCGCCCGCCAGTGGGACTGCACCGGCGGCTGGAACCAGGGCTGGCTCTACTCCGGCCAGATCGGCTCGAACAAGGAGCTGGGCCTCTCCAACCTCAACTCCGCGGCCCTGCTGGAGATCGCCGACTGGCGCACCGACGACGGCGCCCCCGCCCGCCAGTGGCACTCGTCCACCGTGGGCGTCTGCCAGGGCAACAAGGCGTGGATCACCGACATCACGCTCATCTGAGCCCTGCTCCCGGCAACACTACGGCCGGAGTCCCGGCCCGGGTGGTCTCCTTGGTCGGGGAAAGACCACCCGGCGGAACTCCGGCCGTCCTGTCACTCGGTCGGCACGCCGTTCGTGCGGCGCGCCGACCTCTCGCTCGGCTGAGGCTCAGGCTCAGCCGAGGCGCGCGACGAGGCTCCGGTACTCGTCCCACAGCTCCTTCGGGGTGTGGTCGCCGAACAGCTCCAGGTGGGCCGGCACCAGCGCGGCCTCCTGGCGCCAGATGTCGGCGTCCACGGTGAAGAGCAGGCCGAGGTCCTCCTCGGACAGCTTCAGGTCGCCCAGGTCGAAGCCCTCGACCGTCGGCAGCACGCCGATCGGGGTCTCGACGCCCTCGGCGGTGCCCTCCAGGCGCTCGACGATCCACTTGAGCACGCGGCTGTTCTCGCCGTAGCCGGGCCAGACGAACGCGCCCTCGGCGTTCTTCCGGAACCAGTTGACGTAGTAGATCTTCGGCAGCTTGGCGGCGTCCGCCTGGGCGCCGACCTTCAGCCAGTGGGCGAAGTAGTCGCCCATGTTGTAGCCGCAGAACGGCAGCATCGCGAACGGGTCGCGGCGCAGCTCGCCCACCGTGCCCTCGGCGGCGGCGGTCTTCTCGGAGGCGATGTTGGCGCCCAGGAAGACGCCGTGCTGCCAGTCGAAGGACTCGGTGACCAGCGGGACGGCGGTGGCACGGCGGCCGCCGAACAGGATCGCCGAGATCGGCACGCCCGCCTGGTCCTCCCACTCCGGGGCGATGGTCGGGCACTGCGCGGCCGGGACGGCGAAGCGGGCGTTCGGGTGGGCGGCCGGGGTACCGGACTCGGGGGTCCAGTCGTTGCCGCGCCAGTCGGTGAGGTGCGCCGGGGGCTCCTCGGTGAGGCCCTCCCACCACACGTCGCCGTCGTCGGTCAGGGCGACGTTGGTGAAGACGGTGTTGCCCCAGAGGGTGTCGATGGCGTTGGCGTTGGTGTCCACGCCGGTGCCGGGGGCGACGCCGAAGAAGCCGGCCTCGGGGTTGATCGCGTAGAGGCGGCCGTCGTTCTTGTTGAACCGCATCCAGGCGATGTCGTCGCCGATGGTCTCGACCTTCCAGCCCGGGATGGTCGGCTGGAGCATGGCCAGGTTGGTCTTGCCGCAGGCCGACGGGAAGGCGGCCGCGACGTACTTCACCTCACCGGACGGCGGGGTGAGCTTCAGGATCAGCATGTGCTCGGCCAGCCAGCCCTCGTCCCGGGCCATGGTCGAGGCGATGCGCAGTGCGTAGCACTTCTTGCCGAGCAGGGCGTTGCCGCCGTAGCCCGAGCCGAAGGACCAGATCTCCCGGGTCTCCGGGAAGTGCGAGATGTACTTGGTGCTGTTGCACGGCCACGGCACGTCCGCCTGGCCCGCGGCCAGCGGGGCGCCGACGGTGTGCACGGCCTTGACGAAGTCCCCGTCCTCACCGAGCTGGTCGAGCACGGCCCGACCCATCCGGGTCATCACGCGCATCGACACCGCGACGTAGGCGGAGTCGGTGATCTCGACGCCGTACGCGGCCAGCGGGGAGCCGACCGGGCCCATCGAGAAGGGCACGACGTACATCGTGCGGCCCTTCATCGCACCGCGGAACAGGCCCTGCTCGCCGCGGAAGACCTCCCGCATCTCGGCGGGGGCCTTCCAGTGGTTGGTCGGGCCGGCGTCCTTCTCCTGCTCGGAGCAGATGAAGGTGCGGTCCTCGACGCGCGCCACGTCCGAGGGGTCCGAGGCGGCGTAGTAGGAGTTGGGGCGCTTCTCCTCGTTCAGCTTCCTGAAGGTGCCCTGAGCCACCAGCAGGTCCGCGAGGCGCTGGTACTCCTCGTCGGAACCGTCGCACCACTCGATGCGGTCCGGCTGGGTGAGCTCGGCGATCTCGCTCACCCAAGCGAGCAGCTGCTTGTGGCGGGTGGGCGCGGATGCGCTGAGAGCAGAGATCTCGTACGACACGATCGCTCCGTTTCACGCCATCCCGGCGGGGAGATGGCGTTGCGGGGGTCTGAGGGTGCTTGCAGCGTAGCTCCGGGTTCTGGCCCTCAACGCGGCGCTGCGGCGAAATTGACGCATCTTTTACTACACTAAGTATGATTACTGGCCAGTAGCCAGCCATCTGCCTCCAAGCCGGAGTGCGCGGCGCCACACTTCAATTGCTCCAAAACGTCCAAGAGTGATGAGCGCCACTTCCTTACGCGCTAGTAACCTACGCTTCCGTAGGTAGCGGGTAGCATGCTGCCCATGACTGCTGCTGCGCTCGCGGAGAGCACTGGGGAGGGCCCGGCCGAGCACCGGGAGGACAAGCCGAAGTGGCGCGGCTGGCTGCACGCCGGGATGTTCCCCGCCACCGTCGCCGCCGGGATCGTGCTGATCTGCCTGGCCGACTCCACGCCGGCCAGGATCGCCTGCGCGATCTACTCGGTCAGCGCCTGGCTGCTGTTCGGCGTCAGCGCGGTGTACCACCGCTTCGACTGGGGCCCGCGCGGGGACGCGATCCTCCGGCGGCTGGACCACGCGAACATCTTCCTGATCATCGCGGGCACCTACACGCCGTTCACGATCCTGCTGCTCAAGGGCGCCGACCAGCAGATACTGCTCTGGGTCGCCTGGGGCGGGGCGCTCGCCGGCATAGCGTTCCGGGTGTTCTGGGTCGGCGCGCCGCGCTGGCTGTACACCCCCGTGTACATCGCGCTGGGCTGGGCCGCCGCGTTCTTCCTGCCGGACTTCCTGCGCACCGGCGGGGTCGCCGTGCTGGTGCTGATGATCGTCGGCGGGGTGCTCTACAGCATCGGCGGCGTGGTGTACGGGCTCAAGCGGCCCAACCCCTCACCGCGCTGGTTCGGCTTCCACGAGGTGTTCCACGCCTTCACCCTCGGCGCCTTCATCGTGCAGTACGTCGGCGTCTCACTGGTGGCGTACAGCGCGGCCGGCTGAACCCGGCGCACCCCGGCGGGCGGCCGTCCGGTCCACGGACCGGGCGGTCGCCCGTTCGGCCGTCCAGGGCCGCTCGTGCCCGGCCCGGCCCTGCGGGCGGCGCGGGTGCGACGCGTGGTCGGCGGCGGACTCGGCCGACTGGTCCGGCGACGGGTCCGCCGCCGGGATCGACGGCGATCCGGGCAGCAGCCCCGACGGCGCCTCGGCCGACGACGCGGCGGAGGGCACGGCCGACGGCTGCGACAGCGGCGCGGGCCGCGCGGAGCGCGCCGTCCGCGCCTGCCGGGCGTCCAGCGCCTCGCGGGCCCGACGGCAGCGCTCGCAGTGGGCGGCGTCCGGAGTGCCCCGCCGCGGCCGGTGCCCGGCCGGGGAGGCCCGGTGGTGCAGGGCCCGCCAGCGCCGGCCGACGTACACCATGACCAGCAGCGTCTCGACCCCGGCGACCGCGAGCACCAGCGGCGCGCCGTTGATCAGATAGGCCGCGACCACGGCCAGCGCGGAAACCACCACCACGACCGCACCCCACACCTGGGCGCTCGCCTGGCTGTCGTCACTGTCGGCCACTTCGGATCCCCTTTCCCGGCGCCGGGCTCGTGGTCGGCTCCTGCCGCCCCACCCCTTCTCCGCTCTCGGCACGCGTCCGGTCAGCACTGACCGATTGCCACATGCTATCTACCGTCCGTCACCCGGGAGCGCACCGAGGCGGCGAACGACAGATCAACGTTGCGTCAATTCCTTGTGCGGAAGCAGCACTTCCAGGACACATCACGGAGCGTGACGGGGTGATCGCCGGATTTTCGGATTGACGACCGACAGATTTTGAGAGTTACTGTCATTTGACAGCATCTTCCATCAGGGGGCTCTGGAGGTCGCCATGCCCGCCGCACCCACCCCTTCCGCCGCACCCGCCGTCGAGGCCGCGGACCCGCGCCGTTGGCTCGCCCTGGTCGCCGTCGCCCTGAGCGTCCTGGTGATCAGCTTCGACATGACGATCCTCAACGTCGCCCTGCCCACCCTGGCCTCGCAGCTCCGGGCCGACACCGGCCAGCAGCAGTGGATCGTCGACGCCTACACCGTGGTCTTCGCCGCCGTGATGCTCCCGGCCGGCCTGCTCGGCGACCGCTACGGCCGCCGGCGCACCCTCACCGCCGGGCTCGCCCTGTTCGGACTCGCCTCCGCCGTCGGGATGCTCACCGACTCCCCCGGCACCCTGATCGCCGCCCGCGCCGCGATGGGCCTGGCCGGCGCCCTCGTCATGCCGATGTCGCTCGCCGTGATCCCCGGGCTCTTCCCCACCGCCGAACGGCGCCGGGCCACCGCCGTCCTCACCGCCGCGATCGCCGGCGGCGCCCCGCTCGGGCCGCTGATCGGCGGTCTCCTGCTCCAGCACTTCTGGTGGGGCTCGGTCTTCGCCGTCAACGTCCCGCTGGCCGCCGTCGGCATCGTCGCCTGCGTCCTGCTGCTGCCCGAGAGCCGCAACCCGGCCGCGCCCCGGATGGACCTGCCCGGCACCGCGCTCGCCGCCGCCGGACTGGGCGCACTCACCTACGGCATCATCGAGGGCGCCGACCGGGGCTGGACCGACCCCCTGGTGCTCGGCACCCTGATCGGCTCGGTGCTCGCCCTGACCGCCCTGGTCCGGCGCAGCCACCGCCGACCCGACCCGATGCTCGACCTCGCCCTGCTCGCCGACCGGACCTTCCGCTGGTCCTCCGTCGCCGCCACCCTGATCTCGCTCGTCCTGTTCGGTGCCTTCTTCGTCCTGCCGCTCTACTTCCAGAGCGTGCTCGGCACCGACGCCCTCGGCTCCGGGCTGCGGCTGATGCCGATGATGCTCGGCCTGCTGGTCGCCGCCCGGCTCACCGAGCGGCTGGTCGACCGGATCGGCACCCGCACGGCGGTCTCCCTCGGCCTGGCCCTGCTCGGCGCCGCCCTGCTCTTCGGCAGCCGCACCGGTCCGGCCGACGGGTACGGACGGGCCGCGATCTGGCTCACCGTGGTGGGCTTCGGCATGGGCCTGGCGCTGATCACCGCGCAGTCGGCCGCCCTGATCACCCTGCCGCCCGCCCGGGCCGGGGTCGGCTCCGGACTGCTCCAGACCCTGCGGCAGGTCGGCGGCGCGATCGGGATCGCCGCCTTCGGCAGCCTGCTCGCCGGCGCGTACCGGGGCGCCCTGGACACCGGCACGCTGCCCGCCGCGGCCGCGCACCTGGCCGGGAAGTCGGTGGTCGCCGCCGACGCCGTCGCCCGGGAGACCGGTCGACCCGCGCTCAGCGCCGCCGCGCACGCGGCGTACGTGCACGGCATGACGGTGGTACTGCTGGCCGCCGGGCTGGTCGCGGTGGTCTCGGCGGTGCTGGTCGCGGCCCGGATGCCCGACGCGTCCGGCGACCACCCGGCCGGTCCCCCCGCCGGCTCCCCCGCCGGTTCGACGGGGGAGCCGGCAGACGGTTCCGCCGGAGGCCCCCCGGCCGACCGGCCCGAACCCGCGGCCAGCGGAGATCACCGATAATCGAGAACATGAACGCCTCGCAGCCGACCGCGGCCCTCCCGGACGCCCCGACCAACCCGGTCCAGGCGCTGCTGGAGGCGCCGCTGTCGCTGCGCGAGCGCAAGAAGCTGAAGACCCGCCAGACCGTCCGCCGCGAGGCCTACCGGCTGTTCTCCGAACAGGGCTACGAGAACACCACGGTGGAGCAGATCGCCGCTGCCGCCGAGGTCTCCCCCTCCACCTTCTTCCGGTACTTCGCCACCAAGGAGGACCTGGTCCTCACCGACGAGTACGACCCGGCGATCCTCGCCGCCCTGCTGGAGCGCCCCGCCGACGAGCCCTTCCTGCAGTCCTGCCGGACGGTGCTGATCGGGCTGATCCACCAGTTGCTCGAACACGAGCGGCGGGAGATGGTCACCCGGATGCGGCTGATCACCGAGGTCCCCGCGCTGCGCGCCGGACTGAGCCGCAGCGGCAGCAGCCCGCACGAGCTCTTCCTCACCGCCCTCACCCGGCGGGCCGGCGTCACGGAACCGACCTACGACATGCGGGTCACCGCCGCCACCCTCGGCGCCGCCGCCACCGAGGCGGTACTGCAGTGGGCGGCGGGCGGCGGTCGGGAGGACATCGCGGAGCTGGTCGACCGCACCTACGCGCTGCTGGAGAGCGGCTTCGCCGGGGTGTGACCGAAGTACGGCCGGGGACGGCGGCGGGGTCGGGAACGGTGTCCGGGCCGGTGCCGGAGACGGGGTGCGGCCGGAGACCGGGCACGGGTGAGGGGCCCGGCCGGGGTGAGCCGGGCCCCCGCGGTGCGCTGCCCGTCAGCCGGCGCTCCGCCGGCGCCGCAGCACCGCCCCCGCGCCGACCAGCGCGGTGGCGCCGAGCGCCGCGGCCGCCGTCACGGCCGGCAGCGTCGAACCGTCGCCGGTCGCGGGCTGCTGGGCGGCCGCGTCCACCGCGTAGCCGCCGCCCTTGCCCTCCCGGTCGTACGCCGAGCCGGGCAGCTTGTCCCCGTACCGCTGGTGCACCAGCTTCTGGTACCCGGCCAGCGACACCCCGCCCGCGCCGACCGAACGCCGGGCCTCGTCGTCCAGCGGCAGCACCCGGCCGTCGCGCAGCACGTACCAGGCGTTGACCTGCGGCTCCCGGAAGGCCGTACCGCCACCGGTGCCGGCCGCCTTCGCCGCGTAGTCGCTCTCGTCGCCCCCGGAGGCGATGTTGACGACCCGCCAGGAGTCGCCCTGGCGGACCGTCCAGACCGAGGCGCTCTGCCCGTCCGCGGCGACCACCTTGCTCGCCGTGAACTCGGCCTTGGCCACCGGCGCGCCCGGGGTGCCGGCCACGAAACCGGCGTCCAGCGTGTAGACCGGCACGGTGTCCCCGGCCAGCCGGGGTGCCGCGTCGCCCGCAGCCTTCGCCTCCTCGGCGGCGCCGATGGTCAGCTGCTGGGTCGGCGGGACGCCCTTGCGGGCGAAGAAGTGGCCCACCTTGTCGAGCACCGACGGGTCCTGGACCGCGCTGCGGGCCTGGGCCAGTTCGGTGGCGGGCACCGGCTCGGGGGCGCCCGGTGCGGGCTGGATGTCGGCCTGCGCGGCCGGGGCGAGCGCCAGCGCGAGGCCGGCGGCGAGCAGGGCGGTGACGGCGGCCCGACGGGTCCTACGGAGCTCGGTCATGGTCGTCCTCACGCGCCGATCCGGTACAGGGAGTGGGTCCAGGAGAACGTGTCGTTGTTCACGTAGTACCAGTAGTCCGCCCAGTTGTAGCGGTAGTTGGACGGCCACGGGTCGCCCCAGTAGACCCAGTTGTTGCCGGTGTCGTAGCCGTACAGGACGTGCATGTGACCGCCGCCCGAGCTCCACTGGATGCGCGTCTCGACCGGCCGGTTGGCGTCCACCTCGGCCTGCACGGTGCTGTAGCGCAGGTAGCCGGTGACGTACGAGCCCGGGGTGATGCCGACCCAGCCGAGCCCGTTCTGCACGTCCGCCAGCGAGGCCTGGCTGTTCGGGCAGTTGGAGTCGATCGAGCGGCCGAACGCGGCGTTGCAGAACTGGTTCTGGCTGTAGTTGTAGCCGAACCAGGTGGCGATGGTGTTCCCGCTCGCCGCCCAGCACCAGTTGGTCTGCTGTTGCTGCTGCATGGTGATGTTGAGCTTCTTGAAGGTGCCGGCCAGGTCGGCCGTACTGCCGGGCGCGGCCGCCTGGCGGACCTGGACGTGGCGCCCCTGGACGCCGGTGGCGGCCGACGCGGGTGTCGACACGGCGGCGGTCAGCGCCGGGGCCAGGACACCCAGGGCCAGCAGCGAGACCGCGCGGCGCAGCCGGCCGCGGGTCCGTATCCGTGGAACTGGCATGGGGGAATGCCTCCTTGCACGAGTGGAGCGAGGTGCTGTGTGGGGGGCGCGGTCCGGATCGCGCCCCGAGCATCGCGCCCTTGACGAAGTCTGGTCAACGGCCCCGGACCGGGCCCGGCCCCGGTGTGAACGCGGCGGCGTGAATGTGAACGGCGCCCCGGAAGCCGCCGCGCGAGCTGCCCGGACCGGTGACAAACCGTCGTGCGGATGTGAATATTCACGGTCAAAACCCGGTCCGTCGGGATCCGTCGATGTCCACCGGGCCCCGCGCCCGGTCCGCATCCGCCAGGAGGCCGCCATCCACCGAAGCGACCCAGCCGACCTCGCCGCCGCCCTGCGCACCGGCCCGTTCCACCTCGCCCTGCGCACCGCCATCACCGCCCGCGGCCTCGCCCTGCACCGGGTCCGCCGCCACCTCGCCCTGCGCGGCGTCAACGTCGGCCTCACCAGCCTCAGTTACTGGCAACAGGGCCGGCGCCGCCCGGAACGCCCCGAGTCGCTGCGCGCCGTCGCCGCCCTCGAAGCCGTCCTCGACCTCCCCGAACACTCCCTCACCCGACTGCTCGGCCCCCGCCGCACCGCCACCACCACCGCCGCCGGACCACCCGTCCGCCCCTACCGCGACCTGATCTCCCCGGCCACCGCCGTCGACGGCCTCCTCGCCACCCTCGCCGGCCCCCGCGACACCGGCCTGCACACCATCACCCACATCGAACGCATCCGGATCGGCCCCGACCGCCAACTCGCCCGCCGCGACTCCCAACACGCCCTGCGCGCCCACCGCGACGGCATCGACCGCTACCTCGCCCTCTACCAGGGCGACCCCGGCAGCGACATCACCCGCGTCGGCGTCCGCGCCGAGGAGAACTGCCGCCCCGGCCGGATCCGCCGCGACCACGCCCACCACCTCCTCGCCGCCGAACTCCTCCTCGACCGCCGCCTGCGCGCCGGTGACACCCATCTCCTCGGCTACGGCTTCGACGACGCCCCTTCCCCCACCCCCAGCTGCGAGTACGTCCGCGGCTTCAACTCCGGCGCCGGCCAGTACGTCCTCCAGGTCACCTTCCACCCCACCGCCCTCCCGGTCCGCTGCCACCGCTTCGCACTCCACTCACCGGGCGAAGCCCCCTACGAGACCGAGGAGTTGACCCTGGACGGCCACCACTGCGTCCACCTGGTCGCGACGGCGGTGCGGCCCTGCCTGCTGGGGATCCGGTGGGACTGGGAGTGAGGAGGGTCAGTGCGACCAGTAGGGGTCGTCGAGGTCCGGCACGGGCTCGCGGCCGGTCGGCCGCTCGCCGATCGGCGGGGCCCCGTAGTCCTTCTCGCGCTGGTTGCGCACCATGAAGGCCTGCGCGCTGATCCGCACCTCCACGCTCGAGTCGGTCGTGGAACCGACCACTGACAGCTCGAACAAGGTGTCGCCGCGCCCGGAGCAGTGCAGGTCCGTGTAGCGCTTCCCCGCGGACTCCACGGTGTCCGCAGGACGGCACTGCCCGTTCCAGAACCGGTTCATCTGCTCCAGCAGCACCGGCACCTTCGCCGGGGACACCCGCGTCCGGACCGAGACCGAGGCCGCCTCACCCGCGCTGACCCCGCAGTCTGACGCCCCCGGTACCGGTGACGACGGCCGCGATGTTGTCCAGCGAGGGGCCACCTCGCCCGTTCAGGTATTTGGTGTGGGCGTCGACGGGGTTGCCACGGCTCCAGTCGTCGACGGTGAAGCGGTTCGCGCCGAAGTGCTTGCTGGAGGGATCCCGGCCGTACCAGCGCTCGTCCGGATCGATGCTCACCTTCGACGGAACGTGCGTCACGACGTCGTTGTCGGCGGCGCCGACCCATACGTGACCGGGGGGCATCCTGAGGTCGGAGGCCTTGTCCACGCCGACACCGGGGCTGCCGATGAACACCACGTCGTCCGGCGGCGCGTAGTGCGATCCGGGCTGGGTGGCCAGCTTGGTGGCCTGGCCGACCAGGTACGAACCGTAGCTGTGCCCGACCGAGGTGATGTGCGGAGGCTCGGCCCCCTCATGGCTCGCCCGTACCCCGCTGAGGAACCTCGCGTACGCCGGGGCGCCCTCCTTGCCCGCCCTGGTCGACGCGGCTCCGAGGTCCATCCCCGGCGCGTCGTAACCGAGCCAGAGCACCGAGGCGACGGAGTGGCCGGCCCCCGCCTTGCCGCTCGCGGCACGGTAGAGGTTCAACCCGTTCTCGGCCTCGTTGGTCCCGTCGTTCTCGCCCGGCCCGAGGCTGGCCGTGGTGGTGGTGATGCCCGGGACGTAGGCGGAGATGTCGGTGGCGGTGTCGGGGTTCCCGTAGGACAGGACCGCCCGGCCCTGGCCCTCACTGCCGAGTCCGAGCAGGTACAGGGGCGGTTCTCCCCCGTGCTGTGAGAGACGCGCGTCGATGGGGCCGTAGAGGGCGAGCAGGTGTTTCTCGCTGGAGTTCAGTTCCTCCGGCTTCTTGCGCCGGATGGGCCCCATCAAGTCGTCCAGGTGCTCCCGGTTCACCTTGTCCCGCACCTCCGCCGGAATGCCGTCGAGGTTGCCCACCGCCTCCGGGTGGTGACCGAGGTACCACTGCTGTCCCTGCGGCCCGAGGCCCTGCCACCAGGAGTTGACCTCGGTCGGATCCGCGTCCTTGTCCGGCAGGTACCGCTTCCACCACGGGTTCGCGGTGTCCGCCCAGGTCTCCAGGTACGCGTCGGCCGCAGCCGTTTTCTCGTCCAAGCCGGTCCTGTCCTCGGCACGGCCGGTGTACCGGTTGAGCGCGGCGGCCAGCGCGGTGTCGGCGGCGGTGGCGTCCGCCAGGGCCTTGCCGATCTGCCAGCCGATCCGCTCCGCGAGCGCCTGCTGCCGGGCCTCCCAGTCGGCGGCCCGGTACGGGTTGGTCGGGGCGGGCCAACTCACCGCGCCGGTGTCACTGACCGAGAAGCCCCTGGCCCGCGCGTCGGAGAGCGCCCGGGTGAGCATGCCCTGGGCGAGCGTCAGCTCGTCGGCGGAGTCCCGGATGTCCTTGCCGATGCAGCTCAACTCGGTCGTGGCCGCGCACAGTTCGGCGGTGAGACCGTCCAGCACGGGGGTCGCCGCGTCGGCCGAGGGACCGGTCCACCGGGATCCGTGCACCCGGTCCGTCGTGCCGCCCTTCCAGTCGTCGACGTGTCGGCGGAACGCCCTGGTCAGCGCGTCGTAGGCCTCCGCCGCCGCGTGGAGGTCCGCCGGCCTGGCGTTCCGCAGACTCGTGATGTCCATCCCCGACCCCCGCATGCTCCGTGTCCGCCGCGACACTCACCGTTACCATAACGTCCGCAGCCGACCCGGAGGTCAGGGGAACACATGGGCCAGGATCCTGGATTCACGGTCAGGCCGGGCGAGTTGACCGCCGCCGGGAACAACGCACTGGCGGTCGCCGGGAAGGTCCCCGAGGAGACCGCGAAGCTCGCCGAGCCCAGCGGCAAGGCCGCCGCGGGCCTGGTCGGCTGGCAGAGCGCGGCGGCGCTGACCGGGTGCGGCGGCGCCTGGAAGACGCTGTTGGACGGACTGGCCGCCGACATGAAGGCGGCCGGCGGCAACCTGATCGCCTGTGCGCAGGGCTACCGGGACGCCGACCACCTGCCGCCGCCGTCCGTATCCATGGCGGTCCCCGACCCGTTCGACACCAGGGTGGTCGGCGTGGCGGGCGTCCACCGGACCGAGGACACGTGACCCGCTACCCCTGCCGGAAGTCCAGCACCAGGCAGTCCTCCACCGGCCGGTACCCGATCTGCTGATAGATGGAGTTGCTGGTCGGATTGGCGAGGTCGGTGTAGAGCAGCACCTCGGCCGCGCCCTGCCCGAGCGCGTGGGCGGACGCCGCCGCGGTGGCGGCGCTCGCGTAGCCGCGGCCGCGGCTCTCGGGCGGCGTGTAGACCGGGCCGACGCGGGACATCCCGGCGAGCACCGGACTGGTGGCGGCCATCGCGACCGGACGGCCGCCGTCCTCCCAGAGATGGAGGCCGCCGACCGCGATCCGGTCGTCCACCACCCTTGCCACGTCGGAGAGTTCGGGGACCTGCGCCTCGACCGTGAACTCCTGGTACCAGCGGATCAGCAGCTCGCGGTCGGCCGGTGCGGCGAGCCGGTGGCGGCCCGCCGGCGGGCGCGGCGGGTCGGTCAACTCGGCGAGCCGGTACAGCCGTTCCTCGACGCCGCCGACCCGCACCGCGCCGGTGGCGGCCGTCCAGGCGTCGGCGAAGGCCCGGACCGCCCCGGCCTCACCGCCGACCCCCGTCACCTCGCCGAACCCACCCTCGACCCGCGCCAGTTCGAGCGCCAGCTCGGCGGCCGCGGCCTCCGGCATGCGGGAGAGCCGGTGGGCGTACGGCGGGGTCCGCAGGAAGGCACCGCCGACCGGGCCGCCCGGCTCGGCCCGCCACCAGCCGAAGACCGGCGGCCGGTCCCCGTACGCGTCGAGACCGGCCGTGGTGAGGCGGTCGACGAGGGTGAGCAGCACGGTGTTCTCGGCCGGGCCGGCCGCCAGGAAGGCGCCCGCCCGGGCCCGGAAGTCGTCGAGCGAGGCGCTGAAGGTCCAGGTCATGACCCATCCTCACCCGCTCGACGCCCTCCCGCCAGGGATTATCCGACGACCGCCCCGAGCCGCTCGGCGAGCACCGCCGGGTCGGTGGTCGGCGCCTCGCAGGCGAAGTGCCGGCACACGTACGCCGCGGGCGCGCCGCCGACCAGCGGCCGGTCCGCCAGCAGCGGCACCTCGGCGGCGTCCTGCCCGGACTCCGCGGACTCCCCGTCCTCCCCGAGCTCCCCGAGCTCCCCGAGCTCCCCGGACCCGCCGGGCTCCCCGACGGCGACGACCGCGCCCGGCGCCGTCCCGAGCAGCGCGGCCCGGCGCAGCGCCGCGGTGGCCGGGTCGCCGGCCGGGCCGACGACGGCGACCTCGCGCGGCCCGTCCAGCAGCGCCTCGGCGACGGCGAGGCCCCAGCCGATGAACCGCGGGGCCCGCCCGGCGAGTGCGCCGACCACGCCGAGGGCGCGCTCGGCGGCGGTGCGGTGCCGTTCGGAACCGGTGTACGCGGCGTAGCCGAGCAGGGCGCCGGCGGCGGCGGTCCAGCCGGACGGGGTGGCGTTGTCGGTCGGGTCCTGGGGGCGGCGGATGAGCTCCTCGGCGTCGTCGGCGGTGTCGTACAGGGCGCCGGAGGCCTCGTCGGTGAAGTGCTTGAGGACGGTGTCGAGCAAGCCGCCGGCCAGTTGGAGCCACTCCGGCTCGCCGGTGACGGCGTACAGCGCGAGGAAGCCCTCGGCGGTGTCGGCGTAGTCCTCCAGCACACCGGCGTTGGCGCCGGCCCGGCCGTCCCGGGAGGTGCGCAGCAGCCGCCCGTCGGGGGTGAGGTGGACGGCGAGCAGCAGGTCGGCGGCGCGTTCGGCGGCCTCGACCAGGTCGGGGCGCTCCAGCAGGGCGCCGGTCTCGGCGAGCGCGGCGATGGCGAGGCCGTTCCAGGCGGCGACCACCTTGTCGTCCCGGGCGGGTGCGGGCCGGGCGGCCCGGGCTTCGGACATCCGTCGCCGGATCTCCTCGAACTCGGCGAAGTCCGCCGGGTCGGCAAGGAGTTGGAGCACCGACTTGCCGTCCTCGAAGGTCCCGGTGGCGGTCACCGTGAACAGCCGGGCGGCGGTGGCCGCGTCGGCCGGGCCGAGCAGGTCGACCAACTGGCCGGGCTCCCAGGCGTAGTAGGCGCCCTCGGCCATCGCCCCGCTCTCCTCGTCCAGGCTGTCGGCGTCCAGCGCGGAGGCGAACGCGCCTTCGGGCGTGCGGAGTTCACGCAGCAGGAAGTCGGCCGTGGACAGCGCGACCCGCCGCCACAGGCCGGTGCCGGTGGCCCGCCACAGGTGCAGGTAGGCGCGCAGCAGCAGGGCGTTGTCGTACAGCATCTTCTCGAAGTGCGGCACCACCCAGCCGGCGTCCACCGCGTACCGGGCGAAGCCGCCGCCGAGCTGGTCGTGGATGCCGCCGCGGGCCATCGCCTCACCGGTGCGGACGGCCATCTCCAGCGCCGCCTCGGAGCCGGTCCGGGCGTGGTGGCGCAACAGGAACTCGATCACCATGGCCGGCGGGAACTTGGGCGCCCCGCCGAAGCCGCCGCGGGTCTGGTCGAAGTCCCGGCTGAGCGTGACCAGCGCCTGGTGCAGGTCGGCGTCGGCGGGCGGCCGGTGGGCGCCGGCCGAGTAGACGGCGGCCCGCTCGGCCAGGTCGGCCCTGATCCGCGCGGCGACCTCCCCGACCTCCTGCCGCCGGTCCCGCCAGGCCGCGTCGACCCCCTCCAGCACCTGCCGGAACGACGGCATCCCGTGCCGCGGCTCCGGCGGGAAGTACGTCCCGAAGTAGAACGGCTCCTTCCCGGGCGTCAGGAACACCGTCATCGGCCACCCGCCCTGCCCGGTCGCCGCCTGCACGGCCTCCATGTACACCGCGTCGACGTCCGGCCGCTCCTCCCGGTCCACCTTGACCGCGACGAACCGCTCGTTCAGGTACCCGGCCAGCCCGGCGTCCTCGAAACTCTCGTGCGCCATCACATGGCACCAGTGGCACGCCGCGTACCCCACGCTCAGCAGCACCGGCACCCCCCGGCGCTCGGCCTCCGCGAAGGCCTCCGGCCCCCAGGGCCACCAGTCGACCGGGTTGTCGGCGTGCTGCAGCAGGTACGGCGAGGTCGCGTCCGCGAGACGGTTCGGCATGCGCCCATCCTCCCGCATCGGGTGCCCCTCCGGGCGCGCCACACGCGCCGGGCGGGCCGACGGCGGGCGACGTGCGGCGCACCGCCGGGCCGGCTCCACGGAGCCGGCCCGGCGGTGGTCGCGTCCTCATCCGCGGCGCGCGCGGGTCACTCCTTGGGGGCCTCCGGCTCCTCCGCGAAGTCGACCTTCTTGAACTGGCGGTTCATCGACTTGGCCAGGAACCACGTCGCCACGCCGAGGGCGGCGAAGACGACGAAGCCGAGGAGACCGGGGGTGACCTTGGCGTCGTCGACGGCGAGGTCAGCGGCGAGGTGGATGAGGTTCACGGGGGCACTCATATCTCTATGGTCGCCCGGCTCACGCCGAGCCGGACCGTCGGGGGTGGGTCAGTCGCGCGGGTCGGCGGCCTCGGCCGCCAGGGTGGGGGTGCGCAGGCCGGCGAACAGGTCGTCCTCCGGGAGGTCCACGTCCAACAGGGTACGGGCGAGCTCGTAGTCCTCGGTGGGCCAGACCTCGCGCTGGACGTCCAGCGGGACCCGGAACCACGGGCCGTCCGGGTCGATCTGGGTGGCGTGGGCGATCAGCGCGCGGTCGCGGGTCTCGAACCAGTCGCCGCAGCGCACCCGGGTGGTGATCTCGCGCTCGGTGCGGCCGCTCTTCTCCCAGCCGGCGATCCACTCGCCGTACGGGGAGTCGTGGCCGTGCTCGGTGAGGTACTGGTGCAGGGCCCGGATCCGGCCCATCGGGAAGCCGTGGTTGTAGTAGAGCTTGAGCGGCTGCCAGGGCTCGCCGGCCCCGGGGTAGGCGTCCGGGTCGCCGGCGGCGTCGAAGGCCAGCATGGTGATCTTGTGGGTCATGATGTGGTCCGGGTGCGGGTAGCCGCCGTTCTCGTCGTAGGTCGTGATGACCTGCGGCTTGAACTCGCGGATCAGCCGGACCAGCGGCTCGGCCGCCTCCTTGACGTCCTCCAGGGCGAAGCAGCCCTCGGGCAGCGGGGGCAGCGGGTCGCCCTCCGGCAGGCCGGAGTCGACGAAGCCCAGCCAGGCCTGCTTGATGCCGAGGATCGCGCGCGCCTCGTCCATCTCCTTGCGGCGCACCTCGTGGATGTTCTCCTCGATGTACGGGTCCCCCTGCAGCTTGGGGTTGAGAACCGACCCGCGCTCGCCCCCCGTGCAGGTGGCCACGAGCACGTCCACACCCTGCTCGACGTACATGGCCATGGTGGCCGCGCCCTTGCTGGACTCGTCGTCCGGGTGGGCGTGCACCGCCATCAGTCGCAACTGCTCAGTCAACGCCTTGCGTTCCTTCCACATCGTCGGGCGTTCCGCGAAGTCCGGTCTGCCCACCGTACGAACCGCTCACTTCGGGACCGCGTCGCCGCAAGGCCGGCCGGCGGCCGGTCTCCGGCGCGGCCGAGCCCCGCCCCCGCCGGACCGGCCGCGGGCGTGCCCCTCCTATAGTGACGGACTGGAGGACCGTCGCATTCCCCGCACCGCCCGCACGGTCCCTCCCGAGGAGAGGACGGAGTCCGATGACCGCACAGAGCACCGCCACCCAGCCGCCCGCGGGCCGGTACGGCCGGAGCGGCGACGGCGAGTCGGACCGCCGCCTGAAGGTGGTCGGCGCGGTGTGCGGCGTGCTCGGACTGGGGCTGATCGCCTGGCTGGGCGGCTCCTACATGCTCCGCGAGTCGAAGATCAACGGTTCGGTGCCGACCTTCCAGGTGCTGTCCGACTCCGAGGTGCAGCTGCACCTGACCGTGCGCAAGAGCGACGGGACGGCCGGCTCCTGCACCGTCCGCTCGCAGAGCGACGACCACGCGGTGGTCGGGGTGGCCGACTTCCCGGTGCCGGCGGCCGGGTCGAGCTACGAGGCGACCGTCACCCTGCGCACCACCGCCCGCGGCACCACCGCCGAGCTGCTGGGCTGCACCCCGGCGAAGTGAGCGGGGCGGACGCCGCCGACGCCCGCCCGGGCGGGGGGACACTCCCGGGCGGCACGGCCCCGGAGTGACCCCGAAGCGCCCCGGGCGACGCCCCCGGAGCGCCCCCGGAACACCCCGGGGACGCATACTCGCCCGGCGGAGCGGGCATCCGTAGGGAGTCCCGCACCCGGTCGCCGTACACCGGGGCGCAACGCCCGCGTCAATGCCGCGACAACACCTCTCCCGCTCGTCGGCAGTACTTGTTAGGCTCGTGGTTTCGCCCCTTCCGTACCGGATGGCACGGGAGCGGGCGTTGCTTTGTAGTTAAGACCGTTATCACCGTCGACCCTGCTGACGACTCACACCCTCAGCACAGCCCCAGCACCTACGAGGAGCACCCGTGACCCAGACCAGCGAGAACGTGACCTGGCTCACTCAGGCCGGCTACGACCAGCTCAAGGCCGAGCTGGATCACCTGACCGGGCCCTGGCGCATCGAGATCGCCCAGAAGATCGAGGCGGCGCGCGAGGAGGGCGACCTCAAGGAGAACGCCGGCTACCACGCGGCGAAGGAGGAGCAGGGCAAGTACGAGCTCCGCATCCGCCAGCTGACCCAGCTGCTGGAGCGCGCCAAGGTCGGCGAGGCCCCGGCCGACTCCGGCGTGGTGGCCCCGGGCATGATCGTCACGGTCGCCTTCGACGGCGACGAGGACGACCTCATGGAGTTCCTGCTCGCCTCGCGCGAGGTCGCGGCCTCCGGCGACCTGGACGTGTACTCGCCGCAGTCGCCGCTGGGCCGCGCGATCGACGGCAAGACGATCGGCGACGAGGCCACCTACGAGCTGCCGAACGGCAAGCCGGCCATGGTGAAGATCGTCAAGGTCGTCCCGCACGCCGGCTGACCCGACGGTCCGCCCCCCGCACACCGCCGAGGGCGGTCACCGAGTCCTGGGACCCGGTGACCGCCCTCGGGCGTTTCCACCGGAAGCGGCGGACGGGACGGCCCCACCGGCGGCCGAAACGGTTCAGCTCGCGGCCGAAACGGATCAGCCCGCGGCCGAGCGGTACCTGCGCACCGACAGCCAGGAGAACACCGCCGTGATCACCACCGACCACAGCACCGACACCAGCGCCGCGTGCTGCATCGGCCAGGCGCTGTCCACCGGCCCGACCTGGTTGCCGAAGAGGTCCCGGCAGGCCTGCACCGTCGCACTGAACGGGTTCCAGTACGCGACGGCCTGCAGCCAGCCCGGCATCGAGCTGACCGGCACGAACGCGTTGGAGACGAAGGTCAGCGGGAACAGCCAGATCAGCCCGGCCGAGGTGGCCGCCTCGGGGCTGCGCACCGACAGCCCGATCAGCGCGCCGATCCAGGAGAAGGCGTAGCCGAGCAGGAGCAGCAGGGCGAAGGCGCCGAGCGCCCGGAGCGGCCCGTCGTGGATCCGCCAGCCGACCAGCAGCGCCACCAGGGCCAGCACGACCAGGGTGAACGCCGTCTGGCACAGGTCCGCGAGGGTGCGGCCGACCAGCACCGCCGAGCGGGCCATCGGGAGCGAGCGGAACCGGTCCACCAGGCCCTTGGTCATGTCCTCCGCGATGCCGGCCGAGGCCCCGGCGACGGCGAAGGTGACGGTCTGGGCGAAGATGCCGGCCATCAGGTACTGGATGTACGTGCCGGAGCTGGAGTTCGTCCCGGGGATCCGGATCGCCCCGCCCATGACGTACGAGAACAGCAGCACGAACATCACCGGCTGCATGAGCCCGAACACCACGATCTCGGGGATCCGGGACATCCGCCGCAGGTTGCGCTTGGCGACCACCCAGGAGTCGTGCAGGGTCGCGGACAGGCCCCGGCGGGGCGTCGGCATCGCCTCGCCGATGGCGTGCTCGGTGGCGGTGGTCATCTCAGCGCTCCGTTCCGGCCGTGACGGCCCGCTGCCGGTCCGGATCCGGGCCGCCGGCGTCGCCGGTGTCCTCCTCGACCGTCTCGGCGACGTGTCCGGTGAGGGTGAGGAAGACGTCGTCCAGGGTCGGGCGGCGCAGGCCGATGTCGTCGATCTCGATGCCCCGGCCGTCCAGTTCGCGGATCACGTCGGCCAGCACCCGGGCGCCGCCGCTGACCGGCACGGTGATCCGCCGGGTGTTCTTCTCCACCGCGGGCTCGCCCAGCGCGTACCCGGACAGGGCCGCGACCGCGTCGGCGACCAGGCCCGGGGCGTGCACCACGACCTCGATCCGCTCGCCGCCGATCTGCGCCTTCAGCTGGTCGGCGGTGCCCCGGGCGATCACCCGGCCGTGGTCGACCACCGCGATGTCGTGGGCGAGGCGGTCCGCCTCCTCCAGGTACTGGGTGGTCAGCAGCAGCGTGGTGCCCTGCTCGACCAGGGTCTCGATGACCTCCCAGAGCGCGAGCCGGTTGCGCGGGTCGAGCCCGGTGGTCGGCTCGTCCAGGAACATCACCGGCGGGCGGACGACCAGCGCGGCGGCCAGGTCGAGGCGGCGGCGCATGCCGCCGGAGTACGTCTTGGCGGTGCGGTCCTTGGCCTCGGTGAGGTTGAACCACTCCAGCAGCTCCAGCGCGCGGGCCTTCGCGGCGCGGGTGCTCATCTGGTAGAGCTCGCCGACCATGGTGAGGTTCTCGAAGCCGGTCAGGTACTCGTCGACCGCCGCGTACTGGCCGGACAGCCCGATCAGGCTGCGGACCGCGTTCGGGTGCTTGAGGACGTCCACGCCGGCGACCACCGCGCGGCCGGAGTCGGGACGGAGCAGGGTGGTGAGGACGCGCACGGTGGTGGTCTTGCCCGCCCCGTTCGGGCCGAGCAGCCCGAGCACCGTGCCCTCCGGGACGTCGAGGCTGACGCCGTCCAGGGCTCGTACGTCACCGAAGGTCTTCACCAGGTTCTCGGCTTGGATGGCTGGCGCCATGGCCTGCCTCATCTCCTCGGACGAATGTGAGCGATCTGTCCCACTTTGCCCCCCGTTCGGGCGTGCGGGCGACTCGGTTTCCGGCCACCGACACAGAACGCGATGTATCGCGAGTCTGGCAACTCGCGATACATCGCGTCAAGGGGGTTTGCGGACGAGCGCCCGCGGACCGGACCGCCGCCCTCAGCCGGCGACCACGTACCCCGCCTCCCGCAGCTCGCCCACCACCAGGGCGCAGTGCTCCGGCCCCTTGGTCTCCAGTTGCAGGTCCACCTCGACCTCGGTCAGGCCCAGCCGCGGGTCGATCCGCACGTGCGCGACGTCCAGCACATTGGTGTCCACCCTGGTCAGCACCGCCAGCAGGCCCGCCAGCGCGCCCGGCCGGTCCGCCAGCCGCACCCGCAGCGACAGGTAGCGCCCGGCCGCCGCCAGCCCGTGCCGCAGCACCCGCTGCATCAGCTGCGGATCGATGTTGCCGCCGGAGAGCACCGCCACCACCGGGCCCTCGAAGGAGTCCGGCTGCTCCAGCAGCGCCGCGATCGGCGCCGCCCCGGCCGGCTCGACCACCAGCTTCAGCCGCTCCAGGCCGAGCAGCAGGGCCCGCGACAGCGCGTCCTCGGAGACCGTGCGGATGCCGTCCGCCAGGGTGTTCACCACCTCGAACGGGATGTCCCCGGGGCGCCCGACCATGATCCCGTCGGCCATGGTGGCGAAGCGCTCCAGCGACACCGGCCGCCCGGCCGCCAGCGAGGGCGGGTACGCGGCCGCGGCCGCCGCCTGCACCCCGACCACCCGGACGTCCGGGCGCAGCGGCTTGACCGCCGCCGCGATCCCGGCCAGCAGCCCGCCGCCGCCCACCCCGACCAGGATGGTGCGCACCTCGGGGCACTGCTCCAGGACCTCCAGCCCCACGGTCGCCTGGCCGGTGACCACGTCCCAGTGGTCGAAGGGGTGGATGAACACCGCGCCGGTCGCCTCCGAATACCGCTGCGCGGCCTGCAAAGCCTCGTCCACGGTGGCGCCGTGCAGCCGCACCTCGGCACCGTACTCACGGGTGGCGGCGACCTTCGGCAGCGGGGCCGCGACCGGCATGAACACGGTCGAGCGCACCCCCAGCAGCGAGGCCGCCAGTGCCACCCCCTGGGCGTGGTTCCCGGCACTGGCCGCCACCACCCCGCCGGCCCGCTGCACCGGCGAGAGCCCGGCGATCCGGACGTACGCCCCGCGCAGCTTGAAGGAACCGGTGCGCTGGAGGTTCTCGCACTTCAGGTGGACCGGCGCGCCGACCAGCCCGGACAGGTGCCGGCTGGTCTCCATCGGGGTCACCCGGGCGACCCCGGCGAGCATCTTCTGGGCGCCGCGGACGTCGTCGAGGGTGATCGGCCAGTTGTGCATGATCCCCACCCTAGGGCGTGCCCGGCCATTCCCGCGGGGCACGCCCCGAGGCACCCCGACCCCGGCAATCCGGGACGTCCGCGCTGTTCCCGGGCCCGCTCCGCCCGCGTACGCTGCTGCTTCTGAGCTTCTCTCACCGCATGACGATCGTGAGCCGCGATGCCGACGACCTCGCCCCAGGCCACCGACCGAACCGAGCCCGTCCACACCCAACTCCAGTACCAGCTGGCGGTGTTCGCCCGCCGGATGGAACAGGTCCGGACCTCCGGCGGCGGCGTCGCCGCACTGGACCGGGCCGCCTACCTGCTGCTCGACCGCCTGGAGCGGCACGGGCCGGCGAACGTCAAGGCGCTGGCCGAGGCACTCGGCGTGGACTCCTCCACGGTGACCCGCCAGGTCGCCCCGCTGGTCGCGACCGGGCTGGTCGGCCGGGTCCAGGACCCGGCCG
>NZ_JBFBGS010000010.1:0-29392 GCF_040684795.1 Kitasatospora sp. NPDC089797 | reverse complement strand
TCTCACCCCCGCGGGGACACCGCCCGGGGCGCGCCGGGGGGCGGCCCGGGTGTGGGGGGGGGGCCCCCCCCCCCGGCCGACCGGCGCGCCGTACGGCTCGCACTGACCTCCTGCGGCGCCGGCCGGCTCGCCGAAGTCCGGGACGGCCGGGCCGAGTTGACCCGCCGCCTGGTGGCCGGCTGGCCGCCCGAGGAGCAGCAGGCGTTCTGCGCCCTGCTGGCCCGGTTCAACCTCGCGATGGAGTCGTACTCGGCGGACCAGCAGGGCCAGTGAGCGAGTTAGCCCAGGGCCTGGGTGAGGTCGGCCAGCAGGTCGTCGATCGACTCGATGCCGACCGAGACGCGCACCAGGTCGGCCGGCACCTCGAGCGGCGAACCGGCGGCCGAGGCGTGGGTCATCCGGCCCGGGTGCTCGATCAGCGACTCCACGCCGCCCAGCGACTCGCCCAGGGTGAACAGCCGCGCGCGGTTGCAGACCTCGACCGCCGCCTCCTCGCCGCCGGCGACCCGGAACGAGACCATGCCGCCGAAGGCCTTCATCTGCTTGGCCGCGATGTCGTGGCCGGGGTGCTCGGGCAGGCCCGGGTAGAGCACCTGGCTGACCTTGGGGTGGGACGCCAGCAGCTCGGCAACCTTCTCCGCGTTGGAGCTGTGCCGGTCCATCCGGACGCCCAGGGTCTTGATGCCGCGCAGCACCAGCCAGGCGTCGAACGGCCCGGAGACGGCGCCCATCGCGTTCTGGTGGTACGCGACCTCCTCGCCGAGGCCCGCCTCGGCGAGGACCAGCGCACCGCCGACGACGTCCGAGTGGCCGCCCATGTACTTGGTGGTGGAGTGCACGACGGCGTCCGCGCCGAGCGCGATCGGCTGCTGCAGGTACGGGCTGGCGAAGGTGTTGTCGACCACCAGCAGCGCCCCGGCGCCGTGCGCGACCTCGGCGAGCCCGGCCAGGTCGGTGATGCCCAGCAGCGGGTTGGACGGGGTCTCCACCCACACCGCGCGGGTGTTGGGGCGCAGTGCGGCGCGGACGTCGTCCAGCTTCTGGGTGTTGGCGACGGAGAACTCGACGCCCCAGCGGGTCAGCACCTTGGCGAAGAGCCGGAAGGTGCCGCCGTAGGCGTCGTTGGGGATCACGATGTGGTCGCCCGGCTTGAGGATGGTGCGCAGCAGGGTGTCCTCGGCCGCCAGGCCGGAGGCGAAGGCGAGGCCGCGGGCGCCGCCTTCGAGGGCCGCGAGGCACTCCTCCAGCGCGGTGCGGGTCGGGTTGGCGCTGCGGCTGTACTCGTAGCCGCCCCGCAGGCCGCCCACCCCGTCCTGCTTGTAGGTGGACACCTGGTAGATCGGCGTGACGACGGCCCCGGTCTGGGGGTCTGCTTCCTGACCCGCGTGGATGGCGAGGGTCTCGAAGCCCTGGGGAAGCTGGTGCTCGGTCATGGCTCCGAGCCTAACGGCCGTACGGCGGTGCGCCCGCCGGAACCGGGACGGCGGCCGTAAACCGTCGCTGGGCGGCCCGGTCCCGCCCTTCCGGCGGTGCCGGGGTCCGCGGCCACGGCCCCGGGGCGGGCCGGAATCCGCGGGCCGCCCGGTGCGTTGAAGCCTGGGCAACCCTCCCTACCCCGCTGGAGCAGGCCGTGCTGTTCGATCGCCACAAGACCTCGCTCGTTCCCGCCGACCAGGCGCTGCCCGGCCGCCCGGCCGCGGCCTTCGCCCTCACCGAGCCGCACACCGTGCTCGGCCACCCGCTCACCGGCCCGTACCCGGAGGGGCTGGAGGTGGCCGACTTCGGGCTGGGCTGCTTCTGGGGCGCCGAGCGCACGTTCTGGCGGCTGCCCGGCGTCTGGACGACGCTGGTCGGCTACCAGGGCGGCCACACCCCCAACCCGACGTACGAGGAGGTGTGCAGCGGCCTGACCGGCCACACCGAGGCGGTGCGGGTGGTGTTCGACCCCGCGGTGGTCTCCTACGAGCGGCTGCTGAAGGCCTTCTGGGAGGCCCACGACCCGACCCAGGGCAACCGCCAGGGCAACGACGTGGGCACCCAGTACCGCTCCGCCCTCTACACCCACTCCCCCGCCCAGGCCGCCGCCGCGGTCGCCACCCGGGACGCCTTCCAGCCCGCGCTGACCGCGCTCGGTCACGGCCCGATCACCACCGAGATCGCCCCGGCCGGCCCGTTCTACCCGGCCGAGCCGTACCACCAGCAGTACCTGTCGGACGCCAAGAACCCCAACGGCTACTGCGGTCTGGGCGGCACCGGGGCCTCCTGCCCGATCGGCGTGGCCCGCACCGAGGGCTGAGCCCCGGACGGAGCGGGCCGGGGCGCGGTCACCCGAGGTGACCGCGCCCCGGCCCGGAAGCCGTCCGCGCGCGGGCGGTCAGACGGCGCTGCCGGCCTTCCAGTCGGCCCAGCCCAGGTTCCAGCCGTTCAGGCCGTTGTCCGGGGCGACGGTCTTGTCACCGGAGTTGCGGACCTCGACGACGTCACCGACGATCGAGGACTTGTAGAACTTGTAGCCGTCCGTGCTGCTGTCCTGGGCGCCCTTGGCGTCCTGGAGGCCGACGCAGCCGTGGCTGGTGTTCTGCCCGCCGAAGATCGACGGCGAGGACCAGTAGTTGCCGTGGATGAAGGTGCCGGAGGTGGTCAGGCGCTGGGCGTGCGGCACGTCGGCGATGTCGTACTCGCTGCCCAGGTTGACGGTCTGCGAGTTCATCCGGGTCTGGGTGAACTGCTCGGAGATGACCATCTTGCCGCCCCAGGTGGTGTGCTCGGTGGAGCCGCCGGAGATCTTGTAGACCGCGCTGACCTGGCCGTCCGTGGTGACGGTGAGCTTCTTGGTGGCGAGGTCGGCGACGCTGGTCTGGGCCCGGCCGATGGTGAAGGAGACGTCCTTGGACTGGGTGCCGAAGACGCCCTTCGCGCCCTCGACGTCCTTGAGCCGGAGCTTGAGGGTGACCTTGGTGCCCTTGGCCCAGTACTCCTGCGGACGGAAGTCGAGGCGGGTGCTGGAGAACCAGTGGCCGACGATCTCGACGCCGGGCTCCGCCGTCACCGTGATCGCCGACTGGACGGCCTTCTTGTCGGTGATCGGCTTGCTGAAGTTGATCGAGACCGGCATGCCGACGCCGACCACCGAGCCGTCCTCGGGGGTGAAGTAGCCCACGAAGGTGTTGGCCGGGGTGGCCGTGGCGAAGCTGGTGTTGGCGTCCGCCTCCAGCTTGTCCTTGTCGAGGGCGGTGGCGGTGACGGAGTACTTGGTGCCGCTGGCGGGGGCCGCGGCCGAGGTCCAGCTGGTGTTGTCGGCGGAGAGCTGGCCGGCCAGCTCCTTGCCGTTGGAGTCGGTGACCTTGACCGTGCTCAGGGTGCCGTTGGCGGCGGTGACCTTGACCGGCTCGCTGAAGCTGGCAGCGGTGGCGCCGTCCGCCGGGCTGACGGTGATCACGGCCGCCGAGGTCTTCGGGGCGCTGCTGCCGCCGCCCGAGCCCGGGGTGCCGTTGGCGCCGCCGCCGCCCGAGCCACCGCTGCTGCTGCCGCCGCTGTTGTCGTTGCAGGCCGCGAGCAGCAGGACCGGCGCGCCGATCAGACCCGCGAGCACTCCGCGCCGGCTCCAGCCGCCCCCGGCTGCCCGCCCCTGACCGTCCCGTGCCGTCACGTCGCGTCTCCCTGCTGATCATCCCGGGCGTTTACGGATACAGATACGCGTTCCGACCGCCCACGGTTCCATCACCGAAGGGTAAGCGATCGTATGAGATGACCCAACTTCCCGCTGAACGTGGACAAAACACCCGGCCCGCCGAGGAGGCGGGCCGGGTGTTCACGGGTGTGACGGCTCCCGCGTCCGTTACTCGGCGGACTCCTCCACCGAGTACTCGTCCCACTCGTCGCTCTCGGGGTCGAACTCGGTCTGGGCCGACTCCCAGGTCGCCGAGGCGAGCTCCACGCCCGGGACGTCGCCGAGCAGCGCCACCGGGTCGATGAAGTGGGCGAGCGAACCCGACGGGTCCACCTCGATGGCGTCGACGGACTGGGCGCGCTCCTCGTCGTCGAGGTACTCGTCCTCGGCGACCTGCTGCAGGGCCGCCGCCTTGAGCGCGCCCTCGTCGGTGATCTCCGCGATGAGCTCGATCTTGAGCTTGACGTAGCGCGGGGCGTCGGTCGTTTCAGTGCTGGTCATGCGAGCGAGCGTACGGGACCGGGGACCGCCCGGCGTGCACGGGAAGGGCCCGGCGCACGGAACGCCCGCCGGGTGCGGGAACGGCGCGGGACCGGGCGCACGGACGGGGCCGGTCCCTCGGAACAGGACCGGCCCCACCCGTTCTCCGTCCGGCTCCCCCACCCGGGAGCCACGGAGCCGCGCCGCGAGGCGCGGTGGTCGCCGCGGGAGCCGCCGCACCCTGTCGACCGGCCGGAGCCGGACAGGGGCGGGACGACGGCGCCCCCCGCGGGGCCCCTCCCTCCGGAACCGGTCGGGGAGGGCGGACACGGCGGCCGGGTCAGGACCGTCCGACGTGTCCGGAGCCGGCCGCGCCCGCCGGGGAGCCGCTCCCGGTGGACCGCTGCCGTCTCGCTCGGCGTCTTGCCGTTGACCACCACGATGCCGGAGCCGTGTTAACCGCGTGCTGCGGACAGATGACGCCGGTGTACCACTTCGCCCGTGGACGAATCCTCCGGATCGGCCACGGGCGAAGGGCGGTGAGCGGGCGTCAGCGCCGCCCGGGGGCGGGCGTCAGTGCGCGGCCCGGCCGGTCAGGTAGCCCAGCAGGTCCTGGCGGGTGACGATGCCCTGCGGCTTGCCCTCCACCAGCACGACGGCCGCGTCGGCCTTCTCCAGCACGGTCATCAGGTTGGTGACGGTCTCGCCCGAGCCGACCACCGGCAGCGGCTTGGACATCACCTTCTCCAGCGTGTCGGTGAGCTCGATCTCCTTGGCGAAGATGCCCTCCAGCAGCAGCTTCTCCACCACCGAGCCGATCACCTCGCCGGCCATGATGTCGGGGTGCCCGGCGCCCGGGGAGACCACCGGCATCTGCGAGACGCCGTACTCGCGCAGCACCCGGACCGCCTCGGCGACCGTCTCGTTCGGGTGCATGTGGACGAACTGCGGGACGCCGCCCTGCTCGATGCCCTGCTTGCGGACCAGCACCTCGCTGATGTGCGCCTCGTCGGTGGCCGAGGGCAGGAAGCCGTAGTCCGCCATCCAGTCGTCGTTGAAGATCTTCGACAGGTAGCCGCGGCCGCCGTCCGGCAGCAGCACCACGACGACGTCGTCCGGCCCGAGCCCGCGGGCCACCTCCAGCGCGGCCACCACGGCCATCCCGCAGGAGCCGCCGACCAGCAGGCCCTCCTCCTTGGCCAGGCGGCGGGTCATCTGGAACGAGTCCTTGTCGGAGACCGCGACGATCTCGTCCGCGACGTTCTGGTCGTAGGCGGTCGGCCAGAAGTCCTCACCGACGCCCTCGACCAGGTACGGACGGCCGGTGCCGCCCGAGTACACCGAGCCCTCCGGGTCGGCGCCGACGACCTTGACCTTGCCGCCGGAGACCTCCTTCAGGTAGCCGCCGGTGCCGGAGATGGTGCCGCCGGTGCCGACGCCCGCCACGAAGTGGGTGATCCTCCCCCCGGTCTGCTCCCACAGCTCCGGACCGGTGGAGTGGTAGTGCGAGGCCGGGTTGTCCGGGTTGGAGTACTGGTCCGGCTTCCAGGCGTTCGGGGTCTCGCGGACCAGCCGGTCGGAGACGTTGTAGTAGGAGTCCGGGTGCTCCGGGGCGACGGCGGTCGGACAGACGACCACCTCGGCGCCGTACGCGCGAAGGGTGTTGATCTTGTCGGTGGACACCTTGTCGGGACAGACGAAGATGCACTTGTAGCCCTTCTGCTGGGCCACGATCGCCAGACCGACACCGGTGTTGCCCGAGGTCGGCTCCACGATCGTGCCGCCCGGCTTCAGGGCGCCCGAGGCCTCGGCGGCCTCGATCATGCGCATCGCGATGCGGTCCTTCACCGAACCACCGGGGTTGAAGTACTCGACCTTCGCCAGCACGGTGGCGGTGATGCCCTCGGTGACCTTGTTCAGCTTGACCAGCGGCGTGTTGCCGACCAGGTCGATGATCGAGTTGTGGTACCGCACGGGGGTCCTCCCGGTCTATGGGCATGCGAGTGCATTCGGTACCGCAAGCCTAGGGCGTGGCGGCCGCCGCACACCTCCCTTCCCGCGCCTCCCGCGCTCCCCCAATGGCCCACCCGCGCCCCCGCCCCGGTACTCCCGCCCTCCGCGCGGGTAAGAGCGCTGTGCAGACACGGCCGCGCCCCGCAGGGGTCGGCCCGAAGCGCGAAGGGGGCACCGGATGCCAGGCGCACAGGACTCACGGGCCCGGGTGGCCCGCCGGATCGCCACCGCGGCGGCGTACGGCGGCGGCGGGCTCGGTCTGCTGGGCGTGGGCCTGGTGGGCCTGCTGCTGACCGAGAGCAGGCTCGCCGTCCAGGCCATCGGCGTGCTGGAGACCGTCCCGCCCAAGGCCGACGGCGTCTACGGCGAGGCCTTCGCCGACCGCTGCGCCGCCCCGCAGCCGCCGCTGGTGCTGGCCGTGCTCGGCGACTCCACCGGGGCCGGCCTCGGCGTGGCCCGCGGCCGCGAGACCCCGGGCGCACTGCTGGCGGCCGGCCTGGCCTCGGTCGCCGAACGCCCGGTGCGGCTGGTCAACGTGGCCCGCTCCGGCGGCCGCTCGGCCGACCTCTCCGGCCAGCTGGAGCGGGCCCTGCGGCACCGCCCGGACATCGCGGTGATCATGATCGGGGCCAATGACGTGACCCGGCACAGCCCCGCCCAGCTCGCCGTCCGGCAGCTCGGCGAGGCCGTCGCCGCGCTGCGCGCCAACGGCTGCGAGGTGGTGGTGGGCACCTGCCCGGACCTCGGGACGATCAAGCCGGTCCGCCCGCCGCTGCGCTGGGTGGCCCGGCGGCTGAGCCGCCAGCTGGCCGCCGCCCAGACCATCGCGGTGGTGGAGGCGGGCGGGCGCACCGTCTCGCTGGGCTCGCTGCTCGGCCCCGAGTTCGCGGCCCGCCCGGAGATGTTCGCCGCCGACCGCTACCACCCCTCGGCCCAGGGCTACGCCACCGCCGCGATGGCCGTGCTGCCCTCGGTCTGCGCCGCGCTGGGCCTGTGGCCGGAGGAGGAGCGCCCCGGCCCCGCCGTCCCGGGCGAGACGGTGCTGCCGGTCGCGGTGGCCGCCGCCGCGGCGGCCGGGCGGGCGGGCACCGAGGTGGCGGCCGTGCCGGCGGAGGGGGCCGGCCGGCGCTGGGCCCTGCTGCGGCACCGGCTGCGGGTCGGCCCGGAGGCGGCCGGGCAGCCCGGCGCGGCCCCGGGGACCACGTCGGCCAGCTCACACGCCGGCGCCGGTGACGCTTGAGCTACCAACCGGTAGCTTTCCTCCCGGACCACCGGTCCGCCGTCACTCAGCGAGGAGTCCCGCCATGCCCGAAGCCGTCATCGTCAGCGCCGCCCGTTCGCCGATCGGCCGGGCCTTCAAGGGCTCGCTCAAGGACGTCCGGCCGGACGACCTGACCGCCCACGTCATCCAGGCCGCCCTGGCCAAGGTCCCGGAGCTCGACCCCCGCCTGATCGACGACCTGATGCTCGGCTGCGGTCTGCCGGGCGGCGAGCAGGGCCACAACCTGGCCCGCATCGTGGCCGTGCAGATGGGCATGGACCACCTGCCCGGCACCACCGTCACCCGCTACTGCTCCTCCTCGCTGCAGACGACGCGGATGGCACTGCACGCGATCAGGGCCGGCGAGGGCGACGTCTTCCTCTCGGCCGGCGTCGAGACCGTCTCGCGCAGCGTCAAGGGCACCTCGGACGGCCTGCCCGGCACCATGAACCCGCTGTTCGACGAGGCGATGGCCCGCACCGCCAAGCGCGCCGAGGAGGGCACGTGGGGTGCGGCGCACAGCGCCTCGAACGAGGGTGACGGTGGGCGACGGGTGGGCTGGCACGACCCGCGCGAGGACGGCCTGGTGCCGGACGCCTACATCGCGATGGGCCAGACCGCCGAGAACCTCGCCGCGCTCAAGGGCATCACCCGCGCCGAGCAGGACGAGTTCGGCGTCCGCTCGCAGAACCTCGCCGAGGCCGCCATCAAGGCCGGCTTCTGGGCCCGCGAGATCACCCCGGTCACGCTCCCCGACGGCACCGTGGTCAGCACGGACGACGGCCCCCGGGCCGGCGTCACCCTGGAGGGCGTCCAGGGCCTGAAGCCGGTCTTCCGCCCCGACGGCACCGTCACCGCCGGCAACTGCTGCCCGCTGAACGACGGCGCCGCCGCGCTGGTCGTCATGTCCGACACCAAGGCCCGCGAGCTGGGCATCACCCCGCTCGCCCGGGTGGTCTCCACCGGCGTCAGCGCCCTCTCCCCCGAGATCATGGGCTACGGGCCGGTCGAGGCCTCCCGGCAGGCGCTCCGGCGGGCCGGCCTGACCATCGACGACATCGACCTGGTCGAGATCAACGAGGCCTTCGCGGCCCAGGTGATCCCGTCCTACCGCGACCTCGGCGTCGACCTGGACAAGCTGAACGTCAACGGCGGTGCCATCGCGGTCGGCCACCCCTTCGGCATGACCGGCGCCCGGATCACCACCACGCTGATCAACTCCCTGCAGTGGCACGACAAGCAGTTCGGTCTGGAGACCATGTGCGTCGGCGGCGGCCAGGGCATGGCGATGGTCATCGAGCGCCTCAGCTGATCACCGCGGGGCGCTCCGAAAGGGTCTGGACCACCCGTTTGGAGTGACACAGCGTAATTGAGGGCCGGATCACACCGAGAGGTCGATCCGGCCCTCGAAACTGTCATTTCCGGCCCGGAAATCGACAGTGCGGAGCGGATCAACTCCACTGCGTAGAACGGTGTTACCTAACAATTTGGGGACAAGAGCGAAAGTCCCGGGCGATTTGGACATTCGCCACTGCGGTAACAGCCCCGCATGGGGCAGTGTGGAGAGGTAACCCCGTTCCGCTCCTCGCTAGGAGTACGTTCCGTGAGCGCCGTCTACACCATCCTGCTGCTGATCCTGATCACCGTGTCGACCGCCGTGCTGCTCCGCCTCCGCGGGCTCTCCCGCCGGCTGGACGCACAGGCCGCGGCCCGGGCCGTGCCCGCCCCGGTGGACGAGGCCGCGATACGCCGGGCCGTCGCCGAGGCGCTGGCCGCCGACCGCGAGCGGGAGATCACCGAGGCCCGGGCCTTCTGGGCCGAGCAGGAGGCCCGCGCCGCCGAGGACGCCCCGCTGTTCGACTCCCCGTTCACCGGGGTGTTCACCGGCACCGACGAGTGGCCGCTGTTCTTCCCCCGCCCCACCGGCCCGCAGGACGCCGTCGACAACTCCGGGACGATGGACCCGGAGTTCGGCGAGGCGCTGCGCTCCGCGCTGGAGGACCTGATCAACGAGGACGGCACCGGCCCGGCCGACCCCGGCCCCGAGGGCGGCCTGCCGCTGCGCCCCGGCCACCCGGCCGGCGAGCCCGCCACGGACGCCCGGGCCCGCCGCGAGGCCGACCTGCTGGCCACCGGCCTGGAGGCCGGACTGCTGGACGCCGAGCCGGTCGTGGAGGAGGCCCCGGTGGCCGCCCCCGACCCGCGCCGCCACCCCTCGCACCCCGACTTCGTGCCGAGCCAGGCCCCGTCCCGCGAGTGGACCGACACCCGGCTCGCCGCCCTCGCCGAGGAGGCCGTCGGCCTGGTCGACGTCCGCCCGGGCCCGCTGGGCACCCTGGACGTGTACGCCTTCGCCGACGGCACCACGCTCTGCGTGGCCCCGGGCGACCGGGAGGCCGCCTACCGGCTGATCGACGCGGTCCGTGCCGGTGAGCACGTCCGACTGCTCGGCGGCTCGCGCTTCTCCGGCTCGTACTCGCTGACCTTCTCCACCGACGAGGAGGCCGTCTACGTGCTCGCCGACCGGGTGGTCGCCAGCATCTGACGCCGACTCTCCCCCGCAGCAGGACCGAAGGCCGACCGGGCCGAGGGGTTACCGACCCGGTCGGCCTTCGGCGTGCCCGGGGCCGTCGGCGGGCCGCCCGGCCGCGGGCTCAGGCGCAGAACCCGGCCGCGGGTTCAGGCGCAGAACCCGGCCGTCTCCCGCACCGCGGCCGCCGCCCCGGCCAGCACCTCGCCCACCGCCACCGGCCCGTCCGGAAGGGCCACTTCGGCCCCCGCGGGCAGCGCCGCCAGCGCGGCCGCCAGGTCGTGCCCGGCGACGGCCAGCTGGTCCCCCGCCGCGAACGCCCCGGCGTCCGGGAACTCCCGGTCCGGCCCGCCCTCCGCCGCCGCCGCGAGCGCGGCCAGCCGCCGGGCCAGCTCCAGGACGGCCGCCGCCCGCGAGGCGTGCCCGGGCACGGCGCCCAGCAGCTTGCTCTGCGGCAGCGAGCGGAAACGATCCGCCAGGGTGTCGACGGCGTCGACCAGGGGCTGTACGTCATGCATGGGGAGGAGCTTAGGGCCTGTCTCTTGGATTTTGTCGGGTCAGGCCGCGGCGCTGGGGTGCGTGCATCGCAAGGCGGAGGAGGGAGGCGATGCGGAGCATCGGGCGACCGACGACAACGCGGCGAGGTGCGTGCCCCAGCGCCGCGGCCCCGGCAAGGATCCAAGAGACAGGCCCCGGAGCGAGAAAGCCGCCGGGCCCCGGAGCGAGTGCTCCGGGGCCCGGCGGCAGTGGACGGCGAACGTCAGGGGGTGCGTCAGTCGTCGCCGCGCAGGATCGCGATCAGCCGCAGCATCTCCATGTAGATCCAGACCAGCGACAGGGTCAGCCCGAAGGCCGCCCGCCAGGACTCCCGCTGCGGGGCGCCCTGGGCGATGGCCTCCTCGATGGACGCGAAGTCCAGCGACAGGAAGAACGCGCCGAGGCCGATGCCGATCAGGCCGACCACGATGCCCAGCGGGCCGGAGCGCAGGCCCATGTCGGCGCCGAAGGCCATGGCGATCACGTTGACGAACATCAGCAGCACGAAGCCCAGGGCGATCGCGATGCCGATCCGCTGGTAGCGCGCGGTGACCCGGATCCGGCCGCTCTTGTAGGCGAACAGCATCGCCGCGAAGACGGCCGCCGTGCCCAGGACCGCCTGGATCACGATGCCGTTCAGCATGGTGTTGAAGGCGTGCGACACCGCGCCCATCGCGAAGCCCTGGAGGGCCGCGTAGGTCAGGATCAGCGGCGGGCTGACGCTGCGCTTGAAGGAGATCACCAGGCCGACGACCATGGCCACCAGGCTGCTGGCGATCGCGAACCCGAAGTTCTCGAAGGGCAGCGTGAACCAGGCCACCGCGCCCGCGACGACCAGGGTCAGCAGCGTCATGGCGGTGCGGGCGACCACGTCGTCGAGCGTCATCCGCCCGGTGGCCGCCGGGCCGGCGGACGGCCCGTTGTACATCTGGTAGAGCTGCTCGTCCGTCAGCGGGCCCTGCCCCTGCGGCTGGGCGTAAGGGGTGCCCGCGTACGGGTTTCCGTACTGGCCCCCGGCCTGCGGGGAGGTACCGAACCCCGCGTAGCCGGACTCGCGGGTGAAGGAACCCTCCCGCGAGAAGACCGGGTTGCTGCTTCTCATTGCTCATTCCCTCCGTGGCGGCACTGCACCGCCCGGGTACCAGGGTAATGGCTTGGCAAAAATTTCGGGATACGCCGCGAGGAGGATCTGGTGAACGGCTCCCGGCGGGGTCGCCGGCGGCGGCGCCGTGCGTGACCGCGGGGACACTCCGGGTGCGGCGGTGCCGCGATAATCGACCCGTTGACGACCCGACGCCGTCCGACGGACCAGAACAAGGGTGGAACAGATGAAGATTGCGGTCGACGATCTCACCGGCTCCGAGATCATCGCCTTCCTGGAGTCGCACCTCACGGACATGCGCTCCACCACGCCGCCGGAGAGCAAGCACGCGCTCGACCTCGACGCGCTCCGCAAGCCCGACGTCACCTTCTGGTCCGCCGAGGACGGCGGGAGCGTGGTCGGGTGCGGCGCGGTCAAGCGCCTGGACCCGGAGCACGGCGAGATCAAGTCGATGCGCACCGACCCCTCCCGCAAGCGGAGCGGCATCGCGTCGACCCTCCTCGGCCACATCATCGGGGAGGCCCGGCGGATGGGGTACACCAGGCTGAGCCTGGAGACCGGCGCGAACGACTTCTTCGCCCCGGCCCGCGCGCTGTACGAGAAGTTCGAGTTCGAGTACTGCGCCCCCTTCGCGGACTACCGCGAGGACCCCAACAGCGTGTTCATGACCCGGCTGCTCTGATCCCCCGCCCGGGGGCGCGGCGCCGGACGGAGGCCGCACCCCCGGCCCCCACCCCCACCGCCGACGGACCATCCGGCTGCGGGCGATTTGCCCTGGTTCCGACGCTTACCTCCCTGGTTCAGCAAGCTGCCATGCAACTTGCTGAAGCCGTGCGACCACGCACGTCCCGGGCCCGGCCTGGCAGTGTGCTGCCCATCGACGCGCCAATGCCCCGATCGGGGTGCGCGAGGTTCCGCCGGGCCTTCAACTCCTTGCGAACCGACCGGACTTCCGCGTGACCAAGGATGTGATCGCATGAGCGGCCTGGTGGGCTGGATCGACTTCCGTCGCGACCTCGTCGAGCACGAGGACGTGCTGCACGCGATGACGGACACCATGCGGCTGCGCGGCCCCGACACCGAGGGGCTCTGGATCTCCGGCCACGCCGCACTGGGGCACCGGGGGCTCTCGACCTCCGGGACGCGGGCCGGCTCCCAGCCGCTGCCCGTCGACGGCGAACGGGGCTCCGTGGTCGTCGCCCACATCGGCGAGGTCTACAACGCCGATGAACTGAGGAGGGAGCTCGAGGGCTTCGGGGCCACCTTCCGGAGCGGCTCCACGGCGGAGGTCATCGGGCACGCCTTCCTGCTCTGGGGGAGCGAGTTCGTCACCCGGGTCAACGGGGCGTACGCCTTCGCGATCTGGGACGTGCGCACCCGGCGCGCCGTACTGGGGCGCGACCGCCTGGGCGTGAAGCCGCTCTACTACTACGCGCACGGCTCCGGCGTCCTGTTCGCCACCGAGCCCAAGGGCATCATGGCCAACCCCCTCTTCGAGGCGCGGCTGGACCTCACCTCCCTGCCCCTGGTGCTCCAGCCGCGGCTCGCGCTGCCGGGCGAGACCCCGCTGGCCGGCCTGGCGGAAGTCCCCCCGGCCACCGTCGTCACCTGCTCGGACACCGGGCTGACCCGGTGGCGCTACTGGCAGCTGACCAGCGAGCCCCACCACCAGGACTTCGACGGAACCGCCCGGCACGTACGGGAGCTGCTGGAGGACACGGTCAGCCGCCAACTGGCCTCCGACGTGCCCCTCGGGGCCATGCTCTCCGGCGGCGTCGACTCCACCTCGGTGGCCGCGCTCGCCGCCCAGGCCCTGCGCAAGGAGGCCCCGGACCGCGCCCTGGACACCTTCTGCGTGCAGTTCGAGAGCGACGACGCGCACTGGGTGGCGACCGAGCTGCGCCCGGACATCGACGCCCCGTACGCCGCCGCGGCGGCCGAGTTCCTCGGCACCCGGCACACCACGCTGACCGCCTCCACCCAGCAGCTGCTCGACGTCATCCCCGCGACCCGCCGCGCCCGCGACCTGCCGGGCTGGGGCCAGTTCGACGCGTCGATGTACCTCCTGTTCCAGCAGATGCGGCGCAACTGCACCGTGGCCCTGACCGGCGAGGCGGCCGACGAGGTCTTCGGCGGATACCCGTACTTCTTCAAGGACGACGTCCTCGGCGGCAGCGGCTTCCCGTGGATGGGCAACGGCCCGAAGCTCTCGGACTACCTCTCGCCGGAGGTCACCCGGCTGGTCGACCCGCAGGAGGACGAGCGGGCCCGCTACGCACAGCTGCTGTCCGAGGTGCCGCGGCTCACCGGCGAGGACGCGCAGAACGCGCGGATGAGGGAGGTCTTCTTCCTCGGCCTGTCCGGCCCGCTCGCGGTGATCCTCGACCGCAAGGAGCGCATGAGCATGTCGCTCGGCCTCGACGTGCGCGTCCCGTTCTGCGACCACCGGCTGGTCGAGTACGTGTGGAACGTGCCGTGGTCGATCAAGTCCCGGGGCGGCGTGAAGGGCCTCCTCAAGGCGGCCATGGCCGACGTCCTGCCGTCGGGCACGGTCAACCGGAAGAAGAGCGCCTACCCGCACGTGCAGAACCCGGAGTACGACCGGACCCTCGTCCGCGAGGCGGCGTGGATCGTCAACGACCGGGCCTCGCCGCTGGCCCCGCTGTTCGACACCGAACGGATGAACGGTCTCATCCGGCGGATCGGCGCCAACGAACTGCGGTCCGAGCTGCCCGGCGGATCCAACCAGGCGGCCCTGCTGATCCAGCTCGTGGAACTGCACCACTGGGTCGACGAGTACCGCGTCGCCCTCCGCTGAGCCCGCTCCGCCGGCACCGCGGACGCCCCCCGCGCATGCCACCACTCACCTCAACAGGCCATGAAACTCAAGGGAGTTCGTCCATGCTTGAGCTGATACCCATCACGGACGGCATCGGCACGGAAGTCCGCGGAGTCGGTGTCGGTGACATCTCCGACCAGGATTTCGCGCGCATCTACCAGGCCTGGATCGACACCACGGTGCTGTTGTTCCGCGACCAGGACATGACTCCGGAACAGCACATCGCGCTCACCGCGCGGTTCGGCGGGATCTACACGTACACCCGCTCCCAGTTCAACCACGAGGACCACCCGGAGATCCTCATCCTGTCGAACATCTCCAAGGACGGGAAGCCGATCGGCTCCGCCTACAGCGGCCGGGTGTGGCACACCGACGGGCACTACCTCACCGAACCGCCGGTCGGCTCCATGCTGTACGCCCGCGAGGTGCCGCCGGTCGGCGGCGACACCTGGTTCGGCAACATGGCCGCCGCCTACGACGCGCTGCCGGAGCCGGTCAAGGAGCGCATCGAGGGCCTCCGGGTGGTCATCAGCCGGGTGCAGTCCCGGCCCTACAACTACCCGGACCGGCCGGCCCCCACCGCGGCGGAACGGGCCGAGTGGGCCGACGTGTCCCAGCCCCTCGTCCGCGTCCACGAGGTCAGCGGCCGCAAGGCGATCTACGCGGGCGGCAACGTGCCGTGGCGGATCGAGGGCATGCCGGAGGAGGAGAGCGCGCCGCTCGTCACCTTCCTCCAGGAGTTCTCCGTCCAGCCGCGGTTCACCTACCGCCACGCCTGGCGGCCGGGCGACATCATCCTGTGGGACAACCGCAGCGCCATGCACCGGGCGACGTACTACGACCACGTCGCGCACCGCCGGCTGATGCACCGCACCACCATCTCCTCGCTGCCGCCGGCCGCCGGAGCGGGGAAGGCCTCGTGACCCCGTCCACGGTGCGCACCCACGACTACGTCATCGTCGGCTCGGGGGCCGCCGGCTCCGTCCTGGCCGGACGGCTCACCGAGGACCCGAGCGTGAGCGTCCTCCTGCTGGAGTCCGGCCGGGAGCGGCGCAGCCCGCTGCTCGGCATCCCGGCCGCCGAGACCGTCCTGATGGGCAACCCCCGCTACGACTGGTGCTTCGAGACGGACGCGGACCCCACCATCGACGGGCGCAGCGTCAGCATCCCGCGCGGACGCCTGCTCGGCGGCTCCAACGCGATCAACGGGATGATCTTCGTGCGCGGCCAGCGCCAGGACTACGACGACTGGGCGCGCCTCGGGAACCCCGGCTGGTCCTGGGAGGGCGTCCTGCCCTACTTCCGGAGCATGGAGCGCGCCCCGGAGATCGGCGGCGAGAGCCGCGGCCGGAGCGGACCGATCAACGTGGCGCTGCCGCGCGAACGGGACGAGCTGTGCGACGCCTTCCTCGCCGCCGCCGTCAAGGCCGGCTACCAGGAGAACCCGGACTACAACTCCGGCGACCAGGAGGGCTTCGGCTACTACCAGGTCAACCACGAGGACGGCCGCCGCTCGTCGGCCGGGCGCACCTACCTGAAGGAGGCGCGCAAGCGCCCCAACCTCACCCTGCTCACCGACGCCCACGTCACCGGGCTGCGGTTCGACGGCACCCGCTGCGTCGGCGTGGACTTCCGCTACCAGGGGGCCGAGCGCCGGGCCGGCTGCGGCCGCGAGGTGATCGTCAGTGCGGGGACCGTCCAGTCCCCGCAGCTCCTGGAGCTCTCGGGGATCGGCTCGCGCCGGGTGCTAGGCGACGCCGGGGTGCCCGTGGTGCACCACCTCCCGGGCGTCGGCGAGAACTTCATGGACCACTTCGCGGCCCGGCTGCGGTGGCGGGTGCGTCAGCCGATCACCTTCAACGAGCGCTCCCGGGGCCTCGCCCTGGCCCGCGAGGTGGCGGAGTACGCCCGCACCCGGCGCGGCCTGCTGAGCCTGCCCATCGCGCTCGGCTTCGGCTTCGTCCGCACCTCGGAGCGCGAGGAACGGCCCGACGTCCAGTTCCACTTCGCCCCGGCGAGCTACGGGGAGGGCGCCAGCCGGCGCCTCGACACCCGCCCCGGGATGACGGTGGGCGTGTACCCGCTGCGCCCGGAGTCCCGGGGCTCCATCCACATCCGGTCGCGCAACCCGCTGACCGCACCGGCGATCCGGCCGCGCTTCCTGGACGCCGAGCAGGACCGCGCCAAGCTCGTCGAGGGCATGCGGATCGCGCGCCGGATCGTGGAGCAGCCGGCCGTCGAACGCTACCGGTCCTTCGAGCTGGTGCCCGGCAGCGACGTCCGCACGGACGACGAACTCCTCGACTACGCCCGGGCGCACGGCGACACCTCGTACCACCCGGTCGGCACCTGCCGGATGGGCGACGACCCGATGGCCGTGGTGGACGAGCGGCTGCGCGTCCACGGCGTGCACGGGCTGCGGGTGATCGACGCGTCGGTCATGCCGACGATGGTGTCCGGGAACACCAACGCGGCCAGCATGATGATCGGCGAGAAGGGTGCCGCCCTCGTGCTGGAGGACCACCGGCGGGGGTCCCGGACATGACCGGGCCGCGGGCCGGGGGCACCGCCGAACCCCGGGGCGCGGTACGGGAGTCGCCGGAGCCCGCGGGCCGTCCGCTGCGCGGGGTCGGCTACGTGTCGGCGTTCCTGGTGCTCGCGAACGCCAACGCGGTGTTCTCGGGGAACCTGCTGCAGAGCGTGCACCCCTTCACGTTCCTGTTCTGGAGCTTCTTCGCCGGCAGCCTCTTCTTCGGGACCGTCCAGGTCGTGCAGAAGGGCTGGGGCGGCCTGCGGATCGGCCGGGACTCCCTCGGCCCGCTGCTGACCCTGAACGCGACCAGCGCCTTCAACTGGATCGGCTACTTCTTCGCCCTCCGGTTCATCGAACCGGCCATCGTCGCCGCCATCCTGGGCGGACTCGGCCCGCTGGTGACGATCGTCCTGGAGCGGACCATCCGGGGGCGGCGCTTCCCGGCCCGGGTCTACCCGGCGGCCCTGGGGGTGCTGTCCGGCACCGCCCTGCTGGCCTGGGGCTCCCTCACCGGGCACTCCGGCATCACGGGCGCGAGCGTCGCGGCGTCGGTCACCGGGCTGGTGGCCTCCGCCGTCGGCGGGGTCACCCAGGCCCTGAACACCGTGGCCACCAAGCAGCTCGGGGACCGCGGCTGGTCGGCCACCCGGATCATGACGCACCGCTTCTACCTGCTCCTCGTGGTGGCCGCCGGCCTCGCCCTGAGCGGCCCCGGCCTCTCGCTCGACGGGCCCGCCCAGACCGGGCTGGTCGCGATCGCCACGATCCTGGGGGTCATCGCCCCCCTGTGGCCGCTCCAGCGCGGAATCATCCTCTCCGAGCCCTTCACGGTGGCCGCGCTGCTCTCCCTGGCCCCCATCCTCACGTACCTCTTCCAGGGCTTCGACGACCGGATGAACTGGTCGGCCGTGTCCGCGGCGGGCTGCCTGGTGGTGGCCGCCTTCACCGTCTACAGCACCCGGATCATCAGCAGGAAAGGTCACCCGTGAACGCGGTGTCGGAGCACATTCTCGTCGTGGTCGACGGCTACTCCTCCGGGACGCAGCTGCCGACCGTCCTCAAGGAGCACGGCTGGGACTGCGTCCACGTCAACACGCTCCCCGAGGTTCCGCCCTACTACGCGGCGGCGTTCCGCGCCGACGAGTACGTCGAGCGCTTCTCCTACGACGGCGACCTCGCCGGCCTGGTCCAGCGGCTGCGGCGCCACCGGCCCGCCGCCGTGCTGCCGGGAACGGAGAGCGGGGTCATCGTCGCGGACCTGATCGCCGACGCGCTCGGGCTGCCCGGCAACGACCCGTCGACCAGCACCGCCCGGCGGAACAAGTACGAGATGCACAACCGCCTCAGGGCCGCGGGCCTGCGCAGCATGGACCACTACCGCACCCGGGACTTCGCCGCGCTGCTCGACTGGGCGGACCAGGGCGCCTGGCCCGTGGTGCTCAAGCCGCAGGCCAGCGCGGGGACGGACTCCGTGACCTTCTGCGCCGACCCGGCGGAGCTGCGCCGGGCGTTCGACCTGCTGATCGGCACCACGACGCCGTACGGCGAGCCGAACGAGGAGGTGCTCGCCCAGCGGTTCCTGGTCGGGCAGGAGTTCTTCATCAACGGGGTCAGCGGGCACGGCCGCCACCTCGTCACCGAGATCTGGCGCACCGACAAGACCCGGGTGCCGGGCGCCGGGCTGATCTACGACCGGAGCGTCCTGCTCGACCCCACCGCACCGGAGACGGCGGACCTGGTCGGGTACGTCCACGGGGTGCTCGACGCCCTGGGCGTCCGCTACGGCGCGCACCACACGGAGGTGATGGTCACCGAGGAGGGCCCGACCCTCATCGAGTGCGCCTCCCGGCTGTCCGGCGGGCTCAACCGGCCCGCCGCGAACTACGCCGTCGGCAGCAGCATGCTCGACCTGGTGGGGCGCCTGGTGGCCGAGGGCGAGGACTTCGTCGACCGGCTCGCGGCCGGCTGGGAGAGCCACCGGAACCCGCTCTGGCAGGTGCAGTTCATCTCCAACCAGTCCGGCGTGGTGACGCGCTCCCACTACGACGAGCTCGTCGAGACCCTCCGCAGCCGGACCTGGCTCCAGAAGGCGCCCCGGCCCGGCGACTCCGTCACCCGGACCACGGACCTCTTCTCCAGCCCCGGCATCGTCTTCATGAGCCACCCCGACGAGGACGTCCTCCGGGCGGACCACGCCACCGTGCGCGCCTGGGAGCGCGACAACCGGCTGTTCACCGTCGGCATCTGACGGAACGTCATCCACCACGCTCACACGATGGGAGTCAGCGTGTCCGCAGCATCCCCCGCCGACCGCTTCGACTACGAGTCCAACCTCGACCGGGCCAGCACGTACCGCAGCCACCGGAGCGCCTTCTGGCCGCCGGCCGGCACCCACCAGGTGTCCTGTCTCGACTTCGCCGGCGCCACGCCCGACCTCGGCGACGGCTTCCTTCCCGCGCTCGCCCTGCTCAAGGACGAGATCGAAGCGGAGTGGAAGCGCGTGAAGGACGTCGGGGTGCCGGCCAGGCGCCGGTTCAACGCCCCGAAGCCCGTCGCCGACGCGATGCGGGCGCTGGCCGACCACCTCCCCGGCGAGCCGGACCGCCGTGCGCTCACCCTCCGGGCACAGGCCGTCCAGAACGGCTACGACGACGACATCCTGCGCGAACTCGCCGAACTCCAGGAGGAGTTCACCGTCGTGGCCGGGCAGGTCTCGACCTGGTACGGCAAGGAGGTCAAGGGCCTGCCGACCGCCTTCGCCTGCCGCACCGACGAGACCCTCCAGGCCCTGGTGACGCAGGCCCTCGGCGCCGGTGACGAGGTCGCCGCCCACCTCGGCCGCCTCCACGCCGACCTGCGCGTCGGCGACCTGCCCGCCTTCGGCGCGGCCCGGCTGTTCTTCATGGCCGGGGAGGGGAACCTGCACCCCAAGCACATCGCCTACTTCCTGCCGGAGGACGAGGGCGTCAAGTACTCCCCCTTCAAGAAGACCTACTACTTCGGCAACACCCACCGGGCAGTCCTGGAGACCGCCTCCGCCCCGCTGGCCGCCCGCTTCCTGGACATCGGCACCGTCCTCGACCCGGGCGACCCGCGCTTCGCCGCCATCCCCGTCCTCGGCGTCCTGGGGCACGAGCTCGGGCACTTCGTGCACCGCCCAGCCACCGACTTCAAGGAGCTCAACGAGGCCGACCGGTGGGCCTCCGTGGTGCTCCAGGAGGTCGCCGCCGACGTCTTCGGCGCGCTGATCCTCGCCGACGTGTGGGCGGAGCGCCTCGGCATCGCCCAGGCCGACGTCGTCGCCTACTACCTGGCGGAGTGCCTGCGCTACACCGACCGCGGCCTCGGCCACTTCCCGGACAGCGACGGCATGTTCCTCCAGCTCTCGTACTTCGTCCAGCTGGGCGCCCTCGCCCTCACCGGGCAGGACGGCCCCCGGCTCACCGGCGACCCCCAGGTCGTCCTGGCCGGGCTCCGCTCGCTGGCGCGGGTCCTCGCGGACGCGCTGCTCGGCGGGCGGGGGGCGCCCGCCGTCGCCCTGCACCGCGCCTTCGGGCCCGCCGTCGCCGCACCGCTGCGGCCGCTCGTCGACGCACTGCGCCGGCTGCCCGCCAAGTCGGTCGAGTACACCCAGGAGCACCTGTACGCCGCCGGCCGCCCCGCCACCTGACCCTCGCTCCACGACCTCGGGAGGACCGAGATGACCCGCACGACGCAGAACCTCGCACTCGTCCGCGACTACTACACCTCGCAGCGGGCCGTCGGCGAGGAGACCACCAACATCTACGAGATATGGGAGAACGGGGGCGCGTTCAACGACTCCGTCACGCCGTCCACGTACGTGCCGCAGTACCGCTCCCACATGGCCGACAAGCTCCTCTCGCTGACCCGGGACGGCGCGACCGTCTTCTCGCTCGGCTGCGGCAACGCCGCGGTCGAGGGCGTCCTGGTCGGCGAGAACCGCAAGGTCCGCGCGATCGACGTCAACCAGGAGGCGGTGGAACTCGCCCGGCGCAAGGGCGTCGACGCCTTCACCGCCGACTACTTCACGCTCAGCCCGGAGGACGTGGGCGACGTCGACCTCGTCTACGCGGACGGCTTCCTCGGCCACCTCTTCGACGCCGACGAGCACCTCGGCCGCGCCCTCGGCAAGCTGACCGGGTTCGGCCTCGGCTCCGGCGCCCACCTGGTGTTCTCCAACGACGCGCCGCAGGACCCGACCGTGGACTTCGCCCCGCACGAGCGGGTCGCCGACTTCTGGTTCATCGCCAAGGACTACCTCCAGGAGCGCCTGGTCGACCACGGGTTCGCGCCCGTCGAGAGCTACTACGTCTCCTACGACCGCCCGCTCAGCGGACCGCGCAACCGGACCGTCTGCGTCGTCCGCGTCCCCTGACCCGCACCCGTCGAAGGAGGGGGGAGAGATGCCGGTACCCGACGGGTTCGCCCGACGCCTGCTGCCCGTCCTGGAGGACGTCGCCGCCGCGTACGGGACACCGTTCCACGTCTATGACGCGCAGGGCATCACGGACACCTACCGGGGCATGGTCGACGCCTTCCGGGGCGAGCCGTTCCGCGAGTACTTCGCCGTGAAGGCCCTGCCCAACCCGCACGTGCTCGCGCTGCTGCTCGGCGAGGGGAGCGGTCTCGACTGCGCCTCGCCGGTCGAGCTGCAGATCGCGGAGCAGCTCGGCGCCACCGGGGACGACGTGGTCTTCACGTCCAACAACACGGCGCCAGCCGAGTACGAACTCGCCCTGAAGGCCGGGGCGTTGATCACCTTCGACGACCGGTCGCTGCTCGACCGGGCCGAGACCCTGCCGGACGTGGTCGCCTTCCGGGTGTCGCCGCACGGCCTGGCGGCCGGCTCGGCGCTGATGGGGGACGCCACCCGGACCAAGTTCGGCGTGCCGGTGGACCGGCTCCCGGACGCCTACCGCGAGGCCCGGCGCCGGGGCGCGACCCGGTTCGGCCTGCACGGCATGGCCTGCGCGAACGAACTCGACATGGACCGGGCGATCCAGGCCGCCGTCGCCGTGGTCGAACTGGCCGCGCACCTGACCGCCACCACGGGCGTCGAGTTCGAGTACGTCAACGTCGGCGGCGGCCTCGGCATCCCCTACCGGCCCGACGACCGGCCGCTGGACTTCCGGGTCTACGCGGACGCCATCCTCGCCGCCCGGCGCCGGAGCTTCCCCGGCCGCCAGGGCCCCAGGATCCTGATGGAGTGCGGGCGTTACGTCACCGGACCGCACGGGGTCCTGGTCACCACCGTCATCAACCGGGCGAGCAAGGCCCGCGAGATCGTCGGCCTGGACGCCTCGATGTCGGCGCTGATGCGCCCCGGGTTCTACGGCGCCTACCACCACCTGACCCTGCCGTTCGCCACCGGGCGGCCGGAAGGCCGGTACGACGTGGTCGGCGCGCTCTGCGAGAACATGGACAAGTTCGCGGTCGAGCGCCCGCTGCCCGAACCGCGCGAGGGGGACCTCGCGGTCATCCACGACACCGGCGCCCACGGGCACGCCATGGGGTTCACCTACAACGGGCGGCTGCGGCCCGCCGAACTGCTCCTCACCGCCGACGGCGACGTCGTCGAGATCCGGCGGGCCGAGGAGCTCGGGGACTACCTGGCCACCGTACGACCGCAGCCCAGGCCCGTGCTGAGCGCGACCCCCCGCGCCGCACGGCACCACGACGAGCACGGGAACCAAGGTGAGTAGTGTGCACGACCGAGCGCTGATCGACGCCGCCTACGAGCGCCGCACCGAGCTGTCCCGGGACGAACTGGCCGCGCTCGCACCGCACATCGAGTCCGGGCTGGCCGCCCTCGACCGCGGCGACCTGCGCGCCGCCCAGCCCGTGGACGGGGCCTGGGTCACGGACACCTTCGTCAAGAAGCTGATCCTGCTGTCCTTCCTGATCCACGACAACCGGCCCGCGCAGTCCGGGCCGGGGCGGCCCAGGACCTTCGACAAGGTGCCGCTCAAGTTCGAGGACTGGCAGGAGAGCGACTTCCAGAAGGCACGGATCCGCGTCGTGCCGGGCGCCGTCGTGCGGCACGGCGCCCATGTCGCCCCCGGCGCCGTCCTGATGCCGTCGTTCGTGAACATCGGCGCGTACATCGGGCCCGGCACCATGATCGACACCTGGGCCACGGTGGGCTCCTGCGCCCAGGTCGGCGCGCGCTGCCACGTCTCCGGCGGCGCCGGACTCGGCGGCGTCCTCGAACCGATCGGCGACGACCCGGTCGTCATCGAGGACGACGTGTTCATCGGGGCGCGCAGCGAGATCGCCGAGGGCGTCCGGGTGCGGCGCGGCGCGGTGATCGGCATGGGGGTCTACCTCGGCCGGTCGACGCCCGTCGTGGACCGGGCGACGGGCGAGGTGCACTACGGGGAGGTGCCCGAGAACGCCGTCGTGGTGCCCGGCTCGCGCACCGACCGCCACCGTCCCGAACTCTCCGTCTACGCCGCGGTCATCGTGAAGTACGCGGACGAGCGGACCAGGGGCAGAACGGCGCTGAACGACCTGGTGCGAGACTGACCGATGGACCAGGCCCACAGCGCCTTCGCCCGCCTGCGCGCCCTGCTCGCCGGCAGCCCCGCGCCCCCGGGGCTCGAACCGATCCAGCTGCACCTGGGCGAGTCCCGGCTGGCCGCCCCGGAGATCGATCCGACCCCGCTCGCGGCGACGGCGGACTGGACCCGCTACCCGGAGCTCGGCGGCAGCGCCGGGCTCCGGGCCGCGTACGGCCACTGGCTGACCCGCCGCTTCGGCGTGGCGCGCGCCCTCACCGGGGGGACGATCGCCGTCGAACCCACCCCGGGCACCAAGCAGGCGGTGGCGGTGGCCATCGCCCTGGCCGCCCGGCCGGCCGGGGCCGCGTCCGGCCGCCCGCCCGCCGTCGTCATGCCGAACCCCTACTACCCGACCTACCGGGCCGGCACGGCGGCGGTCGGCGCCCGACCGGTCTTCTACCGCCCGGACACCGCCGGGGACACCACCGGGGACGCCGCCCCCGTCGAGGCCGCGGTCGACGCGGCCGGCGGCCGGGCCGCCGTGGTCATCGTCTGCAACCCGGGGAACCCGCAGGGGCGGGTCCTCCCGGCGGACGCCCTCCGCGGCGCGGCCAAGGCCGCCGCCGGGGCGGGGGCGCTGTTCGTCGTCGACGAGTGCTACACGGACCTCGCGCTCGACCGGCCGCCCACCGGGTACCTGGCACTGGTGGAGGCGGACGGCGGCGCGCCCGGCCCCTTCCTCGTGCTGCACAGCCTGTCCAAGCGCTCCGGCGCGCCGGGGCTGCGCAGCGGCTTCGCCGCCGGTGACCCGGCGACCGTCGCCGGGTACGCGGCCTACAACCGCCAGTGCGGGGTCTCGACCCCCGGGCCGGTCAACGCCGTCGCCGCCGCGCTCTGGTCGGACGACGCCCATGTCGAGCGGGCCCGGCGGGCGCTGGTGCGCAACTGGGAGCTGGCGGACGCGGCCCTGGGGCACGTCCCCGGCTACCGCCGGGCCGAGGCGGGGTTCTTCCTCTGGCTCCCGGTGCGCGACGACGAGGGGACGGCCCGTCGGCTCTGGTGCTCCCGGGCGCTGTCCGTCATGCCGGGCCGGTACCTGGCCGCCGAGGAGGAGGACGGGGTGAACCCAGGGGCAGGACACCTGCGCATCGCCCTGGTGCACGACGAGGGGCCGATGCGCGAGGCGCTGGCCCGGCTCGGGAGCGCGCTGTCGACGGCGCCGGACGGGGAGGAACCATCATGACGGCACACGCACCGGGGCCCGCCGGGAGCACCGCTCCCCCGGTGTCACCGGTCGGGATCGCCCAGCGGCTGATCCGGTTCAACACGGTCAACCCGCCCGGCGACGAGGCGGAGTGCGTCGCGTGGATCCAGCGCCTCCTGGACGGCGCCGGGATCGAGACGAAGATCGTCTCCGCCGTCCCGGGCCGCCCCAACCTCATCGCCCGGCTGCCCGGTCGCGGCCTCGAACCGCCGTTGCTGCTGCACGCCCACGTGGACGTGGTCTCCGTCGAGGGGCAGCAGTGGACCCGCCCGCCGTTCGACGGCGAGATCGTCGACGGCGAGCTGTGGGGGCGCGGAGCGGTCGACATGAAGGGCCTGCTGGCCATGATGCTGTCGGCGATGCTCCGGATGCGGGCCGCCGGGGAGGTGCCCGCCGGAGACGTCCTCCTGGTGGTCGTCCCGGACGAGGAGGCGGGCAGCACGGTCGGGGCGCGCTTCCTGGTGGAGCGGCACCCCGAGCTGTTCGAGGGCGTCAGGTACGCGATCGGCGAGGACGGCGGCGCCGAGCTCCGGCTCGGCCGGTACGCCCGGGTGCACCCCATCGTCGTCGCGGAGAAGCGCACCTGCTGGGTGCGGGCGCGGCTGCGCGGACCGGCCGGCCACGCCTCCCGGGTGGCCGCCGAGGACGGGGCCGTGCGCAAGCTGGGCCGGCTGCTCGCCGGGATCTCCGACGGCGGGCTCGGCGTGGAGCTCACCCCCGTCGTCGACCGGATGCTGGCGGAACTGGCGGCGGCGCTGCCGTCCCCGGTGCGTGAAGGGGTCACGGCGTTCCGGGCCGACCCCACCGACCCGGGCGCGCTCGCCGGTCTCGACGACACCTTCGTGGGCTACCTGCGGTCGGTCGTCCAGCACACCGTCAGCGCGACGGTGCTGCACGGCGGCACCGGCACCAACGTCCACCCCTCGGAGATCACCGTGGAGCTCGACGGCCGGGTGCTCCCGGGCGACTTCAGCACCGCGGACTTCCTCGCCCGGCTGCGCGAGCGGATCGGCGAGGACGTGGACCTCGAACTGTTCGTGGAGGGCGAGTTGACGCCGCCGCCCCGCCTCGACGGCTTCTACGACCGGCTCGCGGCGGTGCTCAGGGCGATGGATCCGAACGGCGTGCCGCTCCCCGTGGTCACCACCGCCTCCACCGACGCCCGCGTCTTCAGCCAACTCGGCATCCAGTGCTTCGGCTGGCTGCCGCTGCGGCACGGACCGGACACCGTCTACCGGGACCGGCTGCACTGCCCGGACGAACGCATCGCGGTGTCGGCACTGGAGTTCGGGGCGGACTGCTTCCACGCGCTGCTGTCGGCGCCGCCCGTCCAGGACGGGCCCGCACCCCTCACCCACGGATCGGGGAGTGAACATTGACGCACTGGCTGGCGGTGGAGGACACCCCGGTGGCCGCCCCGCCCCCACGGGGCGGCGCCCGGCAGATACTCGTGGCCTCCGTCGGCAATGTCGTGGAGTGGTACGACTGGCACGTCTACACGTTCCTGGCCACCTACATCGCGGCCGAGGTCTTCCCCCAGGGGTCCGGCAACTCCCTGGTCCCGCTGCTCGCGACGTTCGCCGTCTTCGCGGTCGGCTTCTTCGCCCGCCCCCTGGGCGGCCTCCTGCTCGGCGCGGTCGCCGACCGCCGCGGCCGCCGGGCCGCGCTCACCGCGACCGTGTTCCTGATGGGGGCGAGCTGTCTCGTGGTCGCGCTGACCCCGACCTTCGCCGTGGCCGGTCCGCTCGGACCGGTCGTGCTGGTGCTGGCGCGGCTGGTCCAGGGGCTCTCGGCGGGAGGGGAGTTCGCCGCGAGCACCACGCTCCTGGCGGAGTCGGCCGGGCCGGGCCGGCGCGGTCTGTTCTCCAGCTTCCACTACGTGGCCGCCACCGCCGGACAGGTCCTGGCCTCCGGCACGGCCGCGCTGCTCGTCCTCACCCTCGACGACCACGCCATGCACACCTGGGGCTGGCGGGTCCCGTTCCTGGTCGGCGCGGTGCTCAGCCTGCTCGGGCTGTGGATCCGGCACGCGGCCCGGGAGACGCTCGCCGAGGTGCGGCCCGAACGCCGCACCGGGCTGTTCGAGGGGGTCCGCCGACACCCCCGGGCGTCCCTGCTGATCTGCGGCATCACCGTGGGCGGGACCATCGCCTTCTACACCTGGACCACGTACCTGCCGACGTACGCGCAGGTGAACGCCGGCTTCGACAAGGGCCGGTCGCTCCTGGTGGGCACCGTCTCGCTGGTCTTCTTCGGCCTGGTCCAGCCGCTCGGCGGCCTGCTGTCCGACCGCGTCGGCCGCCGCCCGCTGCTGCTCGGGTTCGCGGGCGGCTCCGCGGTGCTGTGCGTGCCCCTGCTGCACCTGATCGGCAGCTCGTTCTGGTCGCTGCTGTTCGTCCAGTGCACCGGCCTGCTGCTGCTGACCGGCTACACCTCCATCGCCGCGGCCGTCAACGCGGAGGTGTTCCCCGCCCGGGTGCGGGCCTCCGGCGTGGGTGTCCCCTACTCCCTCACCGTGGCGCTGTTCGGGGGGACCGCTCCGTACGTGGGCACGCTCCTCAAGGACCAGGGGGTCGCCGACGCCTTCCCCTGGTACGTCGCCGGGCTCTGCCTGCTGTCCGGGCTCGTCTACCTGCGGTTGCCGGAGGGCGCGTTCGAGCAGCTCGACCGCTGAGGCCGGGGTGCGGTGGGCGCCGCCGGGGCACGGCCCACCGCGCCCCGGCGGGTCAGGCCCCCACGCGCTGCTGGGCGGCCAGCAGGTAGCCGGCCTGGAGCCGGCTCTGGGCGCCCATCTCGGCCATGATCTCGGCGATGTGGCGGCGGCAGGTGCGCACCGAGATGCCGAGGCGGGTGGCGACGGAGGCGTCCGTCATGCCCTCGATCAGCAGCCGGACGATGACCCGCCGGAGGTCGTCCGTGAGGTCCGCCCGCAGCGAGGTGCCGCCGGTGTACGGCTCGGCGCCCAGCCACAGCCGCTCGTGGACCTCCACCATCACCGCCACCATGTGCGGCTCGCGGACGAGGGCCGCGGCGTGCGGGTCGCCCGGCACCGCGATCACCGCGGCCTTCCGGTCGAAGACCAGCATCCGGGTGAAGCGGTCGTCCAGGGTGCGCACCTGGGCCCCCAGCTTGGTGATCCGCTCGACGTAGTCCTTGATGTCCGGGCGCAGCCCGGCCGTGTGCTGGTAGAGGACCTTCAGCCGGACGTCCCTGCGCAGGAGGTCCTCGTCCCTGGGCGCCGCCTCCTCCAGGGCGCTGACCTCGCGCCCGCCGCCGGGCTGGGCCGTGAGGACCTCCTCCTGGCAGTGGTCGGCCAGGTCGGCGATGACCGACCGGACGTCGGCGAGGCGCCGGATCAGCTGGAACTGGCTGCGGTGCTGCTGGGCGGAGGCGCTCTCCTCGAAAGCAGGCATGAAGGACATCAGGTCCTTGCGCTTGCGGTCCATGGAGGCCCGCCGCGTGCGCATCTCCCGCTCCAGCGGGCCGAGGACCTCGACGACCGCCTCGTCCGGCGCGACGGCGACGAGCCGGCCGCCGGAGCGGATCCGGACCAGCCCGCTGGTGAGCAGGTACTCGACCGCCGCCTCGACCGCCGGGCGGGGCAGCCCGAGCTCCTCGGCGAGCTCGGCCGGGACACCGTGGTCCACCTCGTGGTTCAGCACGTGGCTGTACACATGGAATGCCGACTGGCGGCACACTTTCCCCGTATCCATACCAACTCCGAAACTGGTGACCCCGTTGCGGGGCTACGAAGGACGAGATTGGAGGGCAAAACCGGACATATGGATTCGTCCGCACCGTCGAGGACGTGGGAAGGACATAGTTGTCGCAATCATGACATGTATGAGCCCGAACCACACGGGTGGTCCGCATGGTGAGCAGGCGCCGAACCGGACCCGGACCCCGGCCGCGGCGGGGCGCGACCCCGCACGCGGGAGCCCCGGTCGGACCTGTGGATCCCCGGAGCGGCGCCCGTCCCCCGTGAACACTCCGGGGTTTCGAGCCTAATCCCAACTCACGCTGCGTGTACGTGGTTTCGCGATTGAGACGCCGCTCACAGGCCCCGCCCGGCGGCCGACGGCGCGGCGCCCCGCACGGGGGCGGCACGCGCCGCGCCGGACGGGCCGCTCCCCGGAGCGGGGGCGGCACGGTGTCGGTGCCCGGAGCCGGACTCGAACCGGCACGGCCTCACGGCCAAGCAGTTTTAAGCTGCCCGTGTCTGCGTTCCACCATCCGGGCGTCCTGCGAACCACCCCTGAGCGTAGTCGCCCGGATCACCCTTTCGCATGTTCCCAGCCCGGGAAGTTGTCATGTTTCCCTGCCATCTGACGAACAGTTCGGGATCTGGCCACGAACCACGGTGATTCCGGCCACCGCGCCGCCCTCAGGGTTCCGTCATACCGCAGGAGGAGGGGCCCGCCCCTCCCGTACGCCCAGCGGTGGTCGGGCCAACCGTTCGGCGGAGCGACGCAGAACCATGATCACGTCGCGGAGCATGGAACCAAGAATCCGCGAACCCGCAAGGAGCACCCCCGTGACCTCGTCGACCGCAACCGCCGTCCGTACCGGCCTGGCGGCCGCCCGCGCCACCGGCCTGAACAAGGTCTACGGGGAGGGGGAGACCCGGGTCGTCGCCCTCGAC